>NZ_JBDJMM010000005.1:0-212347 GCF_039673865.1 Pseudomonas sp. TWI628 | reverse complement strand
AGCGTTCAATCTGAGCCATGATCAAACTCTTCAGTTCAATACTGCTTGGGTTTTTAAGAAACCCTAAACTTGGCTCAGCAATCTCAAATGACTATGTGATTTCTCGCATGGTCACTTGTGATGCTGATAATCTTTGTGACTATCAGTCCGTACTCACAAGCACCCACACGAATTGCTTGATTCGATTTGTTAAAGAGCGTTTGGTTAAGAGCTTTTCGTCTCAACCGAGGCGCGCATTCTACGCTTCCCTCAGGGTCTGTCAAGCGTTTATTTTGAAGTTTTTTGCGAGAAACTCGTTTAACTTCAGACACTTAACTCGCTTCGATCTCTCGTTGCGGGAGGTGAATAATACAGCATTTGAAACCGCTGTCAACCTTCATCTCAACCGCTATCGATCATTCAACCGAAGCGCTTCCGACACCACCTGATTCATCCAACTCATTGAATTTCAAGGAGTTTTCCGTTTCGACTACGTCGGAAGTGGGGCGCATTATAAGGGGATTCGAAGGCGCGTCAACCCTTATTTTGAAGAAACTTCAATATCGCTGAAAAGCAAAGCGGGGAGGCCTGACGGCCTCCCCGCTCTTCAACCGCTCTATATAGAGTCAAAGCACGCCAGCACTGCGCAAACGCCCTACAGCATCGGCATCCATTCCCAGCACATCACCCAGCACCGCCTCGGTATGCTCGCCCAGCAGCGGCGGCGCACGCCGATACTCTACAGGCGTTTCGGACAGCCGAATCGGGCTGGCCACCTGCGGCACGCTCCCAGCCAGCACATGGGGCATGGTTACCGCCAGCCCCCGCGCCAACACCTGTGGATCCTGGAACATCTGCGCCAGATCGTTGATCGGCCCGCATGGCACCCCGGCGGCCTCCAGTTGACTCACCCATTCGGCAGTGGTCTTGAATACCGTCGCCTGGCGAATCAGTGGAATCAGCTCGGCCCGGTTCGCCACCCGCTGCTTATTGGTAGCGAAACGCGGGTCATCCGCCCACTGCGGCTGGCCAGCCACCTCGGCGAATTTGCGGAACTGGCCATCGTTACCCACAGTGAGGATGAAATCGCCATCCGCCGTCGGGAAATCCTGATAAGGCACAATGTTAGGGTGAGCATTACCCAACCGCCGCGGCGGACTGCCCGTGGTCAGGTAGTTCATCGCCTGGTTGGCCAGGCACGCCACCTGCACATCGAGCAACGCCATGTCGATATGTTGACCAACCCCATGCTGATCGCGGTAGGCGAGAGCAGCCAGAATCGCCACCGTCGAGTAGAGCCCGGTGAGAATATCGGTCAGTGCAACACCTACCTTCACCGGCCCGGCACCGTCTTCTCCATCCGGGCGCCCGGTCAGGCTCATCAGCCCGCCCAGCCCCTGGATCATGAAGTCATACCCCGCACGCTTGGCATACGGCCCCGTCTGGCCGAAGCCTGTGATCGAGCAATAGATAAGCTTGGGGTTGATCGCCCTCAGGCTCGGGTAATCCAGCCCATAGGCCGCCAGCCCACCTACCTTGAAGTTCTCGATGACGATATCCGACCTGGCCGCCAGCTCCCGCACCAGGCGCTGGCCTTCCGGCTGGGTGAAATCGATGGTCACCGAGCGCTTGTTGCGGTTTGCCGACAGGTAATAGGCCGCCTCGCTGGTGTTCTCCCCCTCGGCATCCTTGAGGAAGGGCGGCCCCCAGGAGCGAGTATCGTCGCCGCTGCCAGGGCGCTCGACCTTGATCACGTCAGCACCCAGGTCCGCCAGGATCTGGCCAGACCAAGGCCCCGCCAGCACACGGGAGAGGTCCAGCACCCGCAGATGAGATAGCGCGCCCATGGGCTGGCTCCTTATCAGTAGAAGGCCTGGATGCCGGTCTGTGCACGCCCGAGGATCAGCGCATGCACGTCATGGGTACCCTCATAGGTGTTGACCACCTCAAGGTTGACCAGGTGGCGCGCCACGCCGAACTCATCGGAAATGCCGTTGCCGCCAAGCATGTCGCGGGCCATACGGGCAATATCCAGGGCCTTGCCGCAAGAGTTGCGCTTCATGATCGAGGTGATTTCCACCGCCGCAGCGCCTTCGTCCTTCATGCGCCCCAGGCGCAGGCAGCCTTGCAGGGCCAGTGTGATCTCGGTCTGCATGTCAGCCAGCTTCTTCTGGATCAGCTGGTTGGCCGCCAGCGGACGACCGAACTGCTGACGATCCAGGGTGTATTGGCGAGCGGTGTGCCAGCAGGCTTCAGCCGCACCCAGCGCACCCCAGGAAATGCCATAACGCGCCGAGTTCAGGCAAGTGAACGGACCTTTGAGGCCGCGCACATCCGGGAAGATGTTCTCCTCAGGGACGAACACGTTGTCCATGACGATCTCACCGGTGATGGAAGCACGCAGGCCAACCTTGCCATGGATCGCCGGGGCGCTGAGGCCTTCCCAGCCTTTTTCCAGAACAAAGCCGCGGATATCGCCGGCATCATCCTTGGCCCAGACCACGAACACATCGGCGATCGGGCTGTTGGTGATCCACATCTTGCTGCCACTCAGGCGATAGCCGCCATCAACCTTCCTGGCACGGGTGATCATCGAGCCTGGGTCGGAGCCATGGTTAGGCTCGGTCAGGCCAAAGCAACCAATCCACTCGCCAGAGGCCAGTTTGGGCAGGTATTTCTGCTTCTGCGCTTCGGTACCGAATTCGTTGATCGGCACCATCACCAGCGAAGACTGCACGCTCATCATCGAACGGTAGCCAGAGTCGATGCGCTCCACTTCGCGGGCAATCAGGCCGTAGCACACATAGTTCAGGCCGCTGCCACCGTATTGCTCGGGAATGGTTGCACCGAGCAGGCCGACTTCACCCATCTCGCGGAAGATCGCCGGGTCGGTCTGCTCGTGACGGAAGGCTTCCAGCACGCGCGGGGCCAGCTTGTCCTGGGCGAACTGATAAGCGCTGTCACGCACCATGCGCTCTTCTTCAGTGAGCTGCTGATCCAGCAGCAGCGGGTCGATCCAGTTGAAGCTTGCTTTACCGGCCATGAGCGAAATCCTCGAAATAGGGGAGCGGTTTCTTGTGCCATTGATGCTAGGCCTGATCCGGCACCACGACAAACGAGGATTGCGCACGCATCAGTGATATTTTGTCACTCCGAAATAGTCAAAAACGCCATATTCATGGCCCCATGAGTGAGGTTGTCGTACATGCGCCGCAAGATTCCCAGCACCACAGCACTGGTCTGCTTCGAAGCGGCCGCACGCCACGAGAGCTTTACCAAGGCAGCCCAGGAGCTGGCCCTGACCCAGGGCGCCGTCTGTCGCCAGATCGGCGGACTTGAAGCGTTTCTCAATGTGGAACTGTTCAGGCGCTCACGTCGCGGCGTGAAACTCACCGAGGCCGGGCTTTCCTATAGCCGGCAGGTGGCCGCGCAGCTGGATGCGGTAGAGCGCGACACGCTGTCGGTGATGCGACAGCAGGGCGCCAACGTGATCGAACTGGCTGTAGTGCCTACCTTCGGCACCCAATGGCTGCTGCCACGGCTCAAGGACTTCCAGCAACGTCATCCCGAGGTCACTGTCAACCTGACCAACCGTACCCGCCCGTTCCTGTTCGCCGACTCCCCGTTCGACGCCGCCATTTACTTTGGTGATGCCGACTGGTCCGGCACCCAGTCCCATCGCCTGATGGGCGAAAACCCCGTGCCGGTGTGCAGCCCGGCCTTGCTGAACGGGCAGGGCATGCTCGATGCCCAGCGCATCGCCAGCTTGCCACTGCTGCAACAGACCACCCGGCCCTACGCCTGGCGCCAGTGGTTCAATGGCCTGGGCCTGAATATCGCAGGCGACATGACAGGCCCGCGCTATGAACTATTCTCCATGCTGGCTCAGGCGGCGATGCACGAAATGGGCATCGCACTGATCCCGCCGTTCCTGATCCAGCGTGAACTGGAGGAGGGCAGGTTGGTGGTCGCTAACAGATACGCGCTATCCAGCGACAAGGCCTACTATCTGATGATTCCCGACCGCAAGGTAGAGTCCGCGTCACTGCGCGCCTTCCGTGACTGGCTGGTGAGCCAGGCACAGCTCTATACCGCCTCGCACAAAGACGAAAGCGCCTGACCTACCTTTGTAGTCAATTATTTTAAACACCTACAGATATACGTTTTTGTCGCATAAGCGAAAACTGTTCAGGTGAAACGAAAAACCCCTTCCAAACCGCTAAACACGCGGCTTTCAGAGGGTTTTACGACATTCACGAGCCCATCAGCGAAATCATCGCAAAAAATTTCTATTTTTCCCCTAATCTGCCAATAGCCCATGTTTGACGGGCTGTAGCCTATCACTTGCGACATACGGTCACAGGGTGACTTGTAGTTTTAACTTCGTTTCGCTCCAGAACCGGTTGAAGGCCCCTTGGTTCGTCTGCAAAATGCTTCGCCCGCCTTGGATTCGGCGGGTTCGGCGCTCAACAGCCGCCCCAGCGCACCATCCGTAGTGTGCTGGCTTTTACAAAGACAAAAGGTCACCGCAGGAGAAATAGTCGTGCACATTGGTGTTCCTCTCGAGACGCAGACCGGTGAGACAAGGGTCGCTGCGACCCCCGAAACCATCAAGAAACTGATTGGCCAGGGCCATCAGGTCACCGTCCAACGGGGGGCAGGGCTCAACGCCAGCATTCCGGACAGTGCCTATGAGGCCGTGGGGGCTTCCCTGGGAAGCGCAGCCGATGCCTACGGCGCCCAATTGGTGCTCAAGGTGGTCGCTCCCAACGACCAGGAACTGGCTCTGATCAACAGTGGCAGCCTCCTGGTAGGCATGCTCAACCCCTTCAACAGCGAGCTGATCGGCAAGATGGCTGAACGCGGGATTACCGCTTTCGCCCTGGAAGCCGCGCCACGCACCTCACGGGCCCAGAGCCTGGATGTGCTGTCGTCGCAGGCCAACATCGCCGGTTACAAGGCCGTGTTGCTGGCGGCCCACCACTATCCTCGCTTCATGCCCATGCTGATGACCGCCGCCGGTACCGTTAAGGCCGCGCGCGTGCTGATCCTGGGGGCAGGTGTTGCCGGCCTGCAGGCCATCGCCACCGCCAAGCGCCTGGGTGCGGTGATCGAGGCATCCGACGTACGCCCGGCGGTGAAGGAGCAGATCGAATCGCTGGGCGCCAAGTTCATCGACGTGCCCTACGAGACCGACGAAGAGCGTGAATGCGCCGAAGGCGTCGGCGGCTATGCCCGGCCTATGCCGGCCAGCTGGATGCAACGTCAGGCCCAGGCGGTCCACGAGCGTGCCAAGCAGGCCGATATCGTCATTACCACCGCGCTGATCCCCGGCCGCAAGGCACCGACCCTGCTCAGCGCCGAAACGGTCGCACAGATGAAACCTGGCTCTGTGGTCATCGACCTGGCGGCAGCCCAGGGCGGCAACTGCCCGCTGACGGTCGCCGACCAGGTGGTGCAGGAAAACGGCGTGATCATCGTCGGCCCGACCAATCTGCCGGCCCAAGTGGGTGCCGATGCCTCGGCGCTGTATGCGCGCAACCTGCTGGACTTCATGAAGCTGCTGTTCGACAAAGACGGCGCGCTGGTCATCAACCTCGAAGACGACATCGTCGCGGCCTGCCTGATGTGCCGCGACGGCCAGGTTGTCCGCAAGAACGGCTAAGGAGCACGACAATGGAAGACATGCTGATTTCCCATGGCATCTACAACCTGATCATCTTCGTGCTGGCCATCTATGTGGGCTACCACGTGGTGTGGAACGTCACCCCGGCACTGCACACCCCGCTGATGGCGGTTACCAACGCCATTTCGGCGATCGTCATCGTCGGCGCCATGCTGGCGGCGGCCCTGACCGTGACCCCGGCCGGCAAGCTGATGGGCACCCTGGCGGTGGCCCTGGCCGCGGTCAACGTGTTCGGTGGCTTCCTGGTCACCCGCCGCATGCTTGAGATGTTCAAGAAGAAAACCAAGAACGAGGCGCAGAAGTAAGCATGAGCATGAATCTGGTAACGCTCCTCTACCTCGTCGCCTCGGTGTGTTTCATCCAGGCGCTCAAGGGCCTGTCGCACCCGACCACGTCGCGGCGCGGGAACCTGTTCGGCATGATCGGCATGGGGCTCGCGATCCTCACGACGGTTGGCCTCATCTATAAGCTGGGCGCCCTCTCTGTTGGCAACGGCGGCGCGACTGCCGGCATCGGCTACGTCATCGTCGGCCTGCTGGTCGGCGGTACTGCCGGTTCGGTCATGGCCAAGCGTGTCGAGATGACCAAGATGCCGGAACTGGTCGCCTTCATGCACAGCATGATCGGCCTGGCCGCGGTGTTCATTGCCATCGCCGCCGTGCTGGAGCCGCAGTCGATGGGCATCGTTACGGCCATCAGCGACCCGATCCCCACCGGCAACCGCCTGGAACTGTTCCTTGGCGCGGCCATCGGTGCCATTACCTTCTCCGGTTCGGTAATCGCTTTCGGCAAGCTGTCGGGCAAGTACAAGTTCCGCTTGTTCCAGGGCGCACCGGTACAGTTTGCCGGCCAGCACAAGCTGAACCTGATTCTGGGCCTGACCACCATCGCCCTGGGCCTGCTGTTCACCTTCACCGGCCACTACAGTGCCTTCACCCTGATGCTGGTCCTGGCCTTCATCATGGGCGTGCTGATCATTATTCCGATCGGGGGTGCCGACATGCCGGTGGTGGTGTCGATGCTCAACAGCTACTCGGGCTGGGCAGCGGCCGGTATCGGTTTCTCGCTGAACAACTCGATGCTGATCATCGCAGGCTCCCTGGTCGGATCGTCCGGTGCCATCCTCTCGTACATCATGTGCAAGGCGATGAACCGCTCGTTCTTCAACGTCATCCTCGGCGGCTTTGGCGGCGATACCGATGCCGGCGCGGCGCAAGGCTCGAAAGAACAGCGCCCGGTGAAGTCCGGCTCTGCCGACGACGCCACCTTCCTGCTGAGCAACGCTGACAGCGTGATCATCGTTCCGGGTTACGGCCTGGCGGTGGCCCGTGCCCAGCACGCCCTGAAGGAACTGACCGAGAAGCTGAGCCACAACGGGGTGACCGTGAAGTATGCGATCCACCCGGTGGCAGGGCGCATGCCTGGGCACATGAACGTACTGCTGGCCGAAGCCGAAGTGCCGTACGACCAGGTGTTCGAGATGGAAGACATCAACGCCGAGTTCGGCCAGGCCGATGTGGTGCTGGTGCTGGGCGCCAACGACGTGGTCAACCCGGCGGCGAAGAACGATCCGAAGTCGCCAATCGCCGGCATGCCGATCCTCGAAGCCTTCAAGGCCAAGACCATCATCGTCAACAAGCGCTCGATGGCCAGCGGCTATGCCGGCCTGGACAACGAACTGTTCTACCTGGACAAGACCATGATGGTGTTCGGTGACGCGAAGAAGGTCATCGAAGACATGGTGAAAGCGGTGGAGTGACAGCGGCTGTTGCAAACCCGCTGATATAAAGGAAGCCCCGGTCAGAATCTGCCGGGGCTTTCCTTTTGTTGATCCGGATCAACGGCTCTATTTCAATGCTTCTCATACGACCATGGTCGTGGGACGGCAATGGGCGAAATCTCTAGACTGCGCTTCAGTAGTTTCAGTAGCCCGAGATAACAATCCATGTACCGTGATCGTATCCGCTTGTCCTCCCTGCACAGCAAGGTAATGAGTGCGGCTGATGCCGCTGGCCTGATCGAGGACGGCATGACCGTCGGCATGAGCGGTTTCACCCGCGCCGGCGAAGCCAAGGCTGTGCCGCATGCCCTGGCCGAACGCGCCAAGCAGTCGCCACTGAAAATCAGCCTGATGACCGGCGCCAGCCTGGGCAACGACCTCGACAAGCAGTTGACCGAAGCCGGCGTGCTGGCCCGTCGCATGCCGTTCCAGGTCGACAGCACCCTGCGCAAGGCCATCAACGACGGCCAGGTGATGTTCATCGACCAGCACCTGTCGGAAACCGTCGAGCAGCTGCGCAACCAGCAGCTCAAGCTGCCGGATATCGCGGTCATCGAAGCCGTGGCCATCACCGAACAGGGTCACATCGTGCCAACCACCTCGGTGGGTAACTCGGCCAGCTTCGCGATCTTCGCCAAACAAGTGATCGTCGAGATCAACCTGTCACACAATGCCAATCTCGAAGGCTTGCACGACATCTATATCCCGACCTATCGCCCGACCCGCACGCCAATCCCGCTGGTCAAGGTTGACGATCGCATTGGCAGCACCGCGATCCCGATCGACCCGGCCAAGATCGTCGGCATCGTCATCAGCGACCAGCCGGATTCGCCATCCACTGTGCTGCCACCAGATGACGAAACCCAGGGCATTGCCGACCACCTGATCAACTTCTTCAAGCAAGAAGTGCAAGCTGGCCGCATGACCAACAAGCTCGGCCCGCTGCAGGCCGGTATCGGCAGCATCGCCAACGCAGTGATGTGTGGCCTGATCGAGTCGCCGTTCGAAGAACTGACCATGTACTCCGAAGTGCTGCAGGACTCGACCTTCGACCTGATCGACGCCGGCAAGCTGAGCTTTGCCTCGGGCAGCTCGATCACCCTGTCGACCCGTCGCAATGCCGATGTGTTCGGCAACCTGGAGCGTTACAAGGACAAACTGGTCCTGCGCCCGCAAGAGATCTCCAACCACCCTGAGGTGGTCCGCCGCCTGGGCATCATCGGCATCAACACAGCGCTGGAGTTCGACATCTACGGCAACGTCAACTCGACCCACGTCTGCGGCACCAGGATGATGAACGGCATTGGCGGTTCGGGTGACTTCGCCCGCAACGCCCACCTGGCGGTATTCGTCACCAAGTCGATCGCCAAGGGCGGTGCCATTTCCAGCGTGGTGCCAATGGTCAGCCACGTTGACCATACCGAGCACGACGTCGACATTCTGGTCACCGAGCAAGGCCTGGCCGACCTGCGTGGCCTGGCACCGCGTGAGCGGGCGCGGGCGATCATCGACAACTGTGTGCACCCGGACTACCGCGCAGCGCTGAACGATTACTTCGATCGCGCCTGCCAGCGTGGTGGCCACACCCCGCACATCCTGCGTGAAGCACTGAGCTGGCACGAGAACCTGGAAGAAACCGGGCGCATGCTCGCCAGCTGATCCAGCCACCTCAACTGTTCGGGCCTTGTCGTCGCCACGCCGGCGACAGGGCCAGTACAGTCAAACCACCCCCGCCTGAACACTTCGCTTAATTCACCCGCACAAACTGTACTACTGTACTGCTATTTTCGCGCCCCTCTGCCTTTCAAATCTTCTGAACCTCGTCAGAACGCACCAACTCAGTGCGGACCGGTACAGTTTCGCCTATTTCGAGTGCAACAGTCGGGTTAAACAGTTAACTGGCCCATCGCATTACTGTTGAACTGTATCTACTGTTATGGACAGCAGAGGAGGATCATTGGCATCAGTTAAATCACTACCTAATCCCGCCATAAGCGGAAGGATGAAACATCATGGAACGTACCCTCAGTTCCGGTCTGGTTTTTGAAAGCAATGCCCAGCAGTCCCAGGCTTCCCTGCCACTGCGCGCTATCTCCACTCTGCTGCTGTGGCAGCGTCGCATGGCCAGCCGCCGTCAACTGGCTCGCCTGGATGCCCGCCTGCTGGCCGACGCCGGTATCAGCGAGTCGCAGCGTTACGAAGAGCTGAGCAAGCCGTTCTGGCGCTAAGCTCCGGTTTGCCGGCTGCGGCCGGCACCGCGAATTCCCCAACCCGTTGCAGGCGACTGCAGCGGGTTTTTTATTGCCCGCAAGCTACGTTTCAGAGCCGTTCCGCGCACAACCTGTACAGTTATGATAATTATTAAATTGACCATAACAGTTGTCCGCTTCCGCTCCTATTAACATCCAAAAACAGCACCGCGTGATACGCTTCGCTCAGCAGTCTGGTAGAACCCGTTGTCAAACACGTAGCGCAACGAGCTGTGCAAGCGTCCGATTAAGCAGAACCCTATCCAGGAGTCCTAGAACATGACCCGTAAATACCTGATTGGAGCCGCCCTGCTGCTCGGCCTGGCCAGCACCGCCCAAGCCAGCAGTTTTGTTGTTACCACCGATACCGTGGTACGCGCCTTCGCCGCCTCCACCGATGCCACTTCCGACCTGACCTCATCGTTCCGCGATGACAAGATCGTGCAGGCCGCCCGTGATGACGCCGCCAGCTTCGTCGGTACCCAAGGCGCCATTCGTGGTGCGCGGCTGGAAAGTGCCTTCCTGCACATCCGTTCGACCATGCCGCAACTGCAAGCCAGTGATGCGCAGCTGGCTCAGGCCATCCTCGCGATCTGATCAAGGCTATGCAAAGCAGGTGCGTTGGCTAGCGGCCACGCACCTGGGCTAGCCTTTGCCGTTCACTCCCCCTGCCGTCAAGAAAGCTCATGCGTTATCTGTTGCCGTTGCTGTTCACCGCCACTGCCATGGCCAGTGCCCACGCCATGGACACCACCACACAAGGCCTGGTCATCACGGGCTACGTTACCAGCCAGGTCACCGCCGCCCCCTTCGACCGCAAACTGGTCAGGCAGGCCCGCGACGATGCTGCGGCATTCGTTGCCAGCGATGGCCTGATCCGTGGTGCACGCCTGGAAGCGGCACTCGACTCGCTGCGCCACAACTGCGCCCGGCACTCCGTCGGTGACCTTGAACTGGCAGAAGCAATTCTCGTCCAATAACTATCCCTGACTCCCTGTATTTTTCGGAGATGCTCCATGCGTAAACCGCTGATTGCCGCTACCCTCGGCATGTTGCTGCTGGCCGACCTGGCCCAAGCACAGACCCTGGTGGCCACCAGCAACATCATCGTGCGCGCCTTTGGCCGCTCGATCGATTTCACCTCTGACACCACCACTTCGATCCGCGACGCCAAAGTCGTGCGCGAAGCCCATGACGACGCCGCCAGCTTTGTCGCCAGCAATGGCGATATCCGTGGTGCACAGCTCGAAGCTGCATTCAGCACCCTGCGCGAGCGTGTACCTGAAGCGCGCGACGCCAGCGACCAAGTACTGGCCGAAGCCATCCTCGCGCTGTGAACCGCGTGCGTGCCTGGCTGCTCGGCTGCGCCCTGACGCTGCTGGGCACGCCCGCCCTGGCCGACCTGCAGCTCGAACTGCAGGCGGCAGGCCTCGACCCGCAACAGACCCAAGCCAGCCAGGCCCTGCTCGACGAGGCCATGGTCAAGCTGCCGCCACTGTTTAAACAACGCCTGGACCGGCGCGTCACGGTCAGCTGGAGCGACAACATGCCAGCCGATGCCTATGGCCAGGCTTCGCTGGTATCGACCCTCGAACTCAACCGCCGCCTGCTGCCCAGCCTGACTGACGGCAGTGCTGCCACCGAGCGCACCAACCGCCCCCATGGCACGGTGCGTGAAGAGCTGCTGGCCACTGTCCTGCATGAGCTCACCCATATTTATGATCGTGCCCGCCTGTGGCCAAGCGCCGAACGCTCGATGATCGCCCGCTGTGCGCGCCAGCAAGGCACGCTGGGCAAGATCGGCCAGCCGGAAGAGTGCCGCGGCCAGGCCGAACGCCGCTTTACCCTCAGCGACGACCCGCGCCTGCTCGACCTGGCTGGTTGGCCGCAATACGTCGGTCGCCGTGGCGAGCGTGAGCAGCACAACGCCCAGCTCATGCGCAGCCCCGACAGCTACGAGTTGAGCAGCCCCAAGGAATACATCGCGGTCAACATGGAGTATTTCCTCCTCGACCCGAGCTACGGCTGCCGTCGACCGGCGCTCAACCGCTACCTGCGTGACCACTTCAGCTGGGCGCCACAGCAGAACACCTGTGTCAAAGGCCTGCCGTTCATCAATGCCGGCAGCGACTTCGCCCGCCAGCCGCTGGGCGAGATCGACCCCGAGCGGGTCTACGAGGTCGACTTCCTGCTGGCTGAGGCCAACCAGAACCTGGTCAGCCGCTGGGGCCACAGCATGCTGCGCCTGGTGATCTGCAAACCCGGTCGTCCACGTGGCCCGGACTGCCGCCTGGACCTCGACCAGAGCCTGGTGCTGTCTTACCGTGCGTTCGTCAACGACGTGCAGCTGTCCAGCTGGGACGGCCTGGTCGGCACCTATCCCTCACGGCTGTTCGTGCTGCCGCTGGGCCAGGTGATCGATGAATACACCAAGACCGAACTGCGCAGCCTGGCCTCGGTACCACTCAAGCTCAACCGCGACGAAATCGAGAACCTGGTGCGCCAGGCCGCCGAGATGCACTGGAGCTACGACGGCAATTATTGGTTCCTGTCCAACAACTGCGCGGTGGAATCGTTGAAGCTGCTGCGCAGCGGCACGGCCAACCCACGCCTGAGTGATCTCGACAGCATCATGCCCAATGGGTTGCTGGCCGTGCTCAAGGGCAGGGGACTGGCCGATACCAGCGTGCTCGATGACCCGCGAGAGGCCCTGCGCCTGGGCTACCGCTTCGACTCTTACCGCGACCGCTACCAGGCCATGTTCGATGTGCTGAGGAAGCAGTTGCCGATCAAGCAGACCGAGGTCGAGGACTGGCTGGCCCAGGATCCAGAGCAGAGGCGCGCGTGGTTCGACAAGGCCGACCTGCGCACCAGCGCGGCCTTGCTGCTGCTCGAGCAGGCCAGCCTGCGCCGGCAGTTGCTGCTGGCTCAGGACGAAGTGAAACAGCGCTACCTGAACGCCGCAGCGCTGAAGGACGGCAGCATCAACAAAGCCGACGAGACCCTGAAGCAGATGCTTGCCAACAGCGGCTTCCTCAGCCGCCCGGCCGAGTTGCTGGATGCCAAGGGCTATGGGTTGCCACAGCCGGAAGAGCGCAAGCACCTGGAGCAGGTCAGCGCCGAGCGACAGGCCAAGCTGCTGCGCCTGAGCAGCGACCTGGACAAAGAGGTGAGGGCGCTGCTGGAGCCTTCACGGGCGAAGGAAATTGCCGCGGTCGAGGCCAACGTGAAGCACATTGGCGAGCATTTGCGGGCCTTGCACAAGGCAGCTGGCGGCCTGCAGTTGCCCTGAACCCTGTACCGGCCCCACCCTGTAGGAGCGGCTTCAGCCGCGATGAGGCCGGTACAGGCAACACAAGGCTTACAGACTTTCCTGCGCCTCCCCAGGCAACTCCTCATCCAGGTGCAGCCAGGGCAACCGGCTGCCAATCCAGATATGCCGCCTGGCCGGCGCCCGTTCCGGGTGATCCAGCGTCGCCACCGTCACATCGATACTTCCCGGGCTATGTTCGGTCACCAACGCCACATGCGCCCCGCATTCCCCACAGAAATACCGCTTGCAACTGGCCGGCGCCACATAGCACTGGGGCCGCCCGGCTAACCAGCGGAAACCGGTGCGGGGCAGGGTGACCCAGGTCACCACCAGCCCGCCGCTGACCCGCCGACAGATCGAACAATGGCAATGGGCGACATCCGTCAGGTCACCCTGCAGCCGATAACGCAAGGCCCCGCAATGGCAGCCACCCTCGGTTACATCCAGCATCACCTACCTCCCGTCGCCGTTTTCCCGGCGAAAGCTGGCTGAAAGCTTGTCCCCCTAGGATAGCCGCCACTACCGGCACAAGACCGGTCAGCCAGGGCACCCGGAAGTCTCCGCGCCCGGCCCATCAACAACAACAATGGTGATTCTGATGTATTCCTGCGCCCGCCTTTACGCACGCCTTTATGTAGCCCCCCTCCGCATGCTCCCCGTGCAGCGCCAATCGCGCTGATCCGCCCGAATAGCCATTCCTTTCGCCGCGCCACGCCTGGAGTATTGCCATGCTGACCTTCCTCGGCTTTGCCATGGTCATCACCTTCATGTACCTGATCATGACCAAGCGCCTGTCGGCCTTGATCGCGCTGATCCTGGTACCGATCCTGTTCGCCCTGTTCGGCGGTTTTTCCGCCAAGATCGGCCCGATGATGCTCGAAGGCATCAGCAAGCTTGCGCCCACCGGCGTGATGCTGATGTTCGCCATTCTCTATTTCGCCCTGATGATCGACTCCGGCCTGTTCGACCCGGCCGTGCGCAAGATCCTCAAGCTGGTCAAGGGTGACCCGCTGAAAGTCTCGGTCGGCACGGCGGTGCTGGCCCTGGTGGTCTCACTCGACGGTGACGGCGCCACCACCTACATGATCTGTTGCGCCGCCATGCTGCCGCTGTACAGCCGCCTGGGCATGAGCCCGCGGATCATGGCCGGCCTGATCATCCTCGCCGGCGGGGTGATGAACATGACGCCATGGGGTGGCCCGACCGCCCGCGCTGCCAGCGCCCTGCATGTAGACCCGTCGGACATCTTCGTGCCGATGATCCCGGCCATGGCCTTCGGTGTGCTGGCGATCCTCGCCATCGCCTACCTGTACGGCAAGCGCGAACGTGCCCGCCTGGGTGAACTGCACCTGCCGACCGACGACATCGATCACAGCGAAATCAGCGTGTCGCAGTTCCCGGAAGCGCGTCGCCCCAAGCTGATCTACTTCAACGGTGCCCTGACCGCCGGCCTGATGGTCGCGCTGATCGCTGGCCTGCTGCCGCTGCCGGTACTGTTCATGATCGCCTTCAGCATCGCCATGATCGTCAACTACCCGTGCCTGCAGCAACAGAAAGACCGCATCGCCGCTCACGCCGGCAGTGTGCTGGCCGTGACCGGTCTGATCTTCGCCGCGGGCATCTTCACCGGTATCCTGTCCGGTACCGGCATGGTCGAGGCCATGTCCAAGAGCCTGCTGGCGGTCATCCCTGAAGCACTGGGCCCGTACCTGGCGGTGATCACTGCGATCGTGAGCATGCCGTTCACCTTCTTCATGTCCAACGACGCCTTCTACTACGGTGTGCTGCCGGTACTGTCGGAAGCGGCCAGCCATTACGGCATCAGCCCAGTGGAAATGGCCCGTGCCTCGATCGTCGGGCAGCCGGTTCACCTGCTCAGCCCACTGGTGCCTTCGACCTACCTGCTGGTGGCCCTGGCCGGTATCGAGTTCGGTGATCACCAGCGCTTCACGCTCAAGTGGGCAGTGCTGGTATGCCTATGCATAATGTTCGCCGCGCTGCTGATGGGCATTTTCCCACTGTTCAGTAGTCTTTAATTAACACGCATCACCCAATGCGATGCGCCCCTGAAGGGGTGCATCGCCTTTATCGTTTGAAGGAATACACATGGAATGGCTGACCAGCCCGGAAATCTGGGTTGCCTTTTTTACCCTCACAGCGCTTGAGATCGTGCTCGGGATCGACAACATCATCATGATCTCGATCCTGGTCAGCCGCATGCCCAAGCACATGCAGCCGCGCACCCGGATCTTCGGCCTGGCCCTGGCCATGGTCACCCGCATCATGCTGCTGCTGTCGATCACCTGGGTCATGCGCCTGACCGCCGATCTGTTCGTGGTATTCGGCCAGGGCATTTCCGGTCGTGACCTGATTCTGTTCTGCGGCGGCCTGTTCCTGCTGTGGAAAAGCTCGCAAGAGATCTATCACGGCCTGGAAGGCGAGGAAGAGAGCGCCGACGAACCCAAGGGCGCTGGCGGCAAGTTCCTGTACACCATCATCCAGATCGCCATCATCGACATCGTGTTCTCGCTGGACTCGGTGATCACCGCCGTCGGCATGGTCTCGCACGTGCCAGTGATGATTGCCGCCATCGTCGTCGCGGTGCTGGTGATGATGGCCTGCGCCGGCGCCATCAGCGACTTCATCGACAAACACCCGTCGCTGAAAATGCTCGCACTTTCGTTCCTGATCGTCGTCGGTACCGTGCTGATCGCCGAATCTTTCGACGTGCACGTGCCAAAGGGCTACGTCTACTTTGCCATGGCCTTCTCGCTGGCCGTGGAGGCGATCAACATCCGCATGCGCACCGCCATGGCACGCAAACAAGGCAAGGAGCATGAGCCGGTGAAACTGCGCAAGGACATTCCGGGTCAATAAGATCAGGACGCGCAGCAAAAAGGGCCCTCCGGGGCCCTTTTTCATGTGCAAGCTTTCATGACACAAACATTTCAAATGCTTGCAGAGCGTGCCAAGCTGGCGCGAGGTCCGCAAAACAACTAAAGCTTGAGTAAGCACTGGATCAAAACACCCACCCCCGGGCCAGGCTTACGGCTTCACACATTTTGGCTCCACTGCTGGAGCCCGAGAACAAAGGGGGGCTCGACCATGCTGACCCTGCTCGACCTGCTCTCCGCCGTGGCCTTGCTGGTGTGGGGCACGCATATCGTCCGTACCGGCATCCTCAGGGTGTTCGGCTCCAACCTGCGCCGTGTACTCAGCCAGAACATGAACCGCCGGCCGCTGGCATTCATTGCCGGCATCGTGGTCACTGCCGTGGTGCAGAGCAGCAACGCCACCGCCATGCTGGTCACCTCCTTCGTCGGCCAGGGCCTGATGGCCATGACCCCGGCGCTGGCGATCATGCTCGGTGCCGACGTGGGTACCGCGCTGATGGCCCGGGTACTGACCTTCGACCTGTCGTGGCTGTCGCCACTGCTGGTGTTCCTCGGGGTGATCTTCTTCCTCTCGCGCAAGCAGACCCGTGCCGGCCAGTTGGGCCGCGTGGGCATCGGCCTGGGCCTGATCATCCTGGCCCTGCAGCTGATCGTGCAGGCGGCAGCGCCGATCACCCACGCACAAGGCGTGAAGGTGCTGTTCGCGTCCTTGACCGGCGACATCATGCTCGACGCCCTGGTCGGCGCGCTGTTCGCCATGGTTTCGTATTCCAGCCTGGCTGCCGTGCTGCTCACCGCCACCCTGGCCGGCGCCGAAGTGATCAGCCTGCCGGTAGCCATCGGCCTGGTGGTAGGCGCCAACATCGGCAGCGGCCTGCTGGCCTTCATCAGCACCAGCATGCAGAACGCCGCAGGTCGCCGGGTGGCCCTGGGCAGCCTGCTGTACAAGCTGATCGGCCTGGTGCTGATCATCCCTGTGCTGCACCCACTGGTAGAGTGGATGGACAGCCTGAGCTTCAGCCCGCAGGAGCTGGTGATCGGCTTCCACCTGCTCTACAACACCCTGCGCTGCCTGATCATGCTGCCGACGGTCAAACCCATGGGCCGCCTGTGCAATGCGTTGCTGCCCGAACGCGAGGCCAGCAATGGCCAGATACGCCCGCGTCATCTCGATGCCTCGGCGCTGACCACGCCCAGCCTGGCCCTGGCCAATGCCGCGCGGGAAACCCTGCGCCTGGGCGACATCGTCGACAGCCTGCTGGAGGCAATGCTCGGCGCCCTGCGCGGCACCCACACTGCCATACCCCAGCAGGTGCGGGCCTTGAGCGAGGATGCCGAAGCGCTGTACAGCGCGATCAAGCTGTACCTCGCGCAGATGCCACGGGAAGACCTCAGCGACCAGGACAACCGGCGCTGGGCCGAAATCATCGAACTGGCGATCAACCTGAAGATGGCCTGCGACCTGATCGAGCGCATGCTGCGCAAGGTGCAGCAGCAGAAAACCAGCCAGCGCCGGGAGTTTTCCCAGGTCGGCCTGGAAGAACTCACCGGGCTGCAGGAGCAATTGCTGGCCAACCTGCGTCTGGGCCTGTCGGTATTCCTCAGCGCCGACCCGGAAAGCGCGCGCCTGCTGCTGCGTGAAAAACGCCGCTTCCGCGCCCAGGAACGGCGCCTGGCGCATGCCCATGTCAGCCGTTTGCAGCGTAAGGTAGTGCAAAGTATCGAGACGAGTTCGCTACACTTGGAGCTGATCGCCGACATGAAGCGGTTGAACTCTTTGTTCTGCAGCAGTGCCTATGTGGTACTGGGTGGCTCGGACACTGGCGGGCTGCTGCTCGACAGCGTCCCGGAAGATGCCCACCTGTCCTGATCTCGCACACCTGGAGACCGTCGCTCGCCCATGCGTTGCCTGATGTTCGTTTGCCTGCTGATCTGCAGCCTGCCCTCATTTGCCCTCGATCGCTCGCGGGTCGAGGGTTACCTGTTGCCCAACGGCCTGCAGGTGATCCTGAAGTCCGGTTACGAGCGTGACCATGTGGCGATCCGCCTGGTGGTGGGGGTGGGCCTGGATGACTTCGACTGCGAGCAGAAAGAGCTGCCGCACCTGCTCGAACACCTGCTGTTCACTGGCATCGACGAGACCGGCGAAGGCGGCCTGGAAGAACGCTTGCAGAGCCTGGGTGGCGAGTGGAACGCCTACACCAGCAGCGCCGACACCACCTTCGTCATCGAGGCGCCAGCGCGCAACCAGCGCAAGGTGCTCGACCTGTTACTGGCGATCATCCGCGACACCCGCATCGACGCCAAGGCCCTGGCCACGGCCAAGCACATCATCGAACGCGAGGATGGCGGCCACTATGGCCACTTGCAGCGCTGGCTCGACCGCCAGGACATCGGCCACCCGGCCAGCGACCAGCTGGCCACCGAGCTGGGCCTGAAATGCCCCGAACGCTCCAATGTCGCGGACATGACCCTGGAGCAGGTGAAAACCCTGCGTGACCACTGGTACGCCGCCAACAACATGAGCCTGATCGTCGTCGGCGGCCTGGATCGCCTGCTGCCGGCCTATCTGGAGCGCACCTTCGGCGAACTGCCTGCCACCGAGCCGGAAGAGCGGCGCACCCTCGAAAGCATCAGCAAACAGGCCGAGCAGCGCCGCGACCTGACCCATGGCCTGCTGGGCGATAGCGTCAAATTGCACTGGCTGTTCATCGAACCGGTGCTGGACAGTGACCATCAGCAGACCCTTGACCTGCTGTCACGCTACCTCGACTGGGCCGTATACGACCAGCTGCGCCTGCGCAACGGCCTGTCGTATGGGCCGTCCGTACAACGCGAGAGCTTTGGCGACAGTGGCATGCTCAGCCTCAATGCCGACCTTGAGCGCGATGATATCAACCAGGCCGTGAAGGTCATGCAGCAGCTGTTCGATCATTTGCGCAAGGAAGGCCTCGACCCGGATACCTTCGCCCGCATCAAGGATGCTGCCGTGGCCAAGGAAAGCTGGAGCACCCAGGGCAACAGTGCGCTGGCCGATTATTACTGGGGGGCGCTGAACGATTACAACAACGGCCGCTTTGCCGACCCGGCCCGCCAATTGCGCCAGGTAACGCTGGAAGAGGCCAACGCGGCCTTGAAGGAGTTGCTCAAGGATCAGGGCTACCTGCGGATCGAAAAGCCGTTCCTGGGGTATGACGAGCTTTATGGCCTGGTTGCCTTGCTGGTGGGGCTGATACTGGCGCTGGGGCTGCTGCGCTGGCGGCGGCACAAGCCGGAACGACCGAGTGGTGCTACACGGCAGCAGTGAATCGGCGGTATCCTTTTGCCAGTACCGGCCCTTTCGCAGGCCGGCACAACCACTTCACATTCTTGTCGTAGACCCATGCCCCCAATACCCCACTTCGTCCAGCGCGTCATCGAGCTGCTCAAACGCTACCCCGGCGTGATCGCACTCGGTGGCTTCCTTTCCGGTATCGGCAGTTTCATCCTGGTCGACCGCCAGGCCAGCCTGGCCAGCTGGATCGCCATCCTCATGCTGGTCAGCTGGGTCTGGCTGATGCTGGAAAACACCCTGACCGGCCTGTTCGCGCGCACCTTCAACCGCGAAATCCCGCAGCCACTGCTGCGCTACGCGACGCAGATGATCCACCAGGAAAGCCTGTTCTTCGTCCTGCCGTTCTTCTTCATCACCACCACCTGGAACAGCGGCCAGCTGGTATTCACCGGCCTGCTAGGCGCCGCCGGGCTCATCTCGATCATCGACCCGCTCTACTACAAGTGGCTGGCACCCCGGCGCTGGCTGTTCCTCGCGCTGCACACCCTGACGCTGTTCGCCGCGCTGCTCACCGCGCTGCCGATCATCCTGCACCTGACCACCGCACAGAGTTACAAGCTGGCGTTGATTGCCGCCATGGCGCTGTCGTTCCCAAGCCTGCTCAGCAGCTTCCCGGTCAATACCTGGCGCCGCGGCGTGGCACTGGTACTGGTTACCCTGGCTGTAGGCGCTAGTGGCTGGTTGCTGCGTTCGTGGGTGCCACCCGCAACGCTGTGGATGACGGACGTAGCGGTCAGCACCGAAGTACTCAATCGCCAACCCGGCGAATCGCTGGAAGAAATTGCCGCCAGCCGCATCCGCAGCAACGGCCTTTACGCCTACACCGCGATCAACGCACCGCGGGGCCTGGATGAGCGCATTTACCATGTGTGGCAGAAGGACGGCCAGGAGGTCGATCGCATTGCCCTGGATATCCATGGCGGGCGCAAGGAGGGCTACCGTGCCTGGACCCACAAGCAGAACTTTCCGCCCAACCCGGTGGGCAAGTGGCAGGTCCGCGTGCTGACCGAGGATGGCCAGGTGATCGGCGTGCTGCGCTTCAAGGTGGTGGACGACGCGCCTGCGCCGTAACACGGATGCAGGACAGCACATATTCAACAAACCGCTCCATGTCCGCTGCGCTATGATCAGCCTCTAGCCCAGCCGGATGCATGGAGCCTATGACCACCCCCAGTGCCACCCTGGACACCAGCTGCCAGCCGGCCTGCCTGCGGATCGCCGGTGACTGGACCCTGGCCCACTACGCCAGCCTCAAGCGCGACAGCGAGCGCCTGCGCACGCAGTATGGCGCGGACACCCTTGCCGACCTCAGCCAGCTGGGCCGCCTGGACACCGCCGGCGCCTCGCTGCTGGCCGAACTGCTGGGCTCCGAGCGCCTCTCGCACTGCACCAACGACCTGCCCGAAGCCAGTCGCGCCTTGCTCAAGAATGTCTACTGCTCGGTGCAGGACTACTGCATCCCGATCAAGCAGCCCGAGCGCAACGTGCTGCTGGTGCTGCTGGAGCGTATCGGTTGCGCGGTCGGTAAGCTGTGGCAGGACACCCTGCAGCTGCTCGGCTTCCTCGGCCTGATCATCGACACCCTGCTGCGTCGCCTGCTGCAGCCACACCGTTGGCGCGTCACCCCGGTGATTGCGCACATCGAGCAGACCGGGCTGGACGCTGCCCCCATCGTCGCCTTGCTGACCTTCCTGGTCGGCGCCGTGGTGGCCTTCCTCGGCGCCACGGTGCTGGCCGACTTCGGTGCAACCGTCTTCACCGTCGACCTGGTGGCCTTCTCGTTCCTGCGCGAATTTGCCGTGCTGCTGACCGCCATCCTCATGGCCGGGCGCACCGCCAGTGCCTTCACCGCGCAGATCGGTTCGATGAAGGCCAATGAAGAGGTCGACGCCATCCGCACCCTGGGCCTCAACCCCATAGAGCTGCTGGTGGTGCCGCGGGTACTGGCACTGCTGATCTCGCTGCCGTTGCTGACCTTCGTCGCGATGATCTGAGGCATCGTCGGCGGTGCGGTGGTTTGCGCCCTGTCACTGGGCATCTCGCCGGCCATGTTCCTGTCGCTGCTGCAAACCGACATCGGCGTGCAGCACTTCCTGGTCGGCTTGGCCAAGGCACCGATCTTCGCCTTCCTGATCGCCGCCATCGGCTGCCTCGAAGGCTTCAAAGTCAGCGGCAGCGCCGAATCGGTCGGCGCTCACACCACCTCCAGCGTGGTGCAATCGATTTTCGTGGTCATCGTGCTGGATGCGGTGGCGGCGCTGTTCTGCATGGAGATGGGCTGGTGAGTGGCCGGGAAGCGGTGATCGAGGCACGGGGCATCTGCAATCGCTTCGGCAGCCAGGTGGTGCACAAGGACCTCGACCTCGACCTGTACCGTGGCGAAATCCTCGCAGTGGTCGGCGGGTCGGGCAGCGGCAAGTCGGTGCTGCTGCGCAGCATCATCGGCCTGCGACGCCCCAACGAAGGGCAGGTCAAGGTATTCGGCGAAGACTTGGCCGGTTTGCGCGAGGAACAGCGCTCACTGGTCGAGCGCCGCTTTGGCGTGCTGTTCCAGAAAGGCGCGCTGTTCTCGTCGCTGACTGTCACCGAAAACGTCGCCCTGCCGCTGATCGAGCACGCAGGCTTGTCGCGCGCCGATGCCGAGCACCTGGCCGGGGTCAAGCTGGCCCTGGCGGGCCTGCCGATCTCCGCTGCCGACAAATACCCCGCGTCGCTCTCCGGCGGCATGATCAAGCGCGCAGCCCTGGCTCGCGCCCTGGCGCTGGACCCGGACATCCTGTTCCTCGACGAACCCACCGCCGGCCTCGACCCGATCGGCGCCGCCGCCTTCGACCAGCTGATCCTGACCCTGCGCGATGCCCTGGGCCTGAGCGTGTTCCTGATCACCCACGATCTCGACACCCTCTACACCATCACCGATCGCATCGCCGTGTTGTCACAGAAGAAGGTGCTGGTTGCCGGCCCCCTGGCCGAGGTCGAGCAGACCAACGACCCCTGGATCCACGAATACTTTCACGGCCCACGCGGGCGCGCGGCCGAACACGCCGCCGCCAGTGCCAGGCAGGAGCGCTGAACAATGGAAACCCGAGCTCATCACGTCCTGATTGGCCTGGTCACCGTCCTGGTGGTGGCCGGCGCCATGCTGTTCGGCCTGTGGCTGACCAAGTCCAGTGTCGACGATGCCTTCAAGGACTACGAAGTGATCTTCAACGAGGCGGTCTCGGGCCTGTCACGTGGCAGCCCGGTGCAATACAACGGCATCAAGGTCGGCGATGTCACCAGCCTGCGCCTGGACCCGAAAGACCCGCGCCGGGTGCTGGCCCGGGTGCGCCTGAGCGGTGACACCCCGGTCAAGGAAGACACCCAGGCCAAGCTGACCCTGGCCGGGGTCACCGGCAACTCGTTCATCCAGCTCAGCGGCGGCACGCCACACAGCCCGGAGCTCAAGGGCAAGGACGGCAAGCTGCCGGTGATCGTCGCCTCGCCGTCACCGATCTCCCGCCTGCTCAACGACAGCAGTGACCTGGTGACCAACATCAACATGCTGCTGCACAACGCCACGCAGATGTTCTCGGACAGCAACATCGAGCACCTGAGCAACACCCTGGCCAACCTCGACCAGACCACGGGCGCCTTCGCCAACCAGAACGGCGGCATCAGCGAGGCGATCGCCCAGCTGGCCCAGGTCGGCAAACAGGCCAATGCCACCCTGGCCGAAACCCAGGCACTGATGCGCAACGCCAACGGCCTGCTCGGTAGCCAAGGCAAGCAAGCCATCGGCAGCGCCGAGCAGGCCATGCAGTCGCTGGCCGAAAGCGCCGCGACCCTCAACAGCCTGCTGCAGGACAACCGCCAATCCATCGACGACGGCGCCCAAGGGCTCAACCAGCTGAGCCCGGCCATCCGCGAGCTGCGCGAAACCCTCAACTCGCTCAAGGGTATTTCCCGGCGCCTGGAGGCCGACCCGAGCGGCTACCTGCTTGGCCGTGACAACAACAAGGAGTTCCAGCCATGACCCCATCGCTGCGCCTGCTGGCCCTCGCAGCCACCCTGAGCCTGGCCAGCGCCTGCTCGATCCTGCCGCAGAGCGAGCCGGTGGATATCTACCGCCTGCCGGTCAACCAGGCCAGCCACAGCGCCAGCCCGGTGGACTGGTCGCTGCGCCTGAACAAGCCGCTGGCCAGCGAAGTGCTGGCCGGGCCACGCATCGCCGTGCTGCCTCAAGGCGATGTGATCAGCAGCTACAAGGGCGCCCGCTGGAGCGACCCGGTGCCGCTGCTGGTGCGCAACCGCCTGCTCGATGGTTTCCAGCGCGACGGCCGGGTGCAGCGGCTGAGCGCTGACGACAGCAACCTGCAGGCCGACTACGAGCTCAGCGGTGAGCTGCAGGCGTTCCAGAGCGAGTATCAGCCGGGGGGCAAGGTGGAAGTGGTGATCCGTTACGACGCACGCCTGGTGCAAGGCCGCAGCCAGCGCATCCTCAGCAGCAAGCGCTTCGAAGTGCGCCAGCCACTGGCTGATACCCAGGTGTCAGCCGTAGTCGCCGGCTTTGGCGCGGCCAGCGATCAACTGGCCGGACTGGTGGTGAACTGGACCGTAGCGCAGAGCGGCCAGGCCCAGAATCAGGCTCAGGCGAAGAACCAGTAGCAGACGCAGATGGCTGCGATCACACCGGCCAGCTCGGCCAGCAGGGCACAGCCGACGGCGTGGCGCACACGCTGGATACCGACTGCGCCGAAATACACCGCCACCACGTAGAAGGTGGTTTCGGTACTGCCTTGAATGGTCGCTGCCACCAAGGCCGGGAAGCTATCGACGCCGTGGGTCTGCATGGTCTCGATCAGCATGGCCCGCGCCGCGCTGCCGGAGAACGGCTTGACCAGCGCCGTCGGCAGGCCCTCGACAAAGCGGGTATCCAGGCCCATCCAGTTGACCGCGTGGCGAATGCCGTCCAAGGCCAGCTCGAGTGCGCCCGACGCCCGCAGCACACCCACAGCGACCAGCATGGCTACCAGGTAGGGCAACAGGCTCTTGGCCACGTCGAAACCTTCCTTGGCGCCCTCGACGAAGGTTTCGTACACCTGCACCCGCTTCAGCGCGCCAATCACCAGGAACAGGGTGATCACCCCGAACAAGGTCAGGTTGCCAAGGATTGACGACAGGCTGGCCAGCGCTGCCGCCGACAGGGTACCCAGGAAGGCCATGAAGCCGCCCAGCAGCAGCGCACCGGGGATCAGGTAGGCGAGCACCACCGGGTCCCACAGGCGCAGACGCTGCATCACCGCCACCGACAGCAGGCCGACCAGGGTCGAGGCACTGGTCGCCAGCAGGATCGGCAGGAACACCAGGGTTGGGTCGGTGGCGCCTTGCTGGGCGCGGTACATGAAGATGGTCACCGGCAGCAGGGTCAGCGACGAGGCGTTGAGCACCAGGAACAGGATCTGCGCGTTGCTCGCCGTGGTACTGCTGGGGTTGAGTTCCTGCAGCGCGCGCATGGCCTTGAGGCCGATCGGCGTGGCGGCGTTATCCAGACCCAGGCCGTTGGCGGCGAAGTTCATGGTGATCAGGCCCAGCGCCGGGTGGCCGGGCGGCACTTCCGGCATCAGGCGGGCGAACAGCGGCCCGAGTACTTTGGCCAGCCATTCGACGATGCCGGCCTTTTCAGCGATCTTGAGGAAGCCCAGCCACAGGGTCAGGGTGCCGAACAGCAGGACCATGACCTCCACCGACAGCTTGGCCATGGCGAAGATGCTCTCGACCATCGCGGCGAAGATGCCGGCATTGCCACCGACCAGCCATTGGGCCAGGGCGGAGACGGCCGCCACCAGGAAAAAGCCGAGCCAAAGGCCGTTGAGCATCCGTGTGTTCCCCCTGAAAATTGCCCGAATGATAGCGTATCGGGGCCCATCACTGGCGACCGAGATCCCCTGCAGACCGCGGTAAACTCACAGCCAACAAAAAGCCCCGACAAGTCGGGGCTTTCTGGTTCAGCAGGTCAGGCTCAGCGCTTGGCCGCTTCACCAATAACCGCAGCCTGCTGTTTGTCCGCCATCAGCGAGGCGTAGTACTGCTCGCCCTTGGCGGCGTCGTACATGCCTTCCCAACGGGCGATCACCAGGGCTGCCAGGGCGTTGCCGATCACGTTCAGGGCGGTACGCGCCATGTCCATGATGCGGTCGACACCGGCGATGAAGGCCAGGCCTTCCAGCGGGATGCCTACGCTGCCCAGGGTCGCCAGCAGCACCACGAAGGAAACGCCCGGTACACCGGCGATGCCCTTGGAGGTGACCATCAGGGTCAGCACCAGCAGCAGCTGCTGGCTCCAGGACAGGTCGATGCCGTACAGCTGGGCGATGAAGATGGCCGCGATGCTCTGGTACAGGGTCGAACCGTCGAGGTTGAACGAGTAGCCGGTCGGTACCACGAACGAGCAGATCGACTTCGGCGCACCGTACTTCTCCATCTTCTCGATCACGCGCGGCAACACGGTTTCGGAGCTGGAGGTGGAGTAGGCGAGGATCAACTCATCTTTCATGATGCGCATGATCTTGATCACCGAGAAGCCGAACAGGCGCGCCACCAGGCCCAGCACCATGAAGGCGAAGAAGGCGATGGCGAAGTACACCAGCACTACCAGCTTGGCCAGCGGCAGCAGCGAGCTGAAACCGAAGTTGGCAACGGTCACGGCAATCAGGGCGAACACGCCGATCGGGGCGTAGTTCATGATCATGTGGGTGACCTTGAACATGGTCTCCGACACGGCCTGGAAGGTACGTACCAGCGGCTCGCGCAGGTCGGCCTGCAGGCTCGACAGGCCAAGGCCGAACATCACCGAGAAGAAGATGATCGGCAGCATTTCGCCACGCATCAGCGCTGCGAAGATGTTCGACGGAATCAGGTTGAGCAGGGTCTCGATAAACGCGTGCTCATGCTGCACCTCGGCCGCGGTGGCCTGGTACTTGGAGATGTCGACGGTACCCAGGGTGCTCATGTCGATGCCGGCGCCTGGGTGGAACAGGTTGGCCAACACCAGGCCGACTACGATGGCGATGGTGGTCACCACCTCGAAGTAGAGGATGGTCTTCAGGCCGATGCTGCCCAGTTTCTTCGCATCGCCAACCCCGGCGATGCCCACGATCAGCGACGAAATCACGATCGGGACGACGATCATCTTGATCAGGCGAATGAAGATGTCACCGGCAGGCTGGAGGACGTTACTGATCCACCAGGCCTTTTCCGCGCTGAAGTGGTTCAGCAGCGCGCCGACAGCAACGCCCAGGAGCAGACCGATGACGATCTGCCAGGCGAGGCTCAGTTTTGCCTTCTTCATGTCTTTACCCTTTGTTGTAGTGGTCACGGGTACCGACCGGAAAAGCGCGTAACAGAGCCGTTGGCAACGTCACGGTGAGCTTTTGGCTTCCGTCCGGGGACCTCGTGTAAGGACACCGCGAGCGAGCGACAGGGCGCTCGGGCCAGCGAAAAAGGCGGCAACTATTGCGATGGGGAAGGCCGAAATCTAATGCCGGAAACGCATACCCCATGCAGATTCGGCATAACAAAACGAGTCAAATCCCGGCACACGTAAGTCATTGATTTATAACGTTCGGAAATCCGAACAAGACCAAACCGCCATAATTCGGCAGTTTTGGCGGTGTGTTGGCGGGGATAAAAACGGCTTGTTCGACAAACCGAATGGCCGAAATGCCACTTGCGTGACCACAGTACTGGATGAAAAAAAATGGATGTACGGTCAAGACAAAATGTGTCTTGTAGGTCAAAACCTGAAAGGAATCAGCAAAAGGGGACATGGCGCCTCGGAAGCCAGGCCCGGTTGCGGTGTTTGTCAGACACCCCCGGCCTGAAGCTTCCGATTCTGCCTTTTCCTGACCCGGCCCAATGCTGGAGGTACTCCCTGTACCCCTAGGCCACTCCGATCCTGCAACAATCAGAACAGCCCGGCCCCCTGGTCATGCGCTACCCCTCCTCGGGGCGGCGCATCATAGAAGCGAGAAAGATAGAAAGGTTCCGCTTCTATTGCATGACAGCGCGCGACCGCTGGTCAGTACCACTTCGGATCGCGCTTGAGTTGCTCCCGCAACATAGCCTTCATGCCGTCGTCCGGTTTACCCAGCCAGCGGTACTGCGCATGGCGGGTGGGCGACTTGTCACTCGGCAAGCCTTCGGGCACTTCCACAAGCATTCCGTAGGCGTCGTCCTTGTCCCAGCTGAACGCCACGATCAGGCGCTTGTAGGTGCAGTTCTGCGGCGACTCGCACAGCGGGCCGACCAGATACTTGTCGCCGTCTTCGGTCACCGCAGACATCTGCTCCTGGCCGCTGCCACTCAGGTTGATCACCCAATCGGGCAAGCGTTCCTCGCCTTTGATCGTGTCTTGCCAGGTTTCCCGGTATTCGGGGTCCGAGCCGAGCAACTGCTCGACCCGGACCTGGCCATCGTTGGCCGCCATCACCGTTGCACTACCGCCCGACAGCAAGGCAGCAGCAGCCAGGGCTGCGCATAGCTTCCTGCTCATCTTCAACCTCGTCCACGTCCAAAGAAGAAGGAGGCTACGAACAGGACCAGGAAGACAATGAACAGGATCTTCGCGATACCCGTAGCGGCGCCAGCGATACCACCGAAGCCAAGCACAGCGGCGACAATGGCGATGATGAGGAAAGTGATAGCCCAGCTAAGCATGATGCTTCTCCTTTCTTTTTTGAAATCGGTCCGGCCAGCGTCTCAGAACACCCAGCGCTGCTGGGGCGCGACGTTATCCACAGTGGCCGGTGAAGTATTGGCGGCAGGCCGCTGCCCGGCAGGTTCGGCGGCTTTTACCAGGGTGTTGGCGCGGCTTGCCTGAATCTGCGTCAGCAGCGCGGTTTGCGCTGCCACCTGATCAGCCAGGCGCGCGGTCTGCCAGCTGTAATAGAAGAGGCCGGCGGCCAAAGTCAGCAGCAATGCCATCCCGAGGAACAGGAACTGGCGCACGGGGAGTGCGACATTCAGCGAGCGTTTGACGGATGGGCGGTTCATGCCGGCTTCTCCTACTGTAATTTTTCTGTTCAAACCTGAACAAGTAATTGCAGCCTGCATGCCAGCTCCTCTAATCAATTAAAATCCTTTAAAATCAATTAGTTATGATTATCGTACAATGCCATTGAGGACGTATCCTGCACGATGCCCCTGCTGGCGTCGTGCGAATTGCACGATTCAACCCTCGACCTTGGTCGCCACTTTGAGCAAATCGGCGTCGACACCCCGCACCCCGATGATCTGCCGGGCGATAGCCACGGCGATGGTCTTCTGCTCGCTGCTGACCACCTCACCGGTCAGCCGGACCATGCCTTGTTCGCTGGCCACCTTGATATTCAGGCCGTCCAGATTGCGGCTGAAGCGCAAGCTGGTCTGAATCTTGTCGACCACCCAGCTATCGCTTGGCTGCGGACCGCTCGCAGCGCCCGCAGGGTTCTCCCTGGCCTTGGCCATTGCGGCGGTATCCAGGCTGACCAGGTTGTTGACCAGGTGTACGCCGGCGGTGGTGCGCGCCACCACGCCCGCCAGTTCCTTGGCCTCGGCAGTGTCGACCTTGCCACGCAGGGTCACCACGCCATCGCTGCTTTGCACTTCGATCGGGGCTTTCTCCGTGGTCCGGCTCCACAGCAAGCGCGCGCGGATCACCGCCGCCAAGGTCACATCCTCCAGCCGCTGGGCGTAGGCGCGCAGCTCCAGCGGGCGCTCGACCAGTTCAGGGTTGACCCGCAACTGGTTGTCGACCTGCTCGATACCCCGTGTGGCCAAGGCCACCTGCGCGGCCAACTCGCGCTCGACGCTATTCTCGACTTCACCGGACAGGCGAGCCCGCTGGCCATCGACCTCGGCCTTGATGCGAAACGGGTTGAGCATCCGGTTGAGGGCCAGCGCAGTTTGCAGCGAACCCTCCAGGCGAGCGTCCTGAACAGGGTCGGCGGACGCAGGTGTGCAAACGGACAGCAGGGTGGCCGCCAACACGGCCATTCGGATGGTAGGGGACACGGGTGTACCTCCTTTAAGTTGGCAAAAGCAGAAAATCATCGCAACCAATGTGCCAGCGCGCTGCTCTAAGAAAATCATCGAGATATCCGGCGTCACGGCACGGTTTGGCCATTGGCTAGCATGCAAAGGACAGATTCCTTCACAATTGACCGTGCAACTTGCCCGATTTTCCCCACACTAATTGAAGATCTACCCGAAGGAGCGCAGGAAATGGAACCAGCCCAGGACAACCAAGGCCGCATTCTGCTGGTGGATGACGAGTCCGCGATCCTGCGCACCTTCCGCTACTGCCTGGAAGACGAGGGATACAGCGTGGCCACGGCCAACAGCGCCGCACAGGCTGACGCCTTGCTGCAGCGCCAGGTGTTCGACCTGTGCTTCCTCGACCTGCGCCTGGGCGAGGACAACGGCCTGGATGTGCTGGCGCAGATGCGCATTCAGGCGCCGTGGATGCGGGTGGTGATCGTCACCGCGCATTCAGCGATCGACACCGCAGTCGATGCCATCCAGGCGGGCGCCGCCGATTACCTGGTCAAGCCCTGCAGCCCCGATCAGTTGCGCCTGGCCACCGCCAAGCAGCTGGAAGTCCGTCAACTCTCGGCGCGCCTGGAGGCCCTCGAAGGCGAAGTGCGCAAACCCAAGGACGGCCTCGACTCGCACAGCCCGGCGATGATGGCCGTGCTGGAAACCGCCCGCCAGGTGGCCAGCACCGATGCCAACATCCTCATTCTCGGCGAGTCGGGCACCGGCAAGGGCGAACTGGCCCGCGCCATTCACGGCTGGAGCAAGCGAGCACGCAAGGCCTGCGTGACCATCAACTGCCCGTCGCTGAATGCCGAACTGATGGAAAGCGAATTGTTCGGCCATACCCGCGGGGCGTTTACCGGCGCCAGCGAAAGCACCCTGGGTCGCGTCAACCAGGCGGACGGCGGCACGCTGTTCCTCGATGAAATCGGCGATTTCCCCCTGACCTTGCAGCCCAAGCTGCTGCGCTTCATCCAGGACAAGGAATACGAGCGGGTGGGCGACCCGGTCACCCGCCGCGCCGACGTGCGCATCCTCGCAGCGACCAACCTCAACCTTGACGACATGGTGCGCGAGAACCGTTTCCGCGAAGACCTGCTGTACCGCCTCAACGTCATTACCCTGCACCTGCCGCCGCTGCGCGAGCGCAGCGAGGACATCCTGACCCTGGCCGACCGCTTCCTGGCCCGCTTCGTCAAGGAATACTCCCGTCCCGCCCGTGGTTTCAGCGACGAGGCGCGCAGCGCGCTGCTCAACTACCGTTGGCCGGGCAATATCCGCGAACTGCGCAACGTGATCGAACGCGCCAGCATCATCTGCCCTCAGGAACGCGTGGAGATCATCCACCTGGGGATGGGCGAACAAACGGCAGGCAATGCGCCTCGGGTAGGCGCAGCCATGAGCCTGGATGAGCTGGAGCGCGCGCACATCGGCGCAGTGCTGGCTGCCAGCGACACCCTCGACCAGGCTGCCAAGACCCTCGGCATCGACGCCTCCACGCTCTACCGCAAACGCAAGCAGTACAACCTGTGAAGCTGCCGATGAAGCTGCGCACGCGGCTCTTCCTCAGCATCTCGGCCCTGGTGACCGTGGCCCTGCTGGGCTTGTTGCTGGGGTTGGTGAGCGTGCTGCAGATGGCCACGGTGCAGCAACAGTCGGTGCGCGAAACCACCCATGCGCTGGAAGTGGGCTTGAAACTGCGGCAGAACCTCGGCGAGCAATTGACACTGCTGCTGGACGAGGACACCGCACCGGACAGCCTGCGCCCCCTGCAGGACAATTTCCAGGAGCTGCTCAACCAAGGGCTGGCGCTAGGCGGCGAACGCACCGGTTTCAGCAAGGCCAGCAGCAACTACCAAGCCTTCCTGCAGGCTTACCGCGACAGCCCGGCACCGGCCCGCAGCATGGGTGTAGAGCAGCCACTGGGCGCGGCATTCAACCAGGTGCGCACCGACCTGATCGATTCGCACAAGCAAGCCCTCGACTACATCACCCGCAGCGAAGAGCACACCCGTGACCGCGCCTTGCTGGTCAGCGGGGTACTCGGCCTGATGGGCCTGGTAGTGCTGGTGCTCGGTTTCGTCACCGCGCACAACATCGCCCGCCGCTTCGGCCAGCCGATCGAAGCGCTGGCCAAGGCTGCCGACCAGCTAGGCCAAGGGGATTTCGACATCACCTTGCCGGTCACCCAGGCCATCGAGCTCAACCAGCTGACCCGCCGCTTCGGGCTGATGGCCGATGCCCTGCGCAAACACCAGGCAACCAATGTCGATGAACTGTTGGCCGGCCAGCAGCGTCTGCAGGCCGTGCTCGACAGCATCGACGATGGCTTGCTGATCATCGACCGCCAAGGGCATCTCGAACACCTCAACCCGGTCGCCCAGCGGCAGCTGGGCTGGAGCGACAGCCGGGTCGGCAGCGGCCTGGCCGACGCCCTGCAGCGCCCGGAGCTGGAACAACAGCTGCGCCAGGTATTGCGTGGCGGCAGCCTGGATCGGCCACCGGAAGACCTGAGCATCGAGGTCGACGAAGAAACCCGCCTGCTGACCTACAGCCTTACCCCGGTCAGCCATCCGCAAGGGCCGATTCTGGGTGCGGTGATGGTCTTGCACGATGTCACCGAGCAACGCGCTTTCGAGCGCGTGCGCAGTGAGTTCGTGCTACGTGCTTCCCATGAATTGCGCACCCCGGTCACCGGCATGCACATGGCATTTGGCCTGCTGCGCGAGCGGTTGAAATTCCCGCCCGAGGCTCGCGAGAGCGATCTGCTGGAGACCATCGGCGAGGAAATGCAGCGCCTGACCCAGCTGATCAACGACCTGCTCAACTTCTCGCGCTACCAGAGCGGCTTGCAGAAGCTCGAGCTTGCCCCATGCGCCATCGACGAACTGCTCGACAGGGCGCAAGCACGCTTCAGCGACCAGGCCGCCAACAAGCAGATCGAGCTGATCAAAGCCCTGGAGCCTCCGCTGCCGCGCATTCAGGCCGACGTGGCGCAACTCGACCGGGTGCTGGACAACCTGCTGCACAACGCCATCCGCCATACCGCCAATGGTGGGCGCATCCGCCTGCTTGCACGGCGGCACGCGGAGCGGGTGATCATCAGTGTCGAGGACAATGGAGAAGGCATTGCCTATGGGCAACAGGGGAGGATCTTCGAACCGTTCGTACAGGTCGGGCGCAAGAAAGGCGGCGCCGGGTTGGGGCTGGCACTGTGCAAGGAGATCGTGCAGTTGCATGGCGGGCGCATGGGGGTGTTTTCCCGACCAGGCCAGGGCACTCAATTCTATATGGCCTTGCCAGTCTGACCTTGTCAGCGCTCAGGGCTCATCATCGATCCGCGCCCGCCGTGGCTGCCGGCCGCGGGTCACCAGCTCGGCGAACTGCCGGGCATTGAGCGGATGGGCAAACAGCCAGCCCTGCCCGTAATTTACCCCCTCGCTGTTGAGCAGCACTGCCTGCGCCTCACACTCGATGCCCTCGGCAATCACCCGCAGATGCAGGTCATGGGCCATGCGAATGATGTGCGGCGCCACACCGCTGCTGGCGGCGTCGTGCCCCAGGGCATCGATGAACGCCTTGTCGATCTTCAGGCAGTCCACCGGCAAGGTCTGCAGGTAGGCCAGGCTGCAGTAGCCCGTGCCAAAATCGTCGATCAGCACCTGATGCCCGACCGCACGCAGGGCCTGCAAGTTATCCCGCGCCACCACCACGTCGATCAGCCCGCGCTCGGTGACTTCAAAGGCAATCTGGCTGGCCGCGACGCGGTGCAACGCCAGCAGCCGCGCTGCCACCCGGCCAATGCGCGGCACCATCACATCGCAGGCCGCCAGGTTCACCGAGATATAAAGATTGCGATGCGAGCGCAGCAACTGGCCCAGCTGCTCCAACACGCGTTGCAGCACGAAGTCGGTGATCTGGCGGATCTGCCCGGTGTTTTCCGCCAGTGGAATGAACAAGTCCGGGCTGGTCAACGAGCCATCCGGACGACGCCAGCGCACCAAGGCCTCGGCACCGACACAGCGACGGCTGTCGAGCTCGATGATCGGCTGATACAGCACCTGCAGCTCACCCCGGCGCAGGGCATTTTGCAGTTCGGAACTCATCGAGCGCCGCTGCAGGATCAGCTGCAGCACCAGCCAGCCGATGCAGCAGGCCGCCAGCACACTGCCAGGGAACAGCAGCCAGAGCATGCCGTTCATGCGCAACGGCAGGCTGGCCCGCGGTGCAATCAGTACCAGTTGGTAGTCCGGCGACTTGGTCGGCATGCGATAGACCAGCCGATCGCGCAGCTCGAACAAAGACTTCTGGCTGGGCGGTGGCCAGCCACTGGTCGGCGGCCAGGCCTGGGGCGGGCCCAGCACAGGGATTGCACGGGTGCCGTTGTCCAGCACCACCAGCAAGCTGCCGCCTGGTGGCAGGTCGACCACGTCGGTCAGGTGCCCGCGTGAAGTGGAAACCAGGAAATTACCCCGCGCCAGCATCAAGGCAGCGAGGTTTTCGTTGGGTTCAGTGGTGGTATTGAGCCAGTAGCTGTAGGTCGGGCCCTGAATATCCGGCGCGCGCGTTGGCACGAATGCCCTTGCCCCGCCCCGGTTGGAGCAAGCGACATTGGCATCCACATAAGCTGCTTCATAAATGAAGCGCGAGCCCAAGCCGACCTGCTGCAACACCGAAATCATCGCCGGGCTGCAGCCGCGCAGCGACTGCGCCTGCAGTTCGTCGACGCCCTCGCGCAGTTGGCCGAACACCTGCTCCAGGCGTTCGAGAAAGCGCTCGCCCTGGGCGTTCATCTGCGCGCTCTCGCTTTCCTTCATCTGCTGCAGCGCGATACCGATGCTGGCGGTCAGCAATACTGCGGCGCTGGCCAACGCTGCCAGGGAGGCCAGCATCCAGGGGCGGTAAAAAAATTGGCGCAACGCAGAAATCAGGGCAGACATGGGCAGCATCCAGTTGATTAACAAGGTATAGCAACTGGAGTGAGAATCGGCTCTGCCGTTTGGCGCCCGAATGCAATTCGCCTTAGCGCATGCGATTGAGCACCGAAAGCATGGCTGCGGTCTGCGCGTCCGGCATGCCGTCGAAACGCTGCGGGCGGAAGTGCATCTGGAAGGCGGCGATCACATGCCGCGTGGTGACATCCAGCTGCCCGGTCTGCTCGATGGCATAGCCGAAGCGCGCCAGCTCCTGCTGGTACCAGCCGATGGTCGGTGGATTGACGTTGAAATAAGCCTGCTGGCGGGCCACGGCATTGGGCTCAGGCCAGACGCCGAGGCCTGCATCTGCCAGGCGCTTCCAGGGGAACAACGGGCCTGGGTCGAGCTTGCGCGATGGGGCAATATCGCTGTGACCGATGATGTGACGCGGCTCGATGTTGTTGCGCTTGACGATGTCCTTGAGCAAGGCGATCAACGACTGGATCTGCGCCTCGCTGTAGGGGTACCAGACGCGGCCATTGGCAGTGTCATCGAACCCCGGGTTGACGATCTCGATGCCGATGGAGCTGGAATTCAGCCAGGTGCGCCCCTGCCACTGGCTGTCACCGGCATGCCAGGCGCGGCGGTTTTCGTCGACCAGCTGGTAGACCGTGCCCGGGCCGTCGCCGATCAGGTAATGGGCGCTGACCTCGCCATGGGTCAGCAATGCCAACGAACGCTCCAGCGAGGCGTTGGTGTAGTGCAGGACGACGAACTGGATACGGTTGTCCTGGTTGGCGGAAGGGTGGCTGCGGTCGATGCGCAGGCCGGTCGAGCAACCGGCGAGTACGAGCATCAGCAATGCGGAAATAAACGCTTTCATGTGGGAAGCCAAGCTAATCAGGCAGTAACGCAATAGCATAACGTATGCGCGGGCGTGCCACCCGTTCAGCTTTGTTCCACGCGGTTACGGCCTAGATCCTTGGCCCGGTACAACGCGGTATCGGCGCGCTTGAGCACCTGGTCGCCACGTTCGCCGGAACGGAAGGCGCTCAAACCGATGGATGTGGTGATGACCACGCGCTCACCCTTGAAATGGAACGGGCAGGCCTCGATCGCCGCGCGCAGCGCTTCGGCCACTTGAACAGCGGCGGCGGGCGAGGTCTGCGGCAGCAACAGCACGAACTCTTCGCCACCGAACCGGGCAATGAAATCACGTGGGCGCAGGCGTTTGCGCAATTGGTCGGCAACGATCTTCAGCACCTTGTCGCCGGCCAGGTGGCCGTAACTGTCGTTGATGCGCTTGAAGTGGTCCAGGTCGAGGATTGCCATGGCCAGGTGACCGCCGCTTTCCTGCCAGTCGAGCATTTCGCGCTCGACCTGCTCGGTCCAGGCTGCACGGTTGGGCAAGCCGGTCAGTGGATCGATCAGCGCCTTCTGCCGTTGTTCTTCCAGGTGTTCGCGATAGCCAAGCGCTTCCTGCTCCATGCTCGCCACCCGCTCGGCCAGGCCCTGCAGGCGCCCGGCAAGTTCCTGCTCACGGCGGTCACGTTCATGCTGGTGCTCGTCCATGGTGCCCAGCAGTGTTTCCAGGCGGTTTTCCAGGATGTGCTTGAGGCTGTCCACATCCACTGCGCCCTGCACGCTGCTTTGCAAGCCATCGACCTGTTCACGCAACTGGCTGTCCAGTTCGCGCGCGGCGGAACTGTTGTCGGCATGGCCGGCGCTGGCTTCGTGCAGGTGGCTCTGGAAGCTGTCGAGGCGCTCATTGAGCTGCTGCAGGTAGGTTTCGAATTCGTGCTGGCCGCTGTCGGTGATTGCCAGCATGAGCACGGCCAGGTCATCGAGGACCGGGATCAGTTCATACCAGTTCAGCCCGCGTGCTACCCGCTCGCGCATTTCCAGGGCCTGAGCCTTGTGGCGCTCGGGCAGGCTGAGGTCATCCAGCAGGCCGATCAGCGTCTGCTCGATGTGCGCAGCGACCTGGCTGTAAGGGGGTTCCACCGCATCGGGAAGGGAATAGGGGCCGTCCTCACCGAAGATTTCTTCGAGCGTCGCAGGCACCGCGGCTGCCGGGGGCTCAGGCTGTTCCTGCACCTCGGGCGCATGAGCGGCCTGCAGCTCAGCTTCAGCCTGGGCCACTACCGGCTGTTCAACGCCGTGAGGCTCTACAGGCTGCTCCGGCTGGGCGACAAGGGCAGCCTCCTCAGGCTCCGGGGCAGGCGCGGCGGCAGCCAGAGGTTGCAGCTCGTCCGCATCACGCGGCGGCAAGTCGACCAGTACAGGCCCGTCCGGCTGCGGTTGGGCTTCGGCCGGCGCGATTTCAGGCGCAGCTTGTGCAGACTGACCAGCCTCTGCCTGAGGCTCGTTGTCTCGGTTACCGAACAGGCGCTGCAAGAAGCCCGGCCGGGCCTCGTCATCCGGCTTGCTCAGCGACGAAAGGGCACGCCCTTGCAGGCCACTGAGTTCACCCAGCAGTGGCGGTAACTCGCGTGACTGGGCGACCCCGCCATCGAGCTTCTTCGCCAGCTTTTTCAGTGGCCGGGCAACTTCACCGGGCAGTGGCAAAGCTTGCAGCTGGGTAACCAGCGCGTTCAGGGCATCACTGACCTGATTCATGCGGGTTTCCCGGCGCTGCTCGGAGTCCAGCACCGCCTTTTCCAGACGCGGAATCAACCCGGCAAGGCCGGCGTCCATGTTGTCGCTGCGGATGACCTCGCGCATTTCCTTCATGCACTGGTCGACGACCTTGTCGCTGCCTTCGGCCGCCAGGGTACTGCGCACCAGGCCACGGCGCAGCAGGTCGAGACGCGCGTCCCAGCGGCGTTCGAGCTTTTCCTGCTGTTCGATGCTTTTAAGGTATTTTTCTTTCCAGCGCTCGGCTTCTTCGGTCATGCCTGGATCCGCGACGGGTAATGCATCTGTGGGCTGTGTAATTACACGCTGTCGGCGCGCCCAGCGAACACTTGAGGGCTTGCCGCGCTTTAGCTGATCTAGCTCAAGACCGGCAGCGTATCCACAGTCAGTGCATCAGGCAATCGGATCTCCACCGCAACGGGAAGATGGTCGGAAATCGGCTGCGCCAGCACCTCGACCCGCTCCAGGGTCAGGCTCGGGCTGAGCAGGATGTGGTCCAGGCAGCGCTGCGGGCGCCAGCTGGGGAAGGTGGCTTCGACCTGGGGTGCGATCAGGCCCAGATCGCGCAGGGGCGAATGCTCGAGCAGGTCGGTTGCGTGGGTATTCATGTCCCCCATCAGGACCTGATGGCGGTAGCCGCCAATCAGCTCACGGATGTAGCCCAATTGCAGGGCGCGCGTCTTGGCACCCAGGGCCAGGTGCATCATGACCACGATCAGCGCATCCTCACCCTCACCAAAACGCACCAGGATCGCACCCCGGCCGGCCGGGCCGGGCAGCGGGTGATCTTCGAGGAGCTGCGGCTTCAGGCGGCTGAGCACGCCATTGCTGTGCTGGGCAAAACGCCCGAGGTTGCGATTGAGCTGCTGGTACCAGTAAGGGAAGGAACCCAGTTGGGCCAGGTGCTCCACCTGGTTGACGTAGCCAGAGCGCAGGCTGCCGCCATCGGCCTCCTGCAGGGCCACCAGGTCGAAGTCGTTGAGCAACTGACCGATTTTCTGCAGGTTACCGGCCCGCCCGGTGTGCGGCAGCAGGTGCTGCCAACTGCGGGTCAGGTAATGCCGGTAGCGCTCGGTGCTGATGCCGACCTGGATGTTGAAGCTGAGCAGCCGCAGACGACCATCCTCGGGCAGGCCTGTGGCCTGCAGGTGATGCTCGTTGACCTGCGGCTGGTGCAGGCCAATGCCACGCGCGGTTCTGAAGCGGCGCATGGGGTACGCCGCTTACTTAGCGGCGCGCTCCTTGGCGATCAGTTGGTCGGCGACGTTCAGCACGCCGTCCGGACCGCCTGCGGTACCCAGGTCGAAGCGGTACTTGCCGTTCACCACCATGCTCGGTACGCCGGTGATTTCGTACTTCTTCGCCAGTTCCTTGGCCTGGTTGACCTGGCCCTTGATGGCGAACGAGTTGAAGGTAGCGAGGAACTTGTCCTTGTCGACGCCCTGGGTGGCGAGGAAGTCGGCCATGTCTTGCGGGTCGGTCAGGCGCTTGCGCTGGTTCTGGATGGCGTCGAAGACTGCGGCATGAACCTTCTGCTCGACGCCCATGGCTTCGAGGGTCAGGAACATCTGGCCGTGGGCGTCCCACGGGCCGCCGAACATGGCCGGTACGCGCTTGAAGTTGACGTCCTTGGGCAGCTTCTCGACCCATGGGTTGATAGTCGGCTCGAAGTGGTAGCAGTGTGGGCAGCCATACCAGAACAGCTCGACCACTTCGATCTTGCCTGGCTGGGATACCGGAACAGGGTTGCTCAGCTCGATGTATTCCTTGCCGGCAGTGGCAGGCTCTGCAGCCTGGACGGCAGTCATCCCGAAGACGCTGGCAGCGACCAGCGCGGCGCTGAGAATCAGTTTACGCATGCTTTACTCCTGAGCATTCATTGGTCGCCTCGACGCGACCTGTGCTGTGACCGGTGGCGAAGGGCCCGAGTTCTGTAGTGTAACGGCTGCGGACAGAAAAAAGGGCGGCCCGCGCCGCCCTTTCATCTTTAGCGTTGCAGCATTAACCGAATGTTAATGCAGGCCCTGGATGTAGCTGGCCAGCGCTTCGATCTCATGATTGCTCAGCTTGCCGGCGATGGTGCGCATGGTCATCGCATCGCCGTCGTTGGTGCGGTTGCCTTCGCGGAAGTCAGTGAGCTGCTTGGTCACGTATTGCGAATGCTGGCCGCCCAGGTGCGGGAAGCCGGCGAGGGCGATACCCGCGCCGTTGGGCGAGTGGCAGCCGGTACAGGCAGGCATGCCTTTTTCCAGGTTGCCACCATTGAACAGCGCCCGGCCACGCTCGACCAACTTGGGATCGGCAGCACCGACGCTGCCTTTCTGGCTGGAGAACCAGGCGGCGATATCGGCCAGGTCCTGGTCACTGAAATTGGCCAGCATGCCGGTCATTTCCAGCACGGTGCGCTTGCCCGACTTGATGTCGTGCAGTTGCTTTTCCAGATAGCGCTGGCCCTGGCCAGCCAGTTTCGGGAAGTTCGGCGCCAGGCTGTTGCCGTCCGGGTTGTGGCAAGCACCACAGACGGCCGTCTTGGCCTGGCCAGCGGCGGCATCGCCTTTGATAGGTTGCGCAGCAGTGGCCGCACCTGCGACACCCAGGGTCAACAGCAGACTCACGACTAGTTTGTTCATCAGCTAATCCAACACGGCTAAGGGTGAAATGTTATGTATCGGGACTGCCGCTCATCCAAAGGATGACCAAACGGTAGTCCTCGGCACTGCAGTCCATGCACAATCCACGCGGCGGCATAGCCTTGAAACCCTGGGTAACATGCACCACCAGCTGCTCCATGCCTTGCGCCAGCCTTGGCTCCCAAGCTGCCGGGTCACCCTTCTTGGGTGCCTGTGGCAACTGCCCGGCGTGACAGGCCGCACACGTGCGGTTGTACAACGCCTCGGGATCCTGTGTAGCCTGTGCGCTGAAAAACGGCAGGAACATACCGACAGCTAGCAGCCATTTCGCCAAGCGAAACGACCTGACAGGGTTGGGGGACGCGCTGCGTTCTGATGCGCGAGCTATTGTTCGACACCCCATGCACATTCCCCTTCGCTGAGAGAATGAGCACACAAAAACTGGGGCATTATATACTTCCGCCATCCAAACGGAAACGACACCGCTTGCCAGCCTCGGCTTTGGCAACACCCACATCGGATATCCCATGCAAGTCAAGAACCCCATCCTCGGCCTCTGCCAGAAAGCCACATTCGCCCTCAGCGCTGCCAAGGTCGAACAATGCCCGGACGACCAGGGTTACGAGGTGGCTTTCGCCGGCCGCTCCAACGCCGGCAAATCCAGCGCCCTCAATACCCTGACTCATGCCAGCCTGGCGCGTACCTCGAAAACCCCGGGGCGCACCCAGCTGTTGAATTTCTTCAGTCTGGACGATGAACGGCGTTTGGTCGACCTGCCGGGCTACGGATATGCAAAAGTCCCGATTCCGCTCAAGCAGCACTGGCAGAAGCACCTGGAAGCCTACCTGGGCAGCCGTGACTGCCTGAAAGGCATCATCTTGATGATGGATGTGCGTCACCCGATGACCGACTTCGACAAGATGATGCTCGACTGGGCCAGAGCCAGTGGCATGCCGATGCATATTCTGCTGACCAAAGCCGACAAGCTCACCCACGGCGCTGGCAAGAACACCTTGCTCAAGGTGCAGTCGGAAATCCGTAAAGGGTGGGGTGACACGGCGACCATCCAGCTGTTCTCGGCGCCCAAGCGCCTGGGCCTGGAAGAAGCCTACCGGGTGCTGGCTGACTGGATGAAACTGGAAGACAAGCCGGTTGCCTGATCTGTAGATAGCGGTCCCTGTGGGCAGCCCGCAGGGACCGATACTCGAATTTCGGGCAAAAAAAACCCCGGACTTCGTATGGGGAGGGGGAAGTTCGGGGTTCAAGTCTGGACCGCTAGGGCGGGGTCCAGGTATCTGCCAACACTTAACACAACATAGGAGCATCGAAAGGCTTCACCAGCCATTCAGTTACTCTGAGTTCCGCTTCACCGGTTTAGTTCCGGAGCGCTCAAAACTATTTGCGATAGTTTCATGCAACTCCTGAACTAATGGCATCGAGCCATGCCAGGATCCGCGTCACTACGTCGCAGATCCTACACACCTTTCCCCGCTCAATCAGTGAGCTTCGTCCCAATTCGAACCAACACCTGCCTCGACCACCAACGGAACATCCAGCTGCGCGGCGTTGCTCATGTGCGTGCGAATTTCATCTTTCACTTGCTCGACCAGGTCTTCACGCACCTCAAGCACCAGTTCGTCGTGCACCTGCAGGATCACCCGTGCGTCCAGGCCGCTCTCGTTCAGCCAGTTGTCGACGTTGACCATGGCGCGCTTGATGATGTCGGCGGCTGTGCCCTGCATCGGCGCGTTGATCGCCGTGCGCTCGGCGCCCTTGCGCAGGGCCGGGTTCTTGGCGTTGATGTCCGGCAGGTACAGGCGACGGCCGAACAGGGTTTCGACGAAGCCCTGCTCGGCGGCCTGGGCGCGAGTGCGCTCCATGTAGGCCAACACGCCCGGGTAGCGGGCGAAGTAGCGGTCGATGTAGTCCTGCGACTGCTTGCGGTCGACGCCAATCTGCTTGGCCAGGCCAAACGCACTCATGCCGTAGATCAGGCCGAAGTTGATGGCCTTGGCGCTGCGGCGCTGGTCGGTGGTGACGTCTTCCAGCGCTACGTTGAACACTTCCGCCGCCGTCGCGCGGTGCACGTCCAGATCGTTGCGGAAGGCATGCAACAGGCCTTCGTCCTTGGCCAGGTGGGCCATGATGCGCAGTTCGATCTGCGAATAGTCCGCCGCCAGCAGCTTGTAGCCGGGGCTGGCAATGAACGCCTGGCGAATGCGTCGGCCCTCGGCGGTGCGGATCGGGATGTTCTGCAGGTTCGGGTCACTCGACGACAGGCGCCCGGTGGCGGCCACTGCCTGCTGGTAGGACGTGTGAATACGCCCGGTGCGCGGGTTGATCTGCCCTGGCAGCTTGTCGGTGTAGGTGCTCTTGAGCTTGCTCAGGCTGCGGTACTGCATCAGCACCTCAGGCAGCGGGTAGCCTTGCTCGGCAAGTTCGTCGAGCACCGCTTCGGCAGTGGACGGCTGGCCCTTGGCGGTCTTGCTCAGCACCGGCATGCCCAGCTTGTCATAGAGGATCGCGCCTAGCTGCTTTGGCGAACCGAGGTTGAATTCCTCGCCGGCCAGCGCGTAGGCGCGCTGCTCCAGGTCAACCATCTTCACGCCCAGCTCGCCGCTTTGTACCTGCAACAACGCAGCATCGACCAGCGCGCCCTGGCGCTCGATCTTGGCCAGCACCGGCACCAGCGGCATCTCGATGTCCATCAGCACCGGCTGCACGCTTGGCGTCTGCGCCAGGCGCGCCTGCAGCGCGTGGTGCAGGCGCAGGGTGATATCGGCGTCCTCGGCGGCGTAAGGGCCGGCCTTGTCCAGGTTGATCTGGTTGAAGGTCAGCTGCTTGGCGCCCTTGCCGGCGATGTCCTCGAAGGCGATGGTGGTGTGGTCGAGGTACTTCAGCGCCAGGCTGTCCATGTCATGCCGGGTGGCAGTGGAATTGAGCACGTACGATTCGAGCATGGTGTCGTAGGCCACGCCGCGCATCTCGATGGCTGGCGAGTTGTTGGCGAGGATGTTGATGTCGTACTTGGCGTTTTGCCCGACCTTGGCCTTGGCCGGGTCTTCCAGCAGCGGCTTCAGCGCCAGCAACACAGCCTCGCGGTCCAGCTGGGCCGGTGCGCCTTCGTAGTCGTGGGCCAGCGGCACATAAGCGGCTTCATGGGGCTCGACCGCGAACGACAGGCCAACCAGCTGCGCCTGCTGGGCGTCCAGGCTGGTGGTCTCGGTGTCGAAGGCGAACAGCGGCGCCTGGCGCAGCTTCTCCAGCCAGGCGTCGAAGCGAGCTTGATCGAGGATGGTCTCGTACTTGGGCTCGACCGTGGCGGCCGGCACTTCGACCGCTGCGACAACATCGCCGGCCCTGGCCGCATCGCGCTGCACATCGGCAATCCAGCTCTTGAACTCCATCTCGGTGTACAGCGCCAGCAGCGCTTCGCGGTCAGGCTCGCCGCAGACCAGCGCTTCGACTTCCACATCCAGCGGTACATCGCACTTGATGGTGGCCAGCTCATAGGACAGGAACGCTGCATCGCGGTGCTCCTCGAGCTTGGCGGGCAAGGTCTTGGCGCCACGGATGGCCAGGGCCGGGACCTTGTCGAGGTTGGCGTACAGGTCGCTGAGGCCACCGCCGATTCCGGTCAGCAGGCCAACAGCGGTTTTCTCACCGACGCCAGGCACGCCCGGGATGTTGTCGACCTTGTCGCCCATCAGGGCGAGGAAGTCGATGATGTGTTCCGGGCCAACGCCGAACTTTTCGTGCACACCGGCCACGTCCAGCACACTGCCGGTCATGGTGTTGACCAAGGTCACGTGGCCGTCCACCAGCTGTGCCATGTCCTTGTCGCCGGTCGAGATGATCACCGGGCGGCCCCGGGTCGCGCTGCTGCGGGCGAGGGTGCCGATCACGTCATCGGCCTCGACGCCTTCTACGCATAGCAGCGGGTACCCCAGTGCCCGGACGCTGGCGTGCAGCGGCTCGACCTGCACCCGCAGGTCGTCGGGCATGCTCGGGCGGTTGGCCTTGTACTCGGCGAACATGGCATCGCGGAAGGTCCCGCCCTTGGCGTCGAAGACTACCGCGAACAGGCTGTCGGGGTATTGCTTGCGCAGGCTCTTGAGCATGTTCAGCACACCCTTGACCGCCCCGGTCGGCATGCCCTTGGAAGTGGTCAGCGGCGGCAGCGCATGGAAGGCGCGGTACAGGTAGGAGGAACCGTCCACCAGGACGAGGGGCGCTTGGCTCATGAGCAGAATCAACCTTTTCGGCGGGTCCGGAGCTAGAATAGCCGGATCAATGACGACAAAGGGACTAGGTTATCATGCGTAAACTCAATCGCCTGTTACTGCTCGGCCTGTTGGCAACCATGCCGGTCGTCACCCTGGCGGCGGAAGACGCCCCCTCGGCCGATCCCGAGGTGACCATTCGCACGGAAGGCGATAAAACCATCCAGGAATACCGGCAAAATGGCTTCCTGTATGCGATCAAGATCACGCCGAAACACGGCAAGCCGTATTTCCTGGTACGCGCCGATGGCACCGATGCCAATTTCATTCGTTCCGACCAGCCGGACATGCTGATCCCGTCCTGGAAGATTTTCGAGTGGTAAGCTGACGCGCGCACCGTTCACATCAACCCGGCACTTCCCGGCGGAAGTGCCCGTATGGGCTTTTTTTCATCATGTCAGTCTTCACCCCCGTGACCCGGCCTGAGCTGGAAACCTTTCTGGCACCGTACGAGCTGGGCCGTCTGCTCGACTTCCAGGGCATCGCCGCCGGTACCGAGAACAGCAACTTCTTCGTCAGCCTCGAACAGGGTGAGTTCGTCCTGACGCTGGTCGAGCGCGGCCCGGTCGAGGACATGCCGTTCTTCATCGAGTTGCTGGACGTGCTGCACGCTGCCGACATGCCGGTGCCCTATGCCCTGCGTGACCGTGACGGCAATGCCCTGCGCGAGCTGTGCGGCAAGCCGGCATTGCTGCAACCGCGGCTGTCGGGCAAGCACATCAAGGCGCCGAACGCCCAGCACTGCGCCCAGGTCGGCGAACTGCTGGCGCACATTCACCTGGCCACCCGCGAGCACATCATCGAGCGCCGCACCGACCGCGGCCTGGACTGGATGCTGGCATCCGGTGCCGAGCTGCTGCCGCGCCTGAGCGCCGAGCAGGTCACACTGTTGCAGCCTGCGCTGGACGAGATCACCGCGCACAAGGCGCAGATCCTGGCCTTGCCACGGGCCAACCTGCATGCCGACCTGTTCCGCGACAACGTGATGTTCGAAGGTACCCACCTGACCGGTGTGATCGACTTCTACAACGCCTGCTCCGGGCCGATGCTGTATGACATCGCCATCACCGTGAACGACTGGTGCCTGAATGAGCACGGCGCGATCGATGTGCCGCGCGCTCAGGCACTGCTGGCGGCCTATGCGGCGTTGCGGCCGTTTACCGCAGCCGAAGCCGAGCTGTGGCCGGAGATGTTGCGGGTAGGCTGCGTGCGCTTCTGGCTGTCGCGCCTGATTGCGGCGGAATCGTTTGCCGGGATGGATGTGATGATCCACGACCCGAGCGAGTTCGAAGTGCGCCTGGCGCAGCGCCAGCAAGTGGCGTTGCACTTGCCGTTCGCCCTCTAGTTCCTGTTCTGATTCTTCGCGGGCAAGCCCGCGAAGAATCCGGTACAGGCTTACAACTGCTCCAGGCACCCAGCCAGGTCACCACCCAGCTTCTCGAGCAGGCGCTCATAGCCCTTGGCATCCACCGGGTCGGTGCCACCCAGGGCATCCAGCTCCGCCAGGCGCACCGGCAACCCGGCCGTCAGGGTCTCGGCCAGACGCGGCCGCAACGGTGGCTCGCTGAACACACAGGTCTTGCCCACTTCCTGCAAGCGCTTGCGCATCGCCGCCACATGCTGCGCGCCCGGCTGTACTTCGGACGCCACGCTGAACACGCCGGTGTGCTGCAGGCCATAGGCCGACTCGAAGTAGTCGAACGCCTCGTGGAACACGAAATAGGGCTTGCTGGCGATCCCGGCTACCCGCGCCTTGATCCGCGCATCCAACGCATCCAGGCGCTCGATGAAGGCCTTCAGGTTGCTCTGGTAGCGCGCCGCATTGGCCGGGTCGGCCGCCGCCAGGTCCGCCGCCATCTTCGTCGCGATGACCCGGGCGTTGACCGAAGACAGCCACAGGTGCGCATCCAGGCTACCCGGGCGGTGATCGTGGTCGTGGTCGTCCTGGTCCGCCTCCTCATGGGAGTGGCTGTCCTCACCAAAGTGACGCAGCTTCATGCCTGAAAGCGACTGCACGGCCACCGTCGGCTTGCTGCGGCTGCCCAGCACCCGCGGCAGGAAGTTCTCCATGTCCGGGCCGATCCAGTACAGCAGGTCGGCATCACCCACCTTGCGCACGTCGGACGGGCGCAGGGCGTAGTGGTGCGGTGAAGCGCCCGGCGGCAACAGCACGTCCGGGTTGCCCACGCCGTCCTGCACGGCAGCGGCAATCTGCTGCAGCGGTTTGATACTGGTCAGTACACGCACGTCAGCCTGTGCCGAGCAGGCGATGAAAGCGACAAAAAGCACTAGGAATCGGGACACGATGAATACTCGACTCGTGATAAACAGGTAACATAATAACGTCTCCATCCAGAACCGTCGCTGCCCATGTCCATCACGCCGCTGGCTCACCGTCCCCACGATCATTCCCATTGCGTGCACAGCGCCTTGTCCGAAGCCGATGCCCTGTGCACGCGCCAGGGCCTGCGCCTGACCGCACTGCGCCGGCGTGTGCTGGAGCTGGTGTGGCAGAGCCACAAGCCGCTGGGCGCCTACGACATCCTTGCCGTGCTCAGCGAGCAGGATGGCCGCCGCGCCGCGCCGCCGACCGTGTACCGCGCCCTGGACTTCCTGCTGGAAAACGGCCTGGTGCACCGCATCGCCTCGCTCAACGCCTTCATCGGTTGCAGCCACCCAGAGCACGCGCATCAGGGCCAGTTCCTGATCTGCCGTGTATGCCATGTGGCCATCGAACTGGAGCAGGACAGCATCAGCGACGCCATCATCCACAGCGCCAAGGGCGTGGGCTTCAGCGTCGAAACCCAGACGGTGGAAATCGTCGGCCTGTGCGCCAACTGCCGGAGCGCAGCATGAGCGACGCCCTGATCCGCCTGGAGCAGGTCGGTGTCAGCTTCGCCGGCGAGGCGGTGCTCGACAACATCGACCTGTCGGTGGCGCCCGGCCAGATCGTCACCCTGATCGGCCCCAACGGCGCCGGCAAGACCACCCTGGTGCGCGCCGTGCTCGGGCTGCTCAAGCCGCACCGAGGCAAGGTCTGGCGCAAGCCGAAGCTGCGCATCGGCTACATGCCGCAAAAAATCCAGGTGGACGCCACCCTGCCGCTGTCGGTGCTGCGCTTCTTGCGCCTGGTGCCCGGGGTAGACCGTGCGGCTGCCTTGTCGGCACTGCAGGAAGTGGGTGCCGAGCAGGTCATCGACAGCCCGATCCAGACCATTTCCGGCGGCGAGATGCAGCGCGTGCTGCTGGCCCGGGCGCTGCTGCGCGAGCCACAGCTGCTGGTGCTCGACGAGCCGGTACAAGGTGTCGACGTGGTCGGCCAGACCGAGCTGTACAACCTCATCACCCGTTTGCGCGACCGCCACGGCTGCGGTGTGCTGATGGTCTCCCATGACCTGCACCTGGTCATGAGCGCCACCGACCAGGTGGTCTGCCTGAACCGCCACGTGTGCTGCTCGGGCCACCCCGAGCAAGTCAGCAACGACCCGGCCTTTGTCGAGCTGTTCGGCCAGAACGCCCCGAGCCTGGCTGTCTACCACCACCATCACGACCACAGCCACGACCTGCATGGCTCGGTCGTCGCCCCTGGCGCCCATGTTCACGGAGAGCACTGCAAGCATGGCTGATTTTCTTCTTTACGCCTTGCTTGCGGGTTTGTCCCTGGCGGTGGTGGCAGGCCCGCTTGGCTCGTTCGTGGTGTGGCGGCGCATGGCGTACTTCGGCGACACCCTGTCCCACGCCGCCCTGTTGGGCGTGGCCATGGGCTTCGTGCTGGATGTCAGCCCGGCCCTGGCGGTGACCGTGGGCTGCCTGTTGCTGGCGATTTTGCTGGTGACCTTGCAGCAACGCCAGCCGCTGGCCTCCGACACCCTGCTCGGCATCCTCGCCCCCAGCACCCTGTCGCTGGGCCTGGTGGTGCTGAGTTTCATGCATGACGTGCGCATCGACTTGATGGCCTATCTGTTCGGCGACCTGCTGGCCATCAGCACCACCGACCTGGCCTGGATCCTGGGCGGCAGCGCGCTGGTCCTGCTGCTGCTCGCCGTGCTGTGGCGGCCATTGCTGGCAATCACCGTGCACGAAGAACTGGCCATGGTCGAGGGCCTGCCAGTGGCGGGCCTGCGCATGGCCCTGATGCTGCTGATCGCGGTGGTCATTGCCGTGGCCATGAAGATCGTCGGTGTGTTGCTGATCACCTCGCTGCTGATCATTCCCGCTGCCGCGGCACAGCGGCACGCCCGCTCGCCAGAACAGATGGCGCTGGCCGCAACCCTGATCGGCATCACCTCGGTGTGCGGTGGCCTGGCCATGTCCTGGTTCAAGGACACCCCGGCCGGGCCATCGATCGTGGTCTGCGCGGCGGTGCTATTCTTGCTGAGCCTGGCCCTGCCAAAACGCTGAAAAACGGGGTGCACACAGGTGCACCCTGCAACCTTTCCGCGGGTAAAGGGTCTGTAAGACTTATTTTCGAGCGTGCGCACCTGGGTGTAGACTTGCTCGCTTTTTGCGCAAATAGAGAGTCGCAGGAATGAAGCCGTTCGCATCCCGTTATCTGCTTGTTGCCGCGTTTTCCCTGTTCCTGGCCGCGTGTTCCAGCGCGCCGGTCGAGCAGGCCGATGCACCTGCCCAAGCCGATGCCTGGCAGCAGCTGCAACAGAGTATCGCCAGCAACGAGCTGGCCACCGCCGAAGACCAGCTGGCTGCCCTGCAGGCGCAGTCGCCTGATGACGCTCGCCTGGAGCAAAACCAGCGCCAGCTGGCCGAGGCCTATCTGAAACGCAGCCAGATCGTGCTGCAGAAGGGCGACGTCAATGCGGCTGCCACCGCGCTGGCGCGGGCCCGGGCGCTGATGCCGCAGGCACCGGCCGTGACCGGCGGCGACGCCGTGACCCAGGCGCGCAAGGCCGAGCTGGAGAAGGCCGAAGCGGCCCTGAAGGCTGCCGAGGCCAAGCCCCAGGCGCGGGTGATCGACCCAACGGCGCCGAGCACCGTGATCGCGCTGAAGACCACCGACATCAATGCGATGCGCCGCCAGCTCGACGAGATTGCCAAGGACGTGGTCAATTATGAGTGCGAGGTGGTGTTCCAGGTGCCGCGCACCCAAGATGCGCCCTGGCTCAAGAATCTGCTTCAGAAGCGCGTTCACAAGATCGACAGCGGGTTCAAGCTGAAGCAGAAGCATGAGATTCAGCGGTCAATGCCGGCTCAGGTGGTCCTCGTCCCGCATCAGCGCTGAGAAGCCGGGGGCTGCTTTGCAGCCCCCTATACAAAGTAGCCCCTAGGCTGGCACAGCCTCGGCAGCTGCTTCCCGCTCCCAAACCCGATGCCCCTCGACCGCTTTGACAAAGGCATCCACAGCCTTTTGCTCATCCCCCAGCAGCAATCCCTTATCCTCCTTGAGCCCAAGACTGTTCAACAAGTCCTTGGTCAACACCATGGCCTTCAGATGCTTGTAGCCTTCGAGCAAGAAGTGCTTCGCCAGCCCGCTTGAAGCCAAGGCCTTGTCCACCCCCTTGGGCACGACAATCCCGTCGAACATGATCGACGGCATCCCCTCCATCGACGCATCCACCGCCAATGCCTTGCCATCCGCCGCCTTCACCGGCGCCGAAGTCGGCCCCAGCAGCATCGGCCTGGCGCTTTCGGCTTCCAGCGCCTTGACCAGTTTGTCGACGCTCGCGCCGTCTACGCCATCGGCTAACAGCACCGCGATCTTGCGTCCCTTGATGCCGACCACGCCAGGGTGGTTCATCTGGCTCAAGGCCGGCGATTTAGCCAGCTGGCTACCCTTGACCTGCACCGTACCGGCCTTGGGTGCCGGCAAGCCAAGGTTGGCAGCGACTGCAGCGGCCAGCTTCAGGTCGATGTTGGCAAGAATCTCATTCACCTGGCGCGCACGAATGTGTTCCCGCTCCACCTTGCCCAGCTCAAAGCTGTAGGCCTTGATGATGTGCTGTTGCTCGGTCGGGCTCATGCTCTGGAAGAACAGCCGCGCTTGGGAGAAGTGATCGCCGAACGACTCGCTGCGCTGGCGGATCTTGTGCGCGTCGATGCGCTCCTGGTAGCTCTCGAAGCCCCCATCCTGAGCAGCCGGTGGCGTTTCTTTCGGCCAGCCGCCGTCGATCGAATTAGGCTCATAGGAAGCTCGCCCCTTGTGCACCACATGCTGGTGCAGCGCATCGCGCTGATTGTTGTGGTTTGGCGCAACGGGCCGGTTGATCGGGATCTGGTGGAAATTCGGCCCGCCAAGGCGGCTGATCTGCGTGTCGGTGTAGGAGAACAGGCGGCCCTGCAGCAACGGGTCATTGGTGAAATCGATCCCCGGCACGATATGGCCAGGGCAGAAAGCAACCTGTTCAACCTCGGCGAAGAAATTGTCCGGATTGCGGTTGAGCACCATCTTGCCCAGTGGCGTAACCGGCACCAGCTCTTCGGGAATGATCTTGGTCGGGTCGAGCAGGTCGAAGTCGAACTTGTGTTCATCCGCCTCTGGCACGATCTGCACGCCCAGTTCCCATTCCGGATAATCGCCGGTCTCGATGGCTTCCCACAGGTCCCGGCGCTGGAAGTCGGTGTCTTTGCCTGCAAGTTTTTGGGCCTCGTCCCACAAAAGGGAGTGCACGCCCTGGCGCGGCTTCCAGTGGAACTTGACGAAACTCGCCACGCCCTGGGCATTGATAAGGCGGAAGGTATGCACGCCAAAGCCTTCCATCATCCGCAGGCTGCGCGGAATGGCGCGATCGGACATGGCCCAGATGACCATGTGGGCGGATTCGGGCACCAACGAGACGAAGTCCCAGAACGTGTCGTGGGCCGATCCACCGGTGGGGATTTCATTGTGTGGCTCCGGCTTTACCGCGTGCACGAAGTCCGGGAACTTGATCGCGTCCTGGATGAAGAAGACCGGCATGTTGTTACCCACCAGGTCGAAGTTTCCTTCATCGGTATAGAACTTCACGGCGAACCCGCGCACGTCGCGCACCGTGTCGCCCGACCCGCGTGGCCCTTGCACGGTGGAAAAACGCACGAACACCGGGGTGATCTTCTCAGGGTCATGAAGGAAGCCCGCCTTGGTCAACTCGGCGTGATTGCCGTAGCTCTGGAAGAAGCCATGCGCGCCGGTGCCACGGGCATGCACGATACGTTCAGGGATGCGCTCGTGGTCAAAGTGGGTGATCTTCTCGCGCATGATGAAGTCTTCGAGCAGCGACGGCCCGCGCGGGCCGGCCTTGAGCGTGTTCTGGTTGTCGGCGATGCGCACGCCCTGGTTGGTCCGCAGGGCCTGGCCGGTGGCATCGCTGCGCGCCGCCTCCAGGGCCTGCAGTTTGCTGTTGGTATTGGCCCGGTCGGGGGTGTCGGTACCGGCGAGCTGGCTCTGTTTCGGCGAATCCGGTTTCTTGCTGGGCATCACGGCTCTCCTTATCAGTCTTCAGGCGTGCCCGTGTCGGGCTTGTGCAAGTAGTGACTGGAGAGCTTTGCCGAGCGTTCAATCAGGATTACCGGTTGTCGCGATATGCCCTAGGGATTGGTGCATTACGAAATAAATGCTAAGAACAGCTATGGGAAAAGGCTAAAATACGCGACCCCAGCTAACCGCTGCCCCAAATTCCATGCGCCCCACAAGGTTCGCTACGTGATCGAGTTCCAACAGGTACACAAGACCTACCGCGTCGCCGGTAAGGAAATCCCCGCACTGAATCCGACCAGCCTGACCATCGAAGATGGCCAGGTGTTCGGCCTGATCGGCCATTCCGGCGCCGGCAAGAGCACCATGCTGCGCCTGATCAACCGCCTCGAAGAGCCTTCGGGCGGCACGATCATCGTCGACGGCGAGGATGTCACCGCATTCAACGCCAGCCAGCTGCGCGGCTTCCGCCAGCAGGTCGGCATGATTTTCCAGCACTTCAACCTGCTGGCCTCCAAGACTGTCGCCGACAACGTCGCCCTGCCGCTGACCCTCGCTGGCGAGCTGTCGCGCAGTGAAATCGACCAGCGTGTCACCGAGCTGCTGGCCCGTGTCGGCCTTTCGGACCACGCCAAGAAGTACCCAGCGCAGCTTTCCGGCGGCCAGAAGCAGCGCGTCGGTATCGCCCGCGCCCTGTCGACCAACCCGAAGATCCTGCTGTGCGACGAAGCCACCAGCGCCCTCGACCCGCAGACCACCGCTTCGGTGCTGCAGCTGCTGGCCGAGATCAACCGTGAGCTGAAGCTGACCATCGTGCTGATCACCCATGAAATGGACGTGATCCGCCGAGTCTGCGACCGTGTGGCAGTAATGGATGCCGGCCAGATCGTCGAGCAAGGCTCGGTGGCCGAGGTGTTCCTGCACCCGCAACACCCGACCACCAAGCGCTTCGTCCAGGAAGACGAGCAGGTCGACGAAGGCGAGCAGCGCGACGACTTCGCCCATGTGCCGGGCCGTATCGTGCGCCTGACCTTCCAGGGCGACGCCACCTACGCCCCGCTGCTGGGCACCGTAGCCCGCGAAACCGGTGTGGACTACAGCATCCTCGCCGGGCGTATCGACCGCATCAAGGATGTCCCCTATGGCCAGCTCACCCTCGCCCTGATCGGCGGTGACATGGAAGCGGCGTTCGCCCGCTTCAAGGCAGCTGACGTACATATGGAGGTACTGCGTTGATGGACGCCCTGAATTTCTTCGCCAATGTCGACTGGAGCGAAATCTGGCTGGCCACCGTCGATACCATGATCATGCTGTTCGGCTCGCTGTTCTTCACCGTGCTGCTCGGCCTGCCACTGGGGGTGCTGCTGTTCCTCTGCGGGCCGAAGCAGATGTTCGAGCAGAAGGGCGTGTATGCGCTGCTGTCGCTGGTGGTCAACATCCTGCGCTCGCTGCCGTTCATCATCCTGCTGATCGTGATGATCCCGTTCACCGTACTGATCACCGGCACCTCGCTGGGTGTCGCCGGTGCCATCCCGCCGCTGGTGGTGGGGGCCACGCCGTTCTTCGCGCGTCTGGTAGAAACCGCCCTGCGTGAGGTGGACCGCGGCATCATCGAGGCCACCCAGTCGATGGGCGCCACCACCCGCCAGATCATCACCAGCGCGCTGCTGCCGGAAGCCCGCCCGGGCATCTTCGCGGCGATTACCGTCACCGCCATCACCCTGGTGTCGTACACCGCCATGGCCGGCGTGGTCGGCGCTGGCGGCCTGGGCGACCTGGCCATCCGCTTCGGTTACCAGCGTTTCCAGACCGACGTGATGGTGGTGACCGTGGTGCTGTTGCTGGTGCTGGTTCAAGTCCTGCAGAGCGTGGGCGACAAACTGGTCGTGCATTTTTCCCGTAAGTAACCCCAATGGGGTCGGCCCGGCCGACCCGTTCGGGGGCCGTCGCGGCCCTCACAAGGAGTGATTCATGAAGAAGCTGCTTGCTGTTGTCGCCGCTGTCGCGGCCTTCTCGGCCAATGCCGCCGAAACCCTCACCGTCGCCGCCACCCCGGTGCCGCATGCCGAGATCCTCAACTTCGTCAAACCTCAGCTGGCGAAAGAGGGCGTGGAGCTGAAGGTCAAGGAATTCACCGACTACATCCAGCCGAACGTACAAGTCGCCGAAAAGCGCCTGGACGCCAACTTCTTCCAGCACCAGCCGTACCTGGATGAGTTCAACAAAGCCAAGGGTACCCACCTGGTCAGCGTAGCCGGCGTGCACATCGAGCCGCTGGGCGTGTACTCGGCCAAGATCAAGAAGCTCGATGAGCTGTCCTCCGGCGCCACCGTGGTCATCCCCAACGACGCCACCAACGGCGGCCGCGCCTTGCTGCTGCTGGACAAGGCCGGTGTGATCAAGCTGAAGGACAACACCAACATCCTGTCGACCGTGAAGGACGTTGCCGAAAACCCGAAAAGCGTGAAATTCCGTGAGCTGGAAGCGGCCACCATCCCGCGCGTGCTGACCCAGGTCGATATCGCCCTGATCAACACCAACTACGCGCTGGAAGCCAAGCTGAACCCGGAAAAAGACGCCCTGGCCATCGAAGGCAGCGACTCGCCATACGTGAACATCCTGGTTGCCCGCCCGGACAACAAGGACTCGGACGCGATGAAGAAGCTGGCAGCAGCGCTGCACTCGCCTGAGGTGAAGCAGTTCATCAACGAGAAGTACAAAGGCGCTGTGGTTCCGGCGTTCTGATCCGAAACCCACGGGGCCGCTCTGCGGCCCTTTGGCCAGCGATGAGGCCCTGACAGGCCATCATCAATCCCGCTTTACCAGGCCGGGCAACTGCGCCACCAGCTTCTGGTTGTTGAACGGCGCCCGAATGAACCCCCGCTGACGGCCATCCGGCCCGACGATCGCCAGGTTGCCGCTGTGATCCACGGTATACCCCGGCTTGCTGGTATCCGCCGGAATGAACGGAATGCTCAAGGCATTGGCCAGCTTCTGGGTATCGTCGATCGACCCCGCCACGCCGACGAAATCCTTGTCGAAATAGCCCAGGTACTGCTTCAGCTGCTTGGGCGTATCACGGTTCGGGTCCACGCTCACCAACACCACCTGCAACCGGTCCACTGCCTCCTTGGGCAGCTCGCTCTTCACCTGGCGCAACTGGGCCAGGGTGGTTGGGCAGATGTCCGGGCAGTAGGTGTAGCCGAAGAACAACAGTGACCATTTGCCCTTCAGGTCGTCCAGCTGCACCGGCTGGCCATCCTGGTTGGTCATGGTCACGTCGGCCACCGCGCGGCTCTGCGGCAACAGAATGATGCCGGCGTCGATCAGCTCGGCCGGGTTGAGCTGACCACGGCCATTGAGCACCTTGTTGACGGTAAGGCCCAGGATCAACGCGACCAGGGCGACGAGGATGAAGACGGTTTTCTGGGTTCGGGTCATAGATTCAGCAACAGGTAGTGGTCGACGAGCAACGCGATGAACAGCGCGAACAGGTAGCCGATGGAGTACTTGAAGGTGCCGATCGCCGCGTGCGGCTGGCTGCCACGGTACAACACCCAGGCCCAATGCAGGAAGCGCAGGCCCAGTACCAGGGCGCAGGCCAGGTACAACAGGCCACTCATGTGGATGGCAAACGGCAGCAGGCTCACCGCCAGCAATATCAGGCTGTACAGCAGGATATGCAGCTTGGTGTATCGCTCGCCATGGGTGACCGGCAGCATCGGGATATCGGCCTTGGCGTACTCTTCCTTGCGGTGGATGGCCAAGGCCCAGAAGTGCGGTGGCGTCCAGGCGAAGATGATCAGCACCAGCAGCAGGGGCTCGGCGCTGACATGGCCGCTCACGGCGACCCAGCCAAGCAGCGGCGGTGCGGCGCCGGCCAGGCCGCCAATAACGATGTTCTGCGGTGTGGCACGCTTGAGAAAGCCGGTGTAGAGCACCGCGTAGCCGAGCAAGGAGGCCAGGGTCAGCCAGGCGGTGAGGGCGTTGGTGAACACCAGCAACAGGGCCATGCCAAGCAGCGCCAGGGCCAGGGCGAACAGCAACGCCGGCAACGGCTCGACCCGGCCCTGGGCCAATGGGCGCTTGTGGGTGCGCGCCATCAGCGCGTCGATGCGCCGGTCCACCACGTGGTTGACCACTGCCGCGCTGCCCGCGCACAGGGCGATACCCAGGTTGCCGAACAGCAGCACGCTTGCGCTGACCCCGGCGCGGGTCGCCAGGAACATGCCCGCCAGCGAAGTGATCAGCATCAGCACCACCACCTTGGGCTTGGTCAGCTCCAGGTAATCGCGCCAGCCGGCACGCCGTGCGCTCAGAAGCGTCGCCACGAATCGTTCCTCATGTGATGGCTGATGCTTACCCCGGCTACAGGCCGCAGGCGCCAACCCTGGCCGACGCCGACGCGGACCTTGTCGACCACACGGATGCGGTAGTTCACCAGCACCATGCTCAGCAGCAGCAACGCACCGCCAGCGTTATGCGCGACGGCCACGGCCAGCGGCAGGTGGAACAGCACGTTACTGATGCCCAGGCCGACCTGCAGCGCCAGCGCCAGCAATACCCATCGAGCCAGGCCGGTCAGGCCACAGCGGTGCAGCTTCCAGCTGAGCATCAACAGCACGCAGGTCACCAACAGTGCACCCAGGCGATGGCTGATGTGAATGGCCGTGCGCGCATCGCTGTCCAGTTGCCCACCGAGGTAGTTGGGGCCGACATGCTGGGTCAAGTGGAAGCCGTTGCTGAAGTCTGCCGCCGGCCACCACTGGCCATGGCAGGTGGGCAGGTCGATGCAGGCGACCGCCGCATAGTTGGCACTGACCCAGCCACCCAGGGCGATCTGGCCGATCACTACCAGCAAGGCCAGCGCGGCTATCCGCCGTAGGCTGAGCGGCAGTTTCGGCAAGGGCGCAAAGGCCCGCGATAGACGCAGGGATAGCAAAAACAGCAGGCTCAGGGTGGTAAAACCGCCGAGCAGGTGCGCGGTGACCACTTGCGGCCACAGCTTGAGTGTGACCGTCCACATGCCAAACGCTGCCTGAGCCAGCACCACGCCCAGCAACAACAAGGGCAGGCGATAAGGCTGGCCATCGCGGGCATGCCGGCGCAGCGCCTGCAAGGCGAGCAGGGCGATCACCACGGCGAGGGTGCCAGCGAAGTAGCGGTGGACCATCTCGGCCCAGCCCTTGGCCTCTTCCACCGGGTGGTCGGGGAAGTGCAGCTCGGCATGGGCCAGCTGCGCTTCGCTGTTGGGCACGCTGATGAAGCCATAGCAGCCGGGCCAATCAGGACAACCTAGCCCGGCGTGGGTCAGGCGGGTATAGGCACCGAGCAGCACGACCAGCAGTGCCAGCAGCGTGGCGAACACAGCGATGCGGAATCCGGGTCTGGCCATGGCAGGCTCCTAGCCGATGTTGGACAGCTTGAGCAGGTGACGCAGGTCGTCGAGCACGTGCTTGCCATTGACCTTGCCGTCGTAGCGCAACACCAGGTTGCCGTGCGGGTCGACAATCCACAGTTGCGGGCCGGGTTCGCCAACCTTCTGCAGATAGCGCTGGGCATCCAGTGAATAGCGTTGCAGCTGTGGATACTCTCGCCCCAGCAGCGCCTGGTAGTCGCTGGCCAGTGGCTGGGCAGTGGCCAAGGCGTGGCTGGCGCGGCTGGCGTCGCGGCCCAGGCCGACCTGGATCTGCCGCACCAGGTACACCAGGCGCTGGCAATCCTCGGCGCAGGCCTCGGGCGCACTCACCAGCAGCTGCCAGCGTTCGTCCTCGCCCGCAATGCCGATATCGGCACGGCTCTCGCCGTTGCCAATCATCGCGCCGTGGTAGCTACGGCCCTCCGGCACCCAGAACTGGAGCTTGTACATGCAGGTGGCCAGGATCATCGGCCCGAGTACCACCAGCAGAATCAGAATCAGCTGCAAACGCCCGCGGGCTCTGGGCTTGCTACGTTCAGGCAGGTCCAGTGGAGTGGCGGTGGCCATGCTGTTTCTCCTTGTTGTTATGCCAGCCGAAATAGAGGTAGAGCAGCACCAGCGCAGTGGCCAGGGCAAACCACTGCACGGCGTAACCGAGGTGTTTTTCCGGGCCCATCGCGACTACCGGCCAGTCCAGCCGATAAGCAGCCGGGCCGGGCTGCAGGCGTAACTCATGGGCGAAGCCTTCGCGATCAAGTTGCTGCCACACGTGCGCAGCGTCGACCGCAGTGAGCAGGTGCGGCCATTGCCCACCGGCCGGGTCGGGGTGCAGCTGGAAGGTACTGCCCGGTGCCACGTACACGGTCGCGTTCAGCGCCAGGGCTTGGTCGGGGGTGTCGAAATGCACCGGCACGCGGCGGTCCAGCCACGCCAGCCAGCCGCGGTTGACCAGCAGCCACAGGCCACTGGCCTGGTCATGGAAGGGCTGCAACAGCTCGACACCGGCCTGGCCATCACGTACGCGGTTGTCCAGCAACACGCTGTGTTCGGCGTCGAAGCGACCATAGAGATGCACCCGCCGGAAGGCAGAGTCCTGGGTCTGCAGCAGCTGAGTGGTGGCCAGCGGGGCGTCGACCTCACGCTGGGCATAGGTCTCCAGCAGGACGCGCTTCTCTTCGGCCCGGCCGAGCTGCCAGCAGCCAAGCGCAATCAACCCCGGCAGCAGCGCAAGCACCACCAGGGTCGGTATCCAGCCTGGGCGAAACCGCCTCATCGCAGCCTCGCCGGGCCAATCGCTATACTTATCCACATCACCGCATCCCCCCGGAGAAGCGCCATGCTCAAGGCCGCGATTGTCCTGATGCTGTTGGCCACGGTTGCCAGCCTGTTCAGTGGCCTGGTGTTCCTGGTCAAGGACGATGAAAACTCGACCCGCCTGCTAAAAGCCCTGACCGTGCGGGTGGCCCTCGCCACCCTGACCATCGGCCTGGTGGCCTGGGGCTTCATCAGTGGTCAGCTGGTGTCTCACGCACCGTTCTGATCACAGCACATACACAAAGATGAACAGCCCCACCCACACCACATCGACGAAGTGCCAGTACCAGCTCGCCGCCTCGAAACCGAAGTGCTTGTCGGGGTTGAAGTGCCCGCGCAGGATGCGCACGAACATCACGATCAGGATGATCGTGCCCAAGGTCACGTGGGCCCCGTGGAAACCCGTGAGCATGAAGAACGTCGCGCCATAGATGCCCGAGCCCAGGGTCAGCCCCAGCTTGGTGTAGGCCTCGTGGTACTCGTAGGCCTGCAGGGTGATGAAGCTGATACCCAGGAGGATGGTCAGCGCCATCCAGAATTTCAGCGGACCACGATGGTCACGGCGCAGGGCGTGGTGAGCGATGGTGATGGTCACGCTGGAACTGACCAGCAGGATGGTGTTGATCAACGGCAGGTGCCACGGGTTGATCACTTCCTTGGGCGGCGGGAACAGTTTCGGGTCCGGTGTGTGCAGCAACGGCCAGGCGAACTCGAAGCTCGGCCACAGCATGTGGGCGATGCCCTTGTGCCCCTCGCCACCCAGCCAGGGCCCGGCCAGCACGCGCACGTAGAACAGCGCGCCGAAGAAGGCCATGAAGAACATCACTTCCGAGAAGATGAACCAGCTCATGCCCCAGCGGAACGAGCGGTCCAGCTGCGGGCTGTAAAGCCCGGCGCGGCTCTCGCGGACCACCGAGCCGAACCAGCCGAACAGCATGTAGGCCAGGAACAGCGCGCCAACGAAGAAGATCAGCGGCCCGTGCGAGGACGGGTGACCGGCCTTGATGTCGTTGAACCAGGTGCCCAGGCCGAACACCGTGATGAACATGCCGATGGTGGCGATGATCGGCCACTTGCTCTGCGCCGGAACATAGTAGTGCTCATGACTTGCCATTGCTGTTCTCCTTCCCTCAACGGGCGCCCTGGACGTCCTGTACCGCGGCATGGGCAACCGGCGGGTGACGCGCAGTGATGTCGAACAAGGTGTAGGCCAGTGTCAGGTGCTTCACGCTGGCCGGCAGATCGCGGTCGACGATGAAGCGCACCGGCATCTCGATGCGTTCGCCGGGCTGCAGCACCTGCTGGGTAAAGCAGAAGCACTCGGTCTTGTGGAAATACGCCGCGGCCTCAGCCGGGGTAATGCTGGGTATCGCTTGCGCACTCATCGGCCGGTTGGTCGGGTTGTGCGCGACGAAGATCATCTGGTTCACCGCCCCCGGGTTGACCTCGAGCTCGTCACCGGTGGAGTAGAAGTCCCAGACCATGTCGCTGGCGTTGGTCGACATGAACTGCACCCGCACCGAGCGCGTCGGGTCGCTGACCTGGCTGCCCTCGTACTGCCCGCCAGTCTTGCCATTGATGCCGAAGGCCTTGCACATCACGTCATACATCGGCACCAGGGCAAAGCCGAAGCCGAACATCACCACTGTCAGCAGCAGCAGGCGGGTGACCAGCTGCTTGAGAGGCGAGCCTTTCATGGCAGCGCTCCTACTTCACTTCCGGCGGGGTCTGGAAGGTGTGGTAAGGCGCTGGCGAAGGGATCGACCATTCCAGGCCCTCGGCGCCGTCCCAGGGCTTGGCCGGGGCGGGTGCGCCGCCACGGATGCACTTGATGACGATGAACAGGAAGAACAGCTGGGTGGTGCCGAACAGGAAGGCGCCGATCGACGACACCATGTTGAAGTCGGCGAACTGCAGGTTGTAGTCGGGAATACGCCGCGGCATGCCAGCCAGGCCCACGAAGTGCATCGGGAAAAAGGCCATGTTCATGCCGACGAACGACAGCCAGAAATGCAGCTTGCCGAGGGTTTCGTCATACATGTGGCCGGTCCACTTCGGCAGCCAGTAGTAGGCCGAGGCAAAGATGCCGAAGATCGCCCCGGGTACCAGCACATAGTGGAAGTGCGCCACCACGAAGTAGGTATCGTGGTACTGGAAGTCCGCCGGGGCGATGGCCAGCATCAGCCCGGAGAAGCCACCGATGGTGAACAGGATGACGAAGGCGATGGCGAACAGCATCGGCGTCTCGAAGCTGAGCGAGCCTTCCCACATGGTGCTGACCCAGTTGAATACCTTCACGCCTGTGGGCACCGCGATGAGCATGGTGGCGTACATGAAGAACAGCTCGCCGACCACCGGGATGCCGACCACGAACATGTGGTGGGCCCAGACGATGAACGACAGGAAGGCAATGGCGCCGGTGGCGTACACCATCGAGGTGTAGCCGAACAGCGGCTTGCGCGAAAACGCCGGGATGATCGAGCTGACCGCGCCGAAGGCCGGCAGGATCATGATGTACACCTCGGGGTGGCCAAAGAACCAGAACACATGCTGGAACAGCACCGGGTCACCGCCGCCGGCGGCACTGAAGAAGCTGGTGCCGAAGTGGATGTCCATCAGCATCATGGTCACCACGCCGGCCAGCACCGGCATCACCGCGATCAGCAGAAATGCGGTGATCAGCCAGGTCCAGACGAACAGCGGCATCTTCATCAGGGTCATGCCCGGGGCGCGCAGGTTGAGGATGGTGGCGATCACGTTGATCGCGCCCATGATCGAGCTGATGCCCATCAGGTGGATGGCGAAGATGAAGAAGGTGACGCTGGCGGGCGCATAGGTGGTCGACAGCGGGGCGTAGAAGGTCCAGCCGAAGTTCGGCCCGCCGCCCGGGCTGAACAGGGTCGAGACCAGCAGCAGGAAGGCTGCGGGCAGCAGCCAGAAGCTGAAGTTGTTCATCCGCGGCAGGGCCATGTCGGGCGCGCCGATCATCAGCGGGATCATCCAGTTGGCCAGGCCGACAAAGGCTGGCATGACCGCGCCGAACACCATGATCAGGCCATGCATGGTGGTCATCTGGTTGAAGAACGCCGGCTCGACGATCTGCAGCCCAGGCTGGAACAGCTCGGCGCGGATGACCATGGCGAACGAGCCGCCGAGCAGGAACATCATGAAGGCGAACCATAGGTACATCGTGCCGATGTCCTTGTGGTTGGTGGTCAGCACCCAGCGCATCAGGCCCTTGGCCGGGCCGTGGGCGTGCTCATGGCCGTGGGCGTGGTCGTCGATCACTGCACTCATGTCCTGTCTCCTGCAATCCATTGATTGCCGCGAGTAACCCGGTTCACTTGGCTTGCGCCTGCTTGATCGCCAGCACGTCCTTCGGCGTGACCATGTCGCCCTTGTTGTTGCCCCAGGCGTTGCGCTCGTAGGTGACCACGGCGGCGATGTCGACTTCCGAGAGCTGCTTGCCGAACGCGGCCATCGCCGTGCCCGGGCGGCCGTGGAATACCACGCTCAGGTGCTCTTCCTTCGGCCCGGTGGCCACTTTCGAGCCCTTGAGCGCCGGGAACATGGGTGGCAGGCCCTGGCCTTCGGCCTGGTGACAGGCCACGCAGGTGGTGTGATAGACCTTGTCGCCACGCTCGACCAGCTCTTCGAGTGTCCAATCCTTGCTGGTCAGTTCCTTGAGCTTGGCTGCCTCGGCCTTGCGCTCGCCGAGCCAGGTGTCGTAGTCGGCCTTGGACTTGACCTCGACCACCACCGGCATGAAGCCGTGGTCCTTGCCGCACAGCTCGGTGCACTGGCCGCGGTAGATGCCGGGCTTCTCGATGCGGGTCCAGGCTTCGTTGACGAAGCCGGGGATGGCGTCACGCTTGACCGCAAAGGCCGGCACCCACCAGGAGTGGATGACGTCGGCGGCGGTCACCAGGAAGCGCACCTTGGCACCCACCGGCAGCACCAGCGGCTGGTCGACTTCAAGCAGGTAGTGCTCGTCCTTGGGTGCCTTGTTGTGGATCTGATCGGCGGGGGTGGCCAGGTTGCTGAAGAACTCCACGTCCTGGCCCAGGTATTTGTAGTGCCACTTCCACTGGTAACCGGTGACCTGGATGTCGATGTCCGATTCACTGGCGTCGTAGATGTCGATCAGGGTCTTGGTGGCTGGAATGGCCATGGCCACGAGGATCAGGAAAGGGACGATGGTCCAGAGGATTTCCACCCAGGTGTGCTCGTGGAAATGCGCGGGCTGCTGGCCGGTAGAACGGCGGTGGATGACCATGGACCAGAACATCGCACCGAATACCACGATGCCGATGATCACGCAGATCCAGAAGATCGTCATGTGCAGGTCGAACACGGCGTTGGAGACTTCCGTCGCCCCCGGGTGCATGTTCACGGTCCAGGCAGCGTTGGCCTGACCAAAAACCGACCACAACAGGAGGCCCATCCAGACATGTGGATGTCGCATCATTGCGGGTTCCCCTTCTCGTTCTTGTAGTCCCGGAGGCGTGGCCTGCGGCAAGAGGGAACGGCGGTCAAGACTGCCTGGCTTCGACGACCGAGCCCCTGCAAAAGCAGTCGGGCCTCATCAACGAATCACGTTCAACGGGAGTATAGACAGCGACCAACGGCACGCAACGACGCTGGCAAAATGAACTTCAAGAAATAGGGAAAAGGCTGCAAAAGCCCGGGCTTGATGGGTTATGGCAAAATAATGGCACCGCGATATACCTAACTGCGCACACGTTTGCGAGGTTTATAACAAATGCGTCTTAGGTATTCTGTATACCGAGCTAACTTAGTGTCTTCCGTTTGAAACATCTTGTCCCTGGAGTTGTCATGAACATCGCTGCTGTACGCGAGCAAATTAGCCAAGCCCACGATCACGAAGGCCGCACCGGCCAACTGAAAGAGCGTCTCGAGCTGCAACTGCCTCACCTGCACCCCTCGATCCAACTGCCTGAGCAGGACGCCCAGGGTACTTTGGCGCGCTTCGTCAGCGCTTACATCAATCAGGTTCCGGAGCTGCTGGAAGCCGCCCACACCGTGGCCCGCGAAGCGGGGATCGAATCCCAGATCAAGCCTGTGCTGAAAATTGCCGAGGCCTATTTCCTGCAGCCACCGAGCGTGATGCAGGGGCATGTGGGCCTGGATTGCCTGCTGGACGAGGCCTACCTGGCGCACCGCCTGGTCGAGGAAGTCAACGACCTGTACATCCGCCACTTCCAGCAACCCCTGATTCCGGTCGACACCACGGTGGCCAACCTGATCGCTCACCAGTTGATCGGCGAAACCTTCGCCAACCAGCTGGACGAAGTGGTGCACCATTCGGTGGACGAGATGCTGGACGACGAAAGCTTCGCCGCCGAGTCGGTGGAAGCCTATCGTGAAACCCTCAGCAGCCCGCAGACCGGCGATGCCTGGCGACGCTGGCCGTGCCTGTCGCGCCAGTTGAACGTGGAATTCGGCCAGGCCAGCGCCTGATCTGCAGCGCGGGCGAGGGAAAGCGCTCCCGCTGCTGCCCCCCGCCTTCGATCATTACTGTCATCCGGCCGCCTCAGGGCGGCCTTTTCCATTTCAAGGTGATGACAATGACGATCAGTAGAAACCGGATCTACACCGACCTGCTACGGGGCACCTATCGCACGATATGGGGCAACTGGGGGCTCAATCCCGCCATCAAGCCGGGCGCAGTCGGTATCATTGATGCCGACTCCGGCGACTTCAAGCTTGTGGCCGAATGCCTGCCCGGCGTCGAGATCAGCAAGAACCAGCAAAGTCGCAAGTGGGACTTCAAGTCCACTGGCGTGACCTGCAGGAGTATCAACACCAGCGTCGCAGGGCTGATCTTCGACCCGAACACTGGTGCCGAGGTCAAACCTGATGCCACGCTGGAATGGTCCTTCGACAAGGAGAATTCCATCACCTCGGAATTCGCCATCAGCGGTGAACACACCGTCAGCAACCTTGCCATCCTGAACGACCAGTACGATTGGCTGCTCGCCCAGGCGCGCAATTTGAACATGGCGACCGGCGCCGGTATCTCCGAGGGGTTTGGCGTGGTGACTTCAGTCATCTACGCCAGCAGTGGCCTCAACGCAGTGTCGAAGAAGAGCAAAGCCAGCTTCACCGTCTCAGGTAGCGCAAGCGGCCTCAACCGCCTGCTTGGTGAGGACGGCATCAATGGCAAAGGCAAGGCAAGCTACGTGTTCAGCAGCAACTCCAGTGAAGTCGAGACGCATACCTTGCCGGCAAAAAGCGGTGAAGTGGCAACCGAACCGCTGCCCGTCGCCTATACCTTTGCCTCGTTCGCGGGCAGCCGAGTGCTGATTCCGAGCTGGGTCGGCAAGATCGGCGTGCTGAACCTGCTGGTGGATAGCAAGGCTTCGTCCTTCACCACCTACAGTACCAAGGTCACACTCTCCTACCAGACCCCCACCGGCCCGGTCGAAGAATCCAGGACCGTGATTGGTGGCAGTTCGACCAGCTTCGGAGAAATTCCCCTGACCGCCACCGAGATGACGTTAACTGCAGAGTTCATCAGCATCGGTTCCAATATACGTAAATCGCTGAGGTGGAACACGCCCGCCAGCGAGTGGCTGGGCGGCACCCGTACGGTGAACCTCACCGGTACCTGGCCGGGCGCGCCGCAGATGGCCGAAGTAAAACGCTGACTTCAGGTGCCAGCAACGCTGCGTAAACGGCCCTCAACCCTGCGCTTGAGCCCTCGCGGCTCGATGCGCAGGATAGACCCGCTGCTCTTGCTCCAATCCTCCAGCAATTCCAGGCATGAATGGTCGATGTAGGTCAGGTTGGCCAGTGGCACATGCAAGGTGGTACCGGCGGGCACGGTGTCGAGCACCTGAGTCAGCGCAGGTACTTTGAGGAACGTTGCCGCGCCACTCAGGCGCAGTTCCATATGCCCGCTGGATGCCAGCTGAATCAGGCAGATCTTCAAGCGTGCCGCCTTGAATGCCAGTTTCAGCAGTGTCAGGGCAAAGCCCAGCAGCACACCGGTCAACAGGTCGGTGAAGATGATTGCCATGGCGGTCGCCACATAGGTGAACATCGGCATCCGACCGTAGCGACGCAAACCTCGCAGCGCCTTGAAATCGACCAGTTTGATGCCGGTGTAAACCAATACGCCTGCCAGGCTCGCCACCGGAATCTGCTGCAGCACGCTACTGAGTACCACCACGAACGCCAGTAGCCACACACCATGGAGGATGGCGGAGGCACGGGTTTGCGCGCCGGCCTGGACGTTGGCCGAGCTGCGCACGATCACGCCGGTCATCGGCAAGGCTCCCAATAACCCGCAGAGCATGTTGCCGATCCCTTGTGCCGACAGCTCACGATCGAAGTCCGAACGCTGGCCGCTGTGCATGCGATCGACCGCGGCCGCCGACAGCAGCGTCTCGGCACTGGCGATGAAGGCCAGGGCGAAAGCCGCCACCAGCAGGGTCGGGTCGGCGAGCTTCATCAGGTCGTCCGGGCGGATCCAGTCGATCGCCTCGGACAGGTCTGCCGGAACTTGCACGCGGTTCACCGGCAGTGCCAGCCACATGGCGACGGCGGTCATCGCTGCCACGCCCAGCAATGCACCGGGAACGAAGCGCAGCTTCTGTGGCCGCAGGCGCTCCCAGGCCCACATGATGGCAATGGTACCCAGCCCAAGTGCGCCGGCTATCCAACCAGAGCCTGCATCCTCCAGGGGCAGGGCGGCGCTCACGGTGGCGGGAAACGCCAACAGATTCTGCATGCCCGACGGCTGCGGCGCCGTGTCGAACATGACATGCACCTGCGACAACACAATCAGCACGCCGATACCGGCGAGCATGCCATACACCACCGCTGGCGCGGTGACACGGAACCAGCAACCCAGGCGCAAGCGCCCGGCCAGCAATTGCAGAATCCCCGCCAGCAGCAGGATAGGCCCAAGCATGGCCATGCCATGCTGACGCACCAATTCGAACACCAGCACCGCCAGGCCCGCCGCCGGGCCGCTGACCTGCAACGGCGAGCCCGCCAGGAAGCCGACCACGATACCGCCGATGATACCGGTGATCAGGCCCTTGGCCGGCGGCATGCCCGAGGCGATCGCAATGCCCATGCACAACGGCAGGGCGACCAGGAAGACCACCACCGACGCCAGCAACTCACGCGGCAGGGCCGCTTTCAACTGTGTAATGTTCACCGTGTTTCTCCTTTCTCTGACGCACGGCCATTCCCCTGGCCGTGGGCACGTTTGGTTCCTGACGAGCGCGCAGGCGCGGGCCGCCAGCGGGAATCGCCGGCAGGGTAGTCAGGGCATGTTCAAGGCAGCCGAAGGCCGCGCCGCACCCGTGTTGGGTGCAGCCGGCTATTCAAGGTTCAGCTGTGGACGGGTCGCTTAGTAGCGGCCTCTCGGAGTGGCGCTTGGCACCGGCTGGCCAGCGGCCAGGGGCAGGAAGCTGTCGCTGACGGCGTCGTAGGCTTCGATCTTGCTGGTCTCGATGTCGTAGATCCAGCCGTGGATGAACAGCTCACCCGCTGCCAGGCGCGAAGCCACCGACGGGTGGGTGCGCAGGTGATGCAGCTGGGCGATGACGTTTTCCTTGGTCAGCACCTGCATGGTTTCGTGCTCGCTGCCGCACGAGCAATTGTTCTCGACCACGGTGCGGGCCACTTCGGCGTGACGCAACCAGGCGGAAACGGTCGGCATCTTGGTCAGCGATTGCGGGTTCAGCACGGCACGCATGGCACCGCAGTCGGAGTGGCCGCAGACAATGATGTGGTGCACCTTCAGCGCCAGCACTGCGTACTCGATCGCGCTGGAAACGCCGCCGTTCATCTGGCCATATGGCGGAACCACGTTACCGACGTTACGGGTCACGAACAGGTCGCCCGGCGAGCTCTGGGTAATCAGCTCGGGGACGATGCGCGAGTCGGCACAGGTGATGAACATGGCGCGCGGGGTTTGCGCAGTGGCGAGCTTCTTGAACAGCTCTTGCTGCTCGGGGAAGACGTCATGGTGAAAGCGCAGGAAGCCGTCGACGATGTGCTTCAGGGCGGCATCGGCGCTCTCCGCTGGAGCTGGCGGAACGACCTTGGATGGGTCCTTTACGGGCATGATTCATCCTCTTGACGGTGTGAAGGTAAATCCATTTTACCGGTGAAAGATTCTGGCTATGCGCAGATTTAGATGACGCGCACGGGCGATAGATCACAGTCTTCGCTGACTGGATTCCTACGCTAGCGGGGAAAACTTAACTGAAACTTAATTCGGAGGCTCTAGAACGGGTGTTCCAGATATAAAAGGCGGGAACCGAATAATAGCAAAAAAGCATCAGCTGCCAAGCGCCATTACTCAGATTATTTGCTTGAATGAGTGACACTGGGGATGCCTGCAGGCGCCACCTGCTGTCAGAACAACGCCATCTGGCCACCTGGCGGGCAAAAGGCCGTGCAATCCAGCGCCTGCGCTTCCCGCCCCTCGAAGTCCAGCCGCTTCATCGCCTTGGCAAAGCGCTGCGCCAGCAACTCGGCGAATACGCCCTCGCCACGCATGCGTGCCCCGAAGCGGCTGTCGTAAAGTTCGCCGCCGCGGCTCTGGCGAATCAGGCTGAGCACATGGGCCGCCCGCTGTGGGTAATGATCCTGCAACCACTGTTCGAACAATGGCGCCACTTCCAATGGCAGGCGCAGCATCATGTAGGCAGCGCTCTGAGCGCCCGCTTGCCTGGCAGCTTCCAGCAAACGCTCCAGCTCGCTGTCGTTGATCATCGGAATCATCGGCGAACACAGCACGCCCACCGGTACGCCGGCCTCACGCAAAACCCGGATGGCGCGCAAGCGGGCACCTGGTGATGCCGCGCGTGGTTCGAGCACGCGCTTGAGGTCGTCATCCAGCGTGGTGAGGCTGATCATCACCCGCGCCAGGCGCAGGCTGGCCATTTCTGCCAGCAAGTCGAGGTCACGCAGCACCAGCGCGCCCTTGGTGACGATGGTCACCGGGTGGCGGAAGCGCAGCAGTACCTCCAGCAGGCGCCGGGTGAGCTGCTGTTCACGTTCGATTGGCTGATAAGGGTCGGTATTCGAACCCAGGTTGATGGGTGCGCAGACGTAACCCGGTTTACTCAGTTGCTGGGCGAGCACCTCCGCGGCGTTGGTCTTGGCGATCAGCTTGGTCTCGAAATCCAGACCAGGCGACAGGTCCCAGTAGGCGTGAGAAGGGCGGGCATAGCAGTAGATACAACCGTGTTCGCAGCCACGGTAAGGATTGATGGAGCGGTCAAAAGGCAGGTCGGGGGAGGTGTTGCGGCTGATCACCGACCTGGCTGTCTCGATCCGCACTTCGGTGCCCTGGGTGAGCGGCACCTCCTGGTACCAGCCGTCATCCTCCGCGACCGAATGGCGCGGGGCGAAGCGGTTGTGCGGATTGTGCGCCGTGCCACGGCCCTTTTTTGCTGCAGGATGGATCATCGGCAGGCCTCATACTGTATATACAAACAGTATACGGGCTTTAATGATCTTTCCAGCACCTCTGGTCAGCGCAGCCTCCTCAGGCCAAACCATGCCAGTGCAGATAGGGCCCGAGGTCAACCGGTCGCCCGAGAAACGCCTCGATGCCGGTCAACAATGGACGCGCCGAGCCATGGGCGAGCAGTTCGTCTTGCAGTGCCCGCCCCGTCGCACGGTCCAGCAAGCCGTTTGCCCTGAACCGCGAGAACAGATCGAAAGCGTGCACATCGGACCACACGTACGCGTAGTAGCCGGCGTCGTAGTGGTTGACCAGGTAATCGAATGCATGCGCCGGGTGCTCGAAATCCTCCAGGGGCCAATAGCCGCATAGCTCCCGTGCAGCATCCAGCCTCTGCTGCAGGCTCTTGCCGTCATCAGGCGAGGCATGCAGGTCGAGGTCGAACAATGCCATCACCAGGTTCTGCGCCGCACCTTCGACCTCTTCGCGCTGCAGTGCAGCCAGCAATGTCCTTGTTTCTTCCAGGCCCAGTTTCTCGCCGGAATCCTTGTGTGACGAGATATCAACCAGATAATCCGCCTCCCACGCCCAGCGTTCCAGCAGCTTGCCATACACCTCCACACCATCGGTACCCAACAGGCTCACCGCAGAGCCGACGTGGGTCGTGGTACGCACCAGCAGATGGTGCAATGCGTGCCCGAATTCGTGATGGATCTTGCGCAGTGCCAGGTGGTCGAGCAGTGGCGGCTCTTGGCCGAGACCAGCAGGCACATCGGTAAACACCATCACTACCGCCGCCTGATAGACACCTTCGGCATCGACACGGCGATTGCGCACATAGCGCGTTTCGACCAGATCGGCCTGCTTGCCGGGGTACTGAACAGCATCCAGATACAGCAAGCCAAGGTAGGCATGGTCTTGCCAGACTTCAAAAGCCATCACGCTCTCGTGCCAGGTCGCGATCGGGCTGGCGTCGTTACCGGCCTTGAGCGTCAAGCCAAACACCTGCTGCGCCATGTGTGCCAGGCTGGCGACGACATTGGCCAGCGGGAAATACTCGCGAAACGTTGCCATTGGCAGCGACGCCTGCGCGGTGTCGCCAGCCCTGTGTACATACAGCCGATCCCAGGGCCGCACCTGGTCGATCCCGAGACCCTCGGCGCGAGCATCCAGCAGCAGGCGCAACTGGCCCATGGCGGGTTTGATGTTGCCGGCCAAGGTCTGCAGGAACCCTTGTACCTGATCAAGGCTGCCAGCACTTTTCTCGCGCAGGCTCAGCGATGCGTGATCGGAAAAGCCCAGCAATTTCGCTTTCTCTGCGCGAACGGTGGCCAGCTCTGCAAGGATTTTCCCGTTGTCCTGCGAATTGTCCGCGCTGACTCCACGCGTGTGGTATCGGCGATAGACGGCTTCGCGCAGTTCCCGATTGCTGGCCACGGCCATCACGTCACGAGTCCAGTGGTCGTCCGCCGGGATCAGCCAGCCTGGCGTACCGGAAGCTTCGGCGTTGGCGCGCAGTTCTTCGCGCATGCGCGGGCTGAAACCACCCAGCAGCTGCTCATCCGACACATGGACGCCGTCCCGGGCGATGTTGGCCCGGTAGCGAGCTTCCAGATCCTGGACCCTGGCTTGCGCATCCGCCAGCACTTGCAACTCGGCCTCATCGAGCAAGGCGCCCTTGAGCGTGAATTGCCTGATGTACCACTGGATGACTGCGCGTTCATGGGCATCCAGGTTCTGGCCCTGGGGGCTCTGCGCCAACTGCATGTAGCAAGCCCGCAGCGCCTTGTTCGACAGTTTCTGTTCATAGCGGAGTATCAGCTTGCCATACAGCTCACCCAGCAGCGCGGCCCAGGTATCACCTTTGAAGGTAAGCGGGGAGGCAGCGAACAGCACAGCCTGCAGCTGCGCATCCAGTGCATCCACCGCCAGCACCAGATCGTCCCAGGTCGGCAAGCTTTGTTGCGCAGCGATGATCCGCACGATGCCCTGCTGATGGGCATCGAGCGCCAGATCGAACGCAGCGCGCAGGTTATCCAGCGTCACCGCCGCATAATCGACCGGTGCACCGCTGCCTTGCAGCAATGGATTGGAGTTTTGCATGGCACATCACCTTGTTCTGTTCGAGGAACAAGCGAGCGTGCTATGCCAGGGAAAAAGCGGGGGCTACATATCTAACACCCCAAGCACATGCCAGCCCGGGCACCAGGCCCGGGCGGCACGACGGCTTCACTCAGCCGGTTTTTTCAACTTCGGGTTAGGGAAGAACTGCACGGTCTGGACCTTGGCCGGCGCTGCCTTCGGCGCCAGCTGGTTGACCCGCGTACCGAGCTCCTTGGGCACCGACAGGCCTTGCTCATTAAGGGTGTCGGTAAAGCCACACGCCACGCACTCGCGGTGCGGTACGTCGTCTTCGCTCCACATCATCAGCTTGTCGGGCTCGCTGCACGCCGGGCACACCGCCCCGGCGATAAAGCGTTTCTTGGTCTTGTTCACAGCTACCTCGCTCATGCCGCAGCGTCCTCGGTCAGGCCACTGTGGCGCAGCAATGCATCAATGGAAGGCTCACGCCCACGGAAGTCCACGAACAGCTCCATGGGTTCGCGCGAACCGCCACGGGCCAGGATCGCTTCACGGAACGCGCGGCCGGTCTCGGCATTCAGCACGCCTTCTTCCTCGAAGCGTGAGAAGGCATCGGCCGACAGCACTTCAGCCCATTTGTAGCTGTAGTAGCCCGCCGCGTAACCGCCAGCGAAGATATGCGCGAAGCTGTTGGGGAAGCGGTTGTACGCCGGCGGGCGCATTACCGAAACCTCATCGCGCACACCTTCAAGTACCTGCAGCACGCTGCGGCCGTCGCCGTGGCTGGCGTGCAGCTCGAAGTCGAACAGCGAGAACTCCAGCTGGCGCACCATCATCATGCCCGACTGGAAGTTTTTCGCCGCGAGCATCTTGTCCAGCAGGTCCTGGGGCAGAGCCGCGCCGGTTTCGTAGTGGCTGGAGATCAAGGCCAGGCCTTCCGGCTCCCAGCACCAGTTTTCCATGAACTGGCTTGGCAGCTCGACCGCGTCCCAGGCCACGCCGTTGATGCCGGACACACCGGCATGTTCGATGCGGGTCAGCATATGGTGCAGGCCGTGGCCGAATTCGTGGAACAGCGTGGTGACTTCATCGTGGGTCAGCAGCGCAGGTTTGCCAGGTGCGGCCGGGGTGAAGTTGCACACCAGGTTGGCCACCGGGCTCTGCAGCTCGCCGCCAGCAGTACGGCGACGGTCGCGGGCGCCGTCCATCCAGGCACCGCCACGCTTGTTGGCGCGGGCGTAGAGGTCGAAGAAGAAGCGACCGACGTGCTGGCCGTTTTCCTTGATCTCGAACAGACGCACGTCCGGGTGCCAGCTGTCGAAGCCCTTGAGTTCGGCGATCTCGATGCCGTACAGGCGCTGGACGATGCTGAACAGGCCGCTGAGCACCTTGTCGATCGGGAAGTAGGCGCGCAGGGTTTCCTGCGACACGCTGTAACGCTGCTCGCGCAGCTTCTCGCCGAAGTAACCGGCGTCCCAGCTGGCCAGCTCAGGGCAGCCCTGCTCGGCAGCGTAGGCCTTGAGCTGCTGCAGGTCCTGGGCGGCAAACGGCTTGGAGCGCTTGGCCAGGTCACGCAGGAAGCTCAGCACCTGGTCGCTGGACTCGGCCATCTTGGTCGCCAGGCTCAGCTCGGCGTAATTCTTGTAGCCCAGCAGCCCGGCCAGTTCCTGGCGCAGGTCGAGGATCTGCTGCATGACCGGGCCGTTGTCGAACTGGCCGGCGTTCGGGCCCTGGTCCGAGGCACGGGTGCAGTAGGCGGCGTACAGCTCTTCGCGCAGGGCGCGGTCACTGGCGTAGGTCATCACCGCGTAGTAGCTGGGGAATTCCAGGGTGATCAACCAGCCGTCGAGGCCCTTGGCCTGGGCAGCAGCCGCCATCTGCGCCTTGGCAGAATCGGTCAGGCCGGCCAGTGCGGCTTCGTCGGTGACGTGCTTGGTCCAGGCCTGGGTGGCGTCGAGCAGCTGGTTGGAGAAGCGGCTGCCCAGCTCGCTGAGCTTGCTCTGCACTTCGGCATAACGCTGCTGCTGGTCGGCCGGCAGGTCGATGCCCGACAGGCGGAAGTCACGCAGGGCGTGCTCGAGGATAGTCTTCTGGGCCACGTCGAAGCTGGCGGCTTCCGGGCTGTTGACCAGTGCCTGATAGGCTTCGAACAGCGCACGGTTCTGGCCCAGTTCGGTAGAGTAGGCACTCAGCGCGGGCAGGCAGGACTCATAGGCCTCGCGCAGTTCCTGGCTGTTGCACACCGCATTGAGGTGGCTGACCGGGCTCCAGGCGGCGCCCAGGCGGTCGTTCAGTTCGTCCATGGCCAGCACCAGGCCGGCCCAGGTAGGGTTGTTGCCCTGTTGTTCGAGGATCTCGGCAATGGCTTTACGGTTGTCGGCCAGGATCGCTTCGATCGCCGGCAACACGTGTTCGGCACGGATTTGCGAGAAGGGCGGCAGATCGTAGGACTGCAGAAGCGGGTTGTTCGCACTCACGGTTCGGATACCTTGGCAGAAGAAACACTGCCCCATCTTAATTACAATCGACGCCGACCGCAGCAGGCAGCCTGCCTATCGGCACAGATGAGAGACGCTATCATGGCCATCCGCAGCTTCCAGCAACACACTCCGAAAGTGGGACTCAGGGCGTTCGTCGACCGTTCGGCGGTGGTCCTGGGTGACGTGGAAATCGGCGAGGACAGCTCTGTCTGGCCGCTGACGGTGATCCGCGGCGACATGCACCGCATCCGCATCGGCGCCCGCACCAGCGTGCAGGATGGCAGCGTGCTGCACATCACCCACGCCGGCCCGTTCAACCCTGACGGTTTCCCGCTGATCATCGGCGACGAGGTGACCATCGGCCACAAGGTCATGCTGCATGGCTGCACCCTGGGCAACCGTATCCTGGTCGGCATGGGCAGCACCATCATGGATGGCGCCATCGTCGAAGACGAAGTGATCATCGGTGCCGGCAGCCTGGTGCCGCCCGGCAAGCGCCTGATCAGTGGCTACCTGTACATGGGCAGCCCGGTGAAGCAGGTGCGCCCGCTGAACGATCAGGAACACGCCTTCTTCCCCTACAGCGCCGGCAACTACGTCAAGCTCAAGGACCAGCACCTGGCCGAAGGCTACGACCAACCGCAATGATCCCGACTACCGAGACGAACATGCACCAGCAGAACATCCTCTTCGACCTCGACGGCACCTTGACCGACCCACGTCTGGGCATCACCCGCTCGATCCAGTACGCCCTGGCCAAGCTGGGTATCGACGAACCCGACCTGACCCGCCTCGAACACTTCATCGGCCCGCCACTGCTACAGGCCTTCATGCAGTTCTACAGCTTCGATGAAGCCAAGGCGTGGGAAGCAGTGAACTTCTACCGGGAACGCTTCCGAGTCACGGGCTTGTACGAGAACCTGGTGTTCGAAGGGGTGCCTGAACTGCTCGAAGCCCTGAATGGCCAAGGCCGGACGCTGTATATCGCCACGTCCAAACCGTGGGAGTTCGCCCGGGAAATTGCTCGGCATTTTGCTTTCGATCACCATTTCAAGGTGATCTATGGCAGCGAGCTGGATGGCACGCGGACCAACAAGGTCGAGCTGATCCGCCATCTGCTGGATGAGGAAGGGCTGGATCCTTCGCAGACGTTGATGATCGGCGACCGCAAGCATGACCTGATCGGTGCTCGCAGTAATGGCCTGCAGGCAGTGGCGGTGGGGTATGGGTTCGGTAGCCAGGAAGAGCTGGTGGCCGAGGCGCCGGCCTTCCACTTCGCTACTGTGGCCGATATGCATCAGGCCTTTATCCAGGGCTGAGGGCAATGGGGCCGCTGTGCGGCCCCAAATCACCGGCTCACATCAATTGCTGCAGAACTGCTTTCCTCTCGGCAGCCGGCAATCGCCCAAGCTGCTCGACCCGCCCGTAAAACCGCCCCCAATCCCCATCCACCTCCCGGAACAGGGCCGCAAACGCCGGCACCCACTGGTCATAAAGCCCGAACGGCAACAGCTTGGCATTGCTCAACGGCGCATAGATCCAGGCGTCATAGCGCTTGTCCCCATTCCACTGGCTGTCCCGCACCTGCTGGTACTCACTGCGCAAGCGCTCGAACTCCGCCTGCTTGGCCGCCCGCTTGTGCACATCGTCCAACGGCCCTGCATAAATCGCCTGCAACCGCTCACGGCTGGCCAGCACCAACCGGGTGAACTGGTCGCTCTGCTGCGACTGATCCGCCCCGATCGCCGCAAGCCCACGTGCTGCGCGCCATTGCCGCGTGCCTTCCTGCTCGACGAAGGTGGCAAACGACTCGTTGAACTCGGTGTCGTCCTGCACATAAAAGCGCTGATGAGCCAGCTCATGGAAGATCAGCGTGGCCAGCCGCTCATCCCCCCAACCGAGCATCGAAGACAGGATCGGGTCATCGAACCAGCCCAGCGTCGAATAGGCTTCGACACCGCTCACGTACACGTCCAGGCCTTGCTGGCGCATCAACGCCGCCTCACCACGCGCCGCACCCTGGCGGTAATAGCCGCGGTAGGCGACGCAGCCGGCAATGGGGAAACAGTGGGTTACCGGCTGCAGTGACAGTTCAGGCGTGGCAAACACGTTCCACACCACGTAGGGGCGTTGCAGATCGGCGTAGAGCCGATAGCTGCGGTTGTCCGGCAGCTTGAGCTGTTCGCTGGCAAACACCCGCGCCTCTTCGGCATGGGCCAGGCGAGTGCGCAAGCGCGGGCTGCTGGCCGGGTCGGCAATCACCTTGTCCACAGGCTGGCGCGCCCGTAACAGCTGCCATTGCCCCTCGGCCAACTGGCCGTAATAGCCCACGGTGCTGCAACCGTTCAGCAGAAAGGCGCCCAGCAGGGGAACCAAACGCCTGAAAACACAGTCGAGTGGCCCAGGGCCTGAGCGCTTGAAAAGAACAAAGAGATCCATCTGGGGCTATCCAACTCGCTCACGGCCAATGCGCTCCAAGACTATCTCGCCAAGGGGGACTTTCGCCATGCGTGCACTGTTGGTCACCGGCTCACTGCTGCTGGTTTCTGCCTGTTCAACCCTGCCCGACCCGGACCCGAACCTGGCCTGGGTCGACCTCACCCCCTATGACGATGCCTCGCTGGACGCCAAGCAGGTGGACGAGCGCGACTGGGCTGATACGCGCTATTTCGAGGTGCCGCCCGGCAGCCACGAGCTGACCGTGCGCTACCAGTTCCCGGTCACGCCAAGCAATATCGGCCCGGTCGGCGAACCCTTGTGGCGTGATTGCCAGGTCAAGCTGACCTTCAAGGACTTCAGCGCCGGCCAGCGCTACCAGCTGCAGGCCGGCAGTATCGGCTTCCGGCCATGGATCAAGCTGTACGACCACCAGCAAAAACTGGTCGGGCAGGGCCTGCCAGCGGGTTGCCAACGCACCTGAACCGCACAAACGGCGCTATGCTTGTAACTTGTGTATCGCGAGTGGGAGTTTTGCCATGCGCCAGCCCATGATGCTGATCGCCCTCAGTGCACTGGGGGCTTGCGCCAGCCCCTTGCCGCCCGTAGACCCCGCCAAGGCGTGGGTCGACCTCTACACCGTCACGCCTGGCCGCATACTCATGGCCGACCGCCTCGACGGCCAGCGCCTGGACGATGGCCGCTACTTCCAGCTAACCCCCGGCAAGCATGAACTGGTGGTGCGGTTCGACTATGAAATCTATGCCGGCGGCATGCTCACCAGCCCCAAGGAACGGACCTGCTACCTGACCGTTCGCTTCGATGACTTCAAGGCCGGCGAGCGCTATCGCCTGGAGGCTCGGGCACCGGTGATGGACCCGCAGGTGCTGCTGTACGACGCCAGCCGCAAGGTAGTGGTGAACGAGCCAAGCGACGTGTTCTGCATACCCTAAGCACTGGGGCCGCATTTGCGGCCCCAATCATTTATCGGTCGTTCTTCTGGTAAATGATCTTCTTCGTCCCGCCCTCACAGCTGCCAACGACCATGTTCTGATCCTTGACCTCACTGTTGGGCACGATTTCCAGGGTATAGGACGTCACACCCTGGGCCTGGATCTTGGCTTCGATCTCAGCCTTGAGTTCTTCGCACGGTTTCACCGCCGCCAATGCAGAAGTGGCCACAAGCGAAGCCAGCACGGCGATTGCTACGCGAATCATGGAACGGCTCCTGGCAAGGCAGCTGCGCTGCCGACGCTGTTTAGACTACAGCAAACCGTCGCCGTTGCGCCGCCTAGCCCACCAATGCAGCGTCCAGGGTGATCTTCGCGTTGAGCACTTTCGACACCGGGCAACCGGCCTTGGCCTTGTTGGCGATTTCGAGGAACTGCGCCTCGCTGGCCCCCGGCACCTTGGCCTTGAGGATCAGGTGCACGGCGGTGATGGCAAAGCCGTCGGGTTGCTTGTCCAGCGTGACTTCGGCAATGGTATCGATGCGATCCGCAGTGAGCCCGGCCTCACCGAGCATCATCGACAGGGCCATCGAGAAGCAGCCGGCATGGGCAGCGCCGATCAGCTCTTCCGGGTTGGTCCCCGGCGAGCCCTCGAAACGGGTGTTGAAGCCATAAGGGTTCTGCTTGAGTGCCCCGCTTTCGGTGGAAAGCAGGCCTTTGCCATCCTTCAGGCCACCTTGCCAGATCGCCGATGCTGTCTTTTTCATGATGCCTCCTGGTCATAGGGTTACTACCTACATTTTCGAGGCCTGCGTCTTACAGCAAGTTCAGAGCAATCACACAGTGAGCATTGAATCCTTCGAATCTGCCCATACAGAGTTCTAAAGGCCTCCGGGCCAACCACTCTTGCGGAGGCTCCAATGACGCAGCTGCGTGACCTGAAGATATCCACCCTTGACTTGGTGCCGGTGCGCGCCGACCAAGGCCCGGCGCAATCGCTGCACAACTCGCTGGACCTGGCCCGGCATGTCGAGCGGTTTGGCTACAACCGCTTCTGGGTGGCCGAACACCACAACATGGACGGCATCGCCAGCTCGGCCACCTCGGTACTCATCGGCTACCTGGCCGGCGGCACTTCAACCATTCGCGTCGGCTCCGGCGGCATCATGCTGCCCAACCATGCGCCGCTGGTGATCGCCGAGCAGTTCGGCACATTGGCCAGCCTGTATCCCGGGCGTATCGACCTGGGCCTGGGCCGTGCACCAGGCTCCGACCAGATGACTGCCTACGCCTTGCGCCGCGACCGCGCCGGCAGCGCCGATGACTTCCCGGATGACGTCGAGGAGCTGTCGCGCTACCTTGGCCCGCGGACCGATGATCAAAAAGTGATCGCTGTGCCCGGTCACGACACCAACGTGCCCCTGTGGCTACTCGGTTCCAGCCTGTTCAGCGCGCAACTGGCCGGCATGCGCGGCATGCCGTATGCCTTCGCTTCGCATTTCGCCCCGCGCTACATGCATGAGGCGATCCGCATCTATCGCGACCATTTCAAGCCGTCGACCACGCTGGACAAGCCCTATGTGATGCTGGGGATTCCGATGGTTGTGGCGGAAACCGACGAAAAAGCCGAATACCTGGCAACCTCGGTGTACCAGCGAATCCTGGCGCTGATCCGTGGCCAGAGCCTGATGCAAAAACCGCCAGTACCCAGCATGGACGGGCTATGGCTGCCCCATGAGCGCGATGCCGTGGGGAGCTTCCTCGGCCTGGCGATGATCGGCAGCCCGCAGAAGGTACGGGCCAAAGTGGAAGTGCTGCTGGAGCAGACTGGGGCGGATGAGCTGATCTTCACCTGTGATCTGTATGAACATGCGGACCGGATTCGGTCGTATGAGCTGATGGCACAGGCGCTGAAGGCCGAGTAAGTATCTTCGCGGGCAAGCCCGCGAAGAATCCAGCGCATTAGCCGCGGCGGTAGACAATCTCCTTGCTACCGCCCTCACAGCTGCCGATTACCTTGCCAGCCGGCTCACCTTTCTTGACGATTTCCAGCTTGTAACCCTTCACACCCTTGGCATCGAGCTTCGAGGCGATCTCGGCCTTGAGCTCTTCACAGGGTTTGCCGGCGGCCATCGCCCCACCGGCCAGCACCATCAAACCCAACGCCAGCATCAGTTTCTTCATCGATCGCATTCCTTGTACAGATGAGAAGACCAGAAGGGCGCCGCCAAGGCGCCCTCCGGTGTTATAACGCCATCACGCAGGGCTATTCCAGCCCGGGAATGTTTCAGCTGTTGGCGATGCGGAAGCCAACCTTCAGCGTGACCTGGAAATGCGCCGCCTTGTTGTCGCGGATATGGCCACGGGTATCGACCACTTCGAACCACTCCAGGTGCTTGATGCTCTTGCCGGCTTCGGCCAGGGCATTGTTGATCGCCTCTTCGATGCTGGTGGGCGAGGAACCCACCAGCTCGATCTTCTTGTAAGTGTGATGATCGGTCATGAGCGTTCTCCTTGGGTGACAGTGAGATTGAGCCTAGCAGTGCAAGCCCGGTTTACCTGCGAGCGGCTGCCCTTTGCCAAAGTTCGATCGCACTTTTGCGCACCCCCGGGGTCGCAATCCTTACAGTCCATACTGCAAAGGAGAGTCAACATGCACCGCAACTCGCTGCGTAAAACGTCCCTGGAAAGCATGGAAGCGGAGATCGAAAGCCTCCTGAAAAGCCTGGAGAACCTGAAGCACGATGCCTCCGAGGAAACCCAGAAGTCAGTGAAGGCGATGCGCAGCAACGCCGAAAGCGCGCTGCGCCATTCACGCAGCCTTATCAGCGATGCCTATGAAGAGGTGAAAGAACGCACCCGCCAGACCGGTATCGCCACCCGCGACTACGCCCAGGAGCACCCGTACACCACCGCAGGCGTTGCCATTGGCGCGCTTGGCCTGCTGGCGGCGTACCTGCTGTGCAAGCGCAACTAAGCGCTCTGCCTGGCCAGTTCGGCGCGTAGCCACTGCGCCAGTTGCTCGGCGCGCCCATCTGCGGCGCGCCGAGGCACCCACAACGCCAGCGCTGCAGGCGTCGGCGAAAAGCCCCACGGTGCACTCAAACGTCCGGCTCGCAGGTCATCGGCAACCAGTGGTTGGGGAGCAATCGCCACCCCAAGGCCGGCAACCGCTGCCTCCAGCAAGTAATACAGATGCTCGAACGCCTGGCCGTATTTCAACGCGCCAGCGTCCAGACCTTGTTCAGATGCCCAGGTGGGCCACGCCTGCGGGCGTGAAGTGGTATGCAACAGGGCTTCGTCCAGCAGGGCCTTGGCGGGTGCTGCCTGCAAGCGGTCGAAACCGGCGAAATGCGGGCTCAGCACAGGGCCGATGCGCTCTTGCGCCAGCACATGCACCTGCATGTCCGCTGGCCACGGCGGTTCGGCATACACCAGCAACGCATCCAGCCCAGGCCGGCGCGGGTCGAGGTCGCCTTCACCCGCCGACAGGTGCAGGCGCAACTCGGGCAAGTCAGCCTTCAGCCGCCCCAACCTGGGGATGAACCAGCGCGCCAGCAGGCTGCCGGAACAGCCCAGCACAAACGGCGCCTCGCTCACATCGCGGCTCAACTCGGCGCACACGCTGCGCAGGCGGTCGAACGCCTCGCCGCTGGCATCACGCAATCGCATGCCGGCATCTGTGAGTTTGATGCCGCGCCCGTCCTTGATGAACAGGGCCACGCCCAGGTGCTCTTCAAGCACCTTGATCTGCCGGCTGACGGCGCCATGGGTGACGTGCAGCACTTCGGCCGCCTGGCTGACGCTGTTGAGCCGGGCAGTGGCCTCGAAGGCCCGCAGGGCGTTGAGGGGAGGGAGGTCGTGGGCCATTTTACCTGTGAGTTTTTCTGACAAGTTTACGCAATCTTATCGGTTTTCAGCCGGGCTTGCCGTGGTTAGAGTAAAGCCCATCACTCATTGATTACGCCTTGGAGCGCCCCATGACCCAGTCCCAATACCGTCCCGGCCCCGACGCCAACGGCCTGTTCGGCTCGTTCGGCGGCCGCTACGTGGCCGAAACCCTGATGCCGCTGGTGCTGGACCTGGCCCGCGAATACGAAGCGGCCAAGGCCGACCCCAAGTTCCTCGAAGAACTGGCCTACTTCCAGCGCGACTACATCGGCCGCCCGAACCCGCTGTACTTCGCCGAGCGCCTGACCGAGCGCTGCGGCGGCGCGAAGATCTTCTTCAAGCGTGAAGAGCTCAACCACACCGGCGCACACAAGGTGAACAACTGCATCGGCCAGGTGCTGCTGGCCAAGCGCATGGGCAAGAAGCGCCTGATCGCCGAAACCGGCGCCGGCATGCACGGCGTGGCCACCGCCACCGTGGCTGCGCGCTTCGGTTTGCCTTGCGTGATCTACATGGGCGCCACCGACATCGAGCGCCAGCAGGCCAACGTGTTCCGCATGAAGCTGCTGGGCGCCGAGATCGTCCCGGTCACCGCCGGCACCGGCACCCTGAAAGACGCCATGAACGAGGCCCTGCGCGACTGGGTCACCAACGTCGACGACACCTTCTACCTGATCGGCACCGTGGCCGGCCCGCACCCGTACCCGGCGATGGTCCGCGACTTCCAGTCGATCATCGGCAAGGAAACCCGCGCCCAGCTGCAAGAGAAGGAAGGCCGCCTGCCAGACAGCCTGATTGCCTGCGTGGGCGGTGGCTCCAACGCCATGGGCCTGTTCCATGAATTCCTCGAAGAACCAAGCGTGCAGATCATCGGCGTCGAAGCCGGCGGCCACGGCGTGCACACCGACAAGCACGCCGCCAGCCTGAACGGCGGGGTACCGGGCGTACTGCACGGCAACCGCACCTACCTGCTGCAGGACGAAGACGGCCAGATCACTGACGCCCACTCGATTTCCGCCGGCCTCGACTACCCGGGCATCGGCCCGGAGCACGCCTACCTGCATGAAGTGAAGCGCGTCGAGTACGTCAGCATCACCGACGACGAAGCACTGGATGCGTTCCATGCTACCTGCCGTCTGGAAGGCATCATTCCGGCCCTGGAAAGCTCCCACGCCCTGGCCGAAGCGATCAAGCGCGCACCGAACCTGCCCAAGGATCACCTGATGGTGATTTGCCTGTCCGGCCGCGGCGACAAAGACATGCAAACCGTGATGAACCACATGGCAGCCCAGGAGAAACAGGCATGAGCCGTCTTGAACAACGCTTCGCGCAGCTGAAGGCCGAAGGCCGCTCCGCGCTGGTCACCTTCGTCACTGCTGGTGACCCGGGCTATGACGCTTCGCTGCAGATCCTCAAGGGCCTGCCGGCTGCCGGCGCCGATGTGATCGAACTGGGCATGCCGTTCACCGACCCGATGGCCGATGGCGTGGCCATCCAGCTCGCCACCCTGCGCGCCCTGGAAGCCGGCCAGACCTTGGCCAAGACCCTGCAGATGGTTGGCGAATTCCGTGTGGATAACCACACCACGCCGATCGTGCTGATGGGTTACTACAACCCGATCCACCGCTTCGGTGTGGATAAGTTCGTTGCCGAAGCCAAGGCTGCCGGCGTCGATGGCCTGATCATCGTCGACCTGCCACCTGAGCACGACGCCGAGCTGGCCACCCCGGCCCAGGCTGCAGGCATCGACTTCATCCGCCTGACCACCCCGACCACCGACGATGCACGCCTGCCGCGCGTACTGGAGCGCAGCTCCGGGTTCGTCTACTACGTGTCGGTGGCGGGCGTGACCGGTGCCGGTTCCGCGACTACCGAACACGTGACCGAGGCGATTGCCCGCCTGCGTCGGCATACCGACCTGCCGATCAGCGTCGGTTTCGGTATCCGTACTCCGGAGCAGGCTGCCGCGATCGCACGCTTGGCCGATGGTGTGGTGGTAGGTTCGGCGCTGGTGGACAAGATTGCCCAGGCCAAGGAACCCGGTCAGGCCGTCAAAGACGTGCTGAGCCTGTGCTCGGCACTGGCTGAAGGGGTGCGCGGCGCTCGCCGCTGATCCACCTCGCCTTCATCGCCGGCAAGCCGGCGATGAAGATCTAGCCCCCGAAGATCGACAGATCCAGCGGCCTCACAGCCCCCATCCAGATCGCATGATCCCGGTGATCCGCCAGCTCATCCCCGGTCAGCGGATGCAGAAACACCACCAAGCCCTTCCGATACAGCGCCAGCCAAGGCAGTACCACCCCTACGAACTCCGGCTCGAAAGCCAGCTGGCAGCTCCAATCCGGGTGCGGGCCGACCGGTTTCTGGTGCATACGCCCCATGGTCACGGGAAACAGCCGCGCCGCCTCCTCGCACAGCTCACGGGCCTGCTCGAAGGTGGATGCGTCGTAGTACACGTGGGCGTGGTAGCCCTTGATCCTCTGCACGATAACTCCTGATTGCGGTCCAACCATCACCCCCACCTGCAAAGGGAGTGATGCGGTGAAAAATGCCGAAACCCCAGTGTTCAAACTGGTGTTGTTCGGGGCTGAAAGCAGCCTGGGCAACGCCCTGATGATCGAGTTGCTGGCGCGCCAGCACGAAGTCATTGCGGTAGTCGACGACCTCAACCGCCATGCGCCGCGCCCTGGCCTGCATTTCAAGATAGGCGGGCTGGGCGATGCCGACCAGGCGGAGCAGGGCGCGGCAGGGGGCTCCGCAGTGATTGCCCTGCTGGCGCCGGGCGATCTGGCGGCGCAGGCGCGGGCGAGCGGAGCGCTAGTGGTCGGGCTTGCCCGCACGACTATACGCCGGCTGTTGCTGGTGGGCGATTTTGATGTGCTGGATGTGCCGGGTAAGTACAGCGAAGAACAGCGCGAAGCGGTTGATGAAGTGGTCAATAGGCTGCAGCGCAGTGCGTTGCACTGGACGCTGATCAACATGCCGCCAACGCTTGCGGATGAGGGCCTGGCACGCGTGGCGGCGGGGATGGTGGATATGCTGGAACTGGACCTGCATCGGGGCGAGCATTTGAACTTCGTGGTCTAGCTTACCGGGAGCTGCGCAGCCCCCCACGGATGTCACAGGCTGCGCTCTCGCTCCAGCCAATCCACAAACCGCTCGATCAACGCCCCACGCCGTTTACGCGGCGGCAGCACCGCGTAATACCCCCGCGCCGACCGCAAACTCCCCTCCAACGGCCGACACAGCAACCCTTGCTCCACCAGCCCATCAACCAGGTGGCCCCAGCCAATCGCCACTCCTTGCCCGGCAATCGCCGCCTGAATCAGCAGTGTGTAGTTATCGAACCGCAACTGCCCAGCCGGCGGTGGGCTGGCCACGCCAAAGCCGCGAAACACCCCCGCCCAGTCAAACCAGCGACTAGCCTGCTCACCGCGCAAGTGGAGCAACGGCAATCGCTGCAAAGCCACGGCTGACAAGGGTTTGCCATGAATCAGCCGCGGGCTGCAGACCGGGAAAACCTCCTCATCGAACAACCAGCGGCTTTCGCCCTGATGAAAGCGCCCATCGCCGAACAGCACCGCCACATCGATATCCGGGCGTAGCATCCCCTGGCTGCGCTCACCCGTCACCAGGCTCACATCGACCTGTGGATAAGCTTCGTGAAAGCGCTGCAGCCGTGGCATCAGCCAGAACGCCGCAAAAGCAAAGTCGGTGGCCACCTGCAGCACTTCCCGCTGGCCACGCCCACTGGCCAAGGCAATGCCGTCATCCATGGCTTGCAAACCTTGATGCACCTGCTCGAACAGCAGCTGGCCCGCCTCGGTCAGCTCGATGCCGCGGTAGATACGGTCGAACAGGCGTGTGCCCAGCTGCGCCTCCAGGCGCTTCACCTGCTGGCTAACCGCCGGTTGCGTAGTGCCCAGTTCCAGCGCCGCTGCGGTAAACCCACGCAAGCGGGCTGCGGCCTCGAACACACGCAAGGCATCCAGCGACAACTCGGCAAGGTGATCAAACATAAGCTCAGCTAATCCCAGACATTGCCCGCCATGGGCTTTACCCATGTTATCCACAGTCGCATCTTGGTAGGCAAGCGGTTCGCATAACCCTAAACGATGGAAGCCACCATGACGCGCCCGAATATCCTGTTCATCATGGCCGACCAGATGGCCGCGCCCCTGCTGCCGATCTACGGCCCTTCGCCGATCCAGATGCCCCATCTGAGCCGCCTCGCCAAGCAGGCAGTGGTGTTCGACTCGGCCTACTGCAACAGCCCGCTGTGCGCACCGTCACGCTTCACCCTGGTCAGCGGCCAGCTGCCGAGTCGCATCGGCGCCTACGACAACGCGGCCGATTTCCCCGCTGACGTGCCGACTTATGCACACTACCTGCGCCGCCTGGGCTACCGCACCGCGCTGTCGGGCAAGATGCATTTCTGCGGCCCGGACCAGTTGCACGGCTACGAGGAGCGCCTGACCAGCGACATCTACCCGGCTGACTACGGCTGGGCGGTGAACTGGGATGAGCCGGACGTGCGCCCGAGCTGGTACCACAACATGTCCTCGGTGCTACAGGCTGGGCCCTGCGTGCGTACCAACCAGCTGGACTTCGACGAGGAGGTCGTCTTCAAAGCACGCCAGTACCTCTACGACCATGTGCGCGAAAACGATGGCCGGCCGTTCTGCCTGACCGTGTCCATGACCCATCCGCACGACCCGTACACCATCCCCAAGCGCTACTGGGATCGCTACGAGGCTGTGGATATCCCCATGCCCCACGCCGAATTCAGCCAGACCGAACTCGACCCGCATTCGCAACGCCTGCTCAAGGTCTACGACCTGTGGAACAAACCGCTGCCTGTGGACAAGATCCGCGACGCCCGCCGCGCCTACTTCGGCGCCTGCAGCTACATCGACGACAACATCGGCCAGCTGTTGCAGACCCTGGAAGAATGCAACCTGGCCGACGACACCCTGATCGTGTTCTCCGGTGACCATGGCGACATGCTCGGCGAGCGTGGGCTCTGGTACAAGATGCACTGGTTCGAAATGTCGGCGCGTGTACCGTTGCTGGTCCACGCACCCAAACGCTTCGCCGCAAGCCGGATCGGTGCCTCGGTATCGACCTGCGACCTGCTGCCAACCCTGGTGGAACTGGCCGGCGGTGCTGTGGATAACCAGCTGCACCTGGATGGCCGCTCACTGCTCGGCCACCTGCAAGGGCAAGATGGCCACGACGAGGTCATCGGTGAATACATGGCCGAAGGCACCGTCGGCCCGCTGATGATGATCCGCCGTGGGCCGTACAAATTCGTGTACAGCGAAGATGACCCCTGCCTACTCTATGACCTGAGCCGCGACCCGCACGAGCGGGAGAACCTCACCGGCAGCCCGGACCATCAGGCGCTGCTGCAGGCATTCGTCGATGAAGCACGCCAGCGCTGGGATATTCCCACCCTCCGCCAGCAAGTCCTGGCCAGCCAACGCCGCCGTCGACTGGTGGCCGAGGCGCTGGCCATCGGCAAACTGAAAAGCTGGGACCACCAACCCCTGGTGGATGCCAGCCAACAGTACATGCGCAACCATATCGATCTCGACGACCTCGAGCGCAAGGCACGTTATCCACAGCCCGCACCTATGGATTGAGAAGAGAGGCCGCCATGCACAAGTTCTCCACCATCGTATTCGCCGTGGCGCTAGCCACTGCCACGGCCCATGCCGCCGACGGCGACGCACAATGCAGCACCGTGAAAATGGCCGACCCCGGCTGGAGCGACATCGCCTCGACCAACGCTGTCGCCCGGCTGCTGCTGGAAAGCCTCGGCTACCAGGTGAAGATCGACAGCCTGGCGGTGCCGATCATCTACGGCGGCCTCAAGGACGGCCGGGTCGATGCCTTCCTAGGCAACTGGATGCCGGCGCAGCAAGGTTTCCATGACAAGTTCATCGCCAATGGCGATGTGCAGCAGCTGTCGCGCAACCTGGAAGGCACCGAGTTCACCCTGGCGGTACCGGATTACGTATGGAATGCCGGGGTGAAGGATTTTGCCGACCTGCAGAAGCACGCCGACCAGTTCGACAAGAAGCTGTACGGCATCGGCTCAGGCGCGCCTGCGAACTTGTCGCTGAAGGAGATCATCGACAAGAACGAATTCAACCTTGGCCAGTGGAAACTAGTGGAGTCCAGTGAGCAGGCGATGCTGGCGCAGGTCGACCGGGCGGTGAAGAAGCAACAGTTCATCACCTTCCTCGGCTGGACGCCGCATCCGATGAACGTGAAGCTGAAGATGCATTACCTGACTGGCGGGGAGAAGTGGTTTGGCAGCAAGGGCGAGGTGTTCACGCTGACCCGCAAGGGTTATCCACAAGCCTGCCCCAATGCAGCGAAGCTGCTGGGCAACCTGAGTTTCACCCTGGACATGGAAAACACCATCATGGCCGAGGTTGTGGATAAGAAGGTGAGCTACGATGAGGCAGCCAAGGCCTGGATCAAGCAGCATCCCGAGCGGCTGGAAGGATGGTTGGCCGGGGTGACCACCAAAGCCGGTGGCGATGCTCTTGAGGCCGTCAAAGCCAAGCTTTGACCTGCACCGGCCTCATCGCCGGCAAGCCGGCTCCTACAGGGATATCACAATACCTGAAGTTGGCACTGTACCTGTGGGAGCTGGCTTGCCTGCGATGGGCCGCAAAGCGGCCCCGACAATCTCAGCCCCGAGCGAGTTGGCGGCGCAGTTCAGCAAGCACTGGTGCCGTATCCGGCCGTACTCCACGCCAGATAAAGAAGGCCTCAGCCGCCTGCTCAGCCAGCATCCCCAAGCCATCCAGCACCTTGGCCGCACCCAGCTGGGTGGCCCACTGGCAGAACGGCGTCGGCTCCTTGCCATACATCATGTCGTAGCACACCGTGCGCCCCGCCTCGACCAGGCTGTCGGCAATCGGCGGCAGCTCACCGGCCAGGCTTGCCGAAGTGGCGTTGATGATCACGTCCACCGGCTCCTGCAACCAGGCAAACCCGCTTGCCACCACGGGCCCCAGTTCATCGAACTCCCGCGCCAATTGCTCGGCCTTTTCCACGGTACGGTTGGCGATTACCAGCGACTGCGGCTGGTGCGCCAGGATCGGCTCCAGCACGCCGCGCACGGCACCGCCAGCCCCGAGGATGAGAATGCGCTTGCCGGCCAGTTCGACCCCGGCGTTCATCGTCAGGTCGCGCACCAGGCCGGCGCCGTCGGTGTTATCGCCCTGCAGGGTGCCGTCGGCCAGCTTGCTCAGCGTGTTCACCGCACCTGCACGCTGGGCCCGCGGGGTCAGGCTGTCGCACAGGCGGTAGGCTTCTTCCTTGAACGGCACGGTGACATTGCCACCGCTACCTTGCTTGAAGAAGCCGCGTGCGCAGTCACTGAACTCGTCCAGCGGTGCCAGCAGGGTCGAGTACTCCAGGTCCTGGCCGGTCTGTTCGGCGAACAGGCGGTGGATCAGCGGCGACTTGCTGTGGCCGATGGGGTTACCGAAAACAACGTACTGGTCCATGGCGATTCCTTGTTTATCCACAGGCTTACTGGCCGAGCCAGTCGCGGTCCTGCAGGAAGTATTCGGTCAGGCGTGCTTCCTCACTACCGGGCGCGGCCTTCCAGTCGTAGCCCCAGCGCACTTGCGGCGGCAGCGACATGAGGATCGACTCGGTACGGCCACCAGACTGCAGGCCGAACAGGGTGCCACGGTCATAGACCAGGTTGAACTCCACGTAGCGGCCGCGGCGGTATTCCTGGAACTCGCGCTGCTGCGGGGTGAAGGGGGTGTTCTTGCGGCGCTGGACGATCGGCAGGTAGGCCTCGACGTAGGCGTCACCGATGGCGCGCAGGAAGGCGAAGCAGGTGTCGAAGTCCCACTCGTTCAGGTCGTCGAAGAACAGGCCGCCGATGCCACGCGGCTCGCCGCGGTGCTTGAGGTGGAAGTAACGGTCGCACCAGGCCTTGTAGCGCGGGTACACGTCGGCGCCGAACGGCGCGCAGGCCTGTTCGGCCACGCGGTGCCAGTGGATGCAGTCTTCCTCGTTGCCGTAGTACGGGGTCAGGTCGAAGCCGCCGCCGAACCACCAGACCGCCTCTTCACCTTCCTTCTCGGCGATGAAGAAGCGCACGTTGGCATGGGACGTCGGCACATGCGGGTTGTGCGGGTGGATCACCAGCGACACGCCCAAGGCCTCGAAACCACGACCCGCCAGTTCCGGGCGGTGGGCGCTGGCCGACGGCGGCAAGCCGGCGCCGAACACGTGGGAGAAGTTGACCCCGCCTTTCTCGATCAACTTACCGTCGCCGATCACCCGCGTACGGCCCCCGCCACCGGCTTCGCGCACCCAGGCATCCTCGACGAAGCGGGCGCCGCCGTCTTCGGCTTCGAGGGCAGAGCAGATGCGGTCTTGCAGGTCGAGCAGGTAGGCTTTCACGGCCTCGGTGCGGCTAGTCATCGGGTCACCAGGAACGGGCAGGGAAGAATTCGCCGCGTAGCATACCACCGCCGGCGCGCGCGCCGCAGTTGACGGCGATCAAGCAAAGGCGTCCGATAGAAGGCCTTTTCCCGATCCCGACAACAGGAGTGCGAGATGGCCAAGCGTATCCAGTTCAGCCAGCATGGCGGCCCGGAAGTGCTGCAGCTTGTGGAATTCGAACCCGCCCCACCCGGGCCGCAGCAGGTGCGCGTGCGTAACCATGCGATCGGCCTGAACTTCATCGACACTTACTTCCGCAGCGGGCTGTATGCACCGCCGTCCCTGCCTTCTGGCCTGGGTACTGAAGCGGCGGGCGTGGTCGAGGCAGTGGGCGAGGGCGTGACCCGCCTGAAAGTTGGCGACCGCGTGGCCCATGCCGGTGGCCCTCTTGGTGCCTACAGCGAAGTGCATACGCTGCCGGAGGCCAATCTGGTCAAGCTGCCTGACAACATCAGTTTCGAGCAGGCGGCAGCGGTGATGCTCAAGGGGCTGACCGTGCAGTACCTGCTGAAACAGACTTATGAGGTAAAACCGGGTGACGTGATCCTGTTCCATGCCGCCGCAGGTGGCGTGGGGTCGCTGGCGTGCCAATGGGCCAAGGCCTTGGGCGCCAAGCTGATCGGTACCGTAAGCTCCGCCGAAAAGGCTGAGCGGGCCAAGGCGCTAGGGGCTTGGGCGACCATCGACTACAGCCGCGAGGACGTGGCCAAGCGGGTGCTGGAACTGACCGATGGCCAGAAGTGCCCGGTGGTGTATGACGGCGTCGGTGCCGACACCTGGCTGACCTCGCTGGACTGCCTGCGCCCGCGCGGGTTGATGGTGAGTTTCGGCAATGCCTCGGGCGCGGTGAGTGGGGTGAACCTGGGAATTTTGTCGGCTAAGGGGTCGCTGTATGTGACCCGGCCGACATTGGCGACCTATGCGAATAATGCCGAGAACACCCAGGCTATGGCGGATGACCTGTTTGCGATGATTGGCAGTGGCAAGCTGGTTGTGGATATCCAGCAACGGTATCCGTTGAGTGAGGCGGCGAAGGCGCAGGCGGAGCTGTCGGCGCGCAGGACCGTCGGCTCTACCGTTTTGCTGCCTTGAGCCGAACACTGCTCTCAAGCCAGTAGATACTCCCCCTGTGGGAGCGGGTTCACCCGCGAAGAAGGCGCCGCGGAGCATGGCACCGGCTTCGCCGGTGTTCGCGGGTGAACCCGCCCACAAGTCCAGCATCTGCCTTGAGTACAGCGCTACCCCTGTGAGGGCTGCTTCGCCGATGTTGGTGTCGTCTCGATACCATCGAGAATCGCTTCAATCACACCCTCCGCCATTTCAATCGCATGCAGGTTCGACCAGAACATGCCGCGGCCTTCTTCGCGCATGTTAGAAAAATCGGCGCAGGCTTGGCCCTAACCTGTGGGAGCGGGCATGCTCGCGAACACGGGCGAAGCCCATGCCATGTACCGCGCTGGATTTTTCGCGGGCACGCCCGCTCCCACAAGGGACCAAGTCCACCCGCCAGGCCTGTGTGTAGGTATCAGCCCGGGCGAACGACTTCGCCAGTAGCAAGGTTGCGAATCACACTCGGATTCTTCCGCCCCCCCAGCGCCCCACCGAGCACCAGGTCCAGCTGGCCATGGAAATACTGCTCCACCCGCAACCGGCTCTTCGCCGCCGGGCGCCCGCCCGGATTGCACGAGGTGGAAATCAGCGGCCCAACCAATGCGCACAGCTCGCGCACCTGGGGATGATCACTGACCCGCAATGCCACGGTGTCATGCTGCCCGGTCACCCACTCCGGCAACAGGTCCTGGTGCGGCACCAGCCAGGTGTTCGGCCCCGGCCAGGTGCTGCCCATGCGATCAATCCAGTCCTGGGGAAAATCTTCGAACAGGAAATCGAACTGGCGGATGTTGTCGGCAATCAGGATCAGCCCTTTATCCACAGGCCGCGACTTCAGTGCCAGCAGGCGATACACCGCGTCCTCGTTCCATGGGTCGCAGCCCAGGCCCCAGACCGCTTCCGTCGGGTAGGCGATGACTGCGCCCGCCCGGATCTCACGTGCGGCTTGTTGCACACGAAAACTGCTCACCATTTGCGTCTCTCCGCCTTTTAACCTTGCTTGCGCGCAGTGTACTTAGCCAGCGCGGGCAAACCAACGCCCGCCGACATTGCTGACCCGGCCTTCAAGCTCCAGTTCCGTCAGCTGCGCCAACACCTCGGCCAGCGGCTGGTCGCTGAAGTGGGCCAGGTTCTCGCTAGTCTGTGGCGCGGCATGCAGCAGGGCAAGCAGTGGATGCGGCGGGTTCTCTACCACAGCGGGCGGCAGGTTCTGCCAACCGCGCAGGCTTTCCAGTATCTGTTCCACGCTTTCCACCAGCAGTGCGCCATCACGAATCAGCTGATGGCAGCCCTTGGCCGCCGGGTGGTGGATCGAACCTGGAATCGCGTACACCTCGCGACCTTGCTCAGCCGCCAGGCGGGCGGTGATCAACGAGCCGCTGGCAAGGCTGGCCTCGACCACCAGCACACCGAGCGACAGGCCGCTGATGATGCGATTGCGCCGCGGGAAGTTGCCTGGCAACGGCCCGGCATCGAGCGGGTACTCGGACACCAGTGCACCGTCCATGTCGATCATCATCCGCGCAAGGTCGCGGTGGCGCTGTGGATAAAGTTTTTGCAAGCCTGTTCCCAGCACACCGATGGTACCCCCGCCGACCTCTAGCGCCGCCCGATGAGCGGCACCATCGATGCCCAAGGCCAGCCCGCTGGTGATGGTGAAACCGGCCTGCGCCAGATAACGGGAAAATGCCCTGGCCGTATCGAGTGCCGGAGGTGTGGCACGCCTGCTGCCCACAATGGCCAGCTGAGGTCGGTCGAGCAGTGCTGTATTGCCAGCCACGAAAAGCAGCGGTGGGGCATCGTCGATTTCCCTAAGCAGTGCCGGGTAGTCAGGGCCGTCCCACATCAGTAAATGCTGGCCCGGGCGCTCTAGCCAGGCCATTGCGGCCAGCGCGCCATCGCGCACTTCGGCGCTGCGCCGGGCATCGATGGTGGTCTGCCCGATGCCTAACGCGCGCCAGGCCGAGCCCGGCGCACTCAGCGCCGAAGATGCACTGCCAAAGGCCTCCAGCAAGGTGTGAAAGCGTCGCAATCCTGTCTCTGGCAGGCGATGCAGGCGTAACCGCGCCTCCAGTTCGGCAGGCGGACAAGGCGACGAATGGTAAGTCGGCATGGGGATCATCCTTGATCAAAACAGGGCCATCTACGTGGCACAACTTGTGGATAAGTTTGTGGGTAACACTTTGAAAAGCTGTCCATGATTTGGCGGCTATCAGGCCTATAGAGACCCTAGACGAGCTTTCACAGGTGCTGAAATCCCCGTTTCCCTTTATTATGTGTGCTCAGTTTTCAACCGACCGCACAGTGACTGCCTGACCTTATGGCCATCTTGAACATTCTCGAATTCCCCGACCCGCGCCTGCGCACCATTGCCAAACCGGTAACGGTGTTCGACGACGCCCTGCGTCAGCTGATCGATGACATGTTTGAAACCATGTACGAAGCCCCCGGCATCGGCCTGGCCGCCACTCAGGTCAACGTGCACCTGCAGGTCGTGGTCATGGACCTCAGCGAAGACCGCAGCGAGCCGCGCGTCTTCATCAACCCGACGGTCGAAGAGCTGACCCACGACATGGGCCAGTACCAGGAAGGTTGCCTGTCGGTACCGGGCTTCTACGAGAACGTCGACCGCCCGCTGCGTGTACGGGTCAAGGCCCAGGACCGCGACGGCAAGCCGTACGAACTGGAATGCGAAGGCCTGCTGGCGGTGTGCGTGCAGCACGAGTTCGATCACCTGAACGGCAAGCTGTTCGTCGACTACCTGTCGCAGCTCAAGCGCGACCGGATCAAGAAGAAGCTGGAAAAGCAGCACCGCCAGCAAGCCTGATCCCCACCTCCCAGAAGGCTTGCTCCGGCAAGCCTTTTTTCTTTTTGCAAGCGAGAACTCCATGCGCATCGTCTTTGCAGGCACTCCAGAGTTTGCCGCCGAACACCTCAAGGCCCTGCTCGACAGCCCGTACGAGATCGTGGCCGTCTACACCCAGCCCGACCGCCCCGCCGGCCGTGGCCAGAAGCTCATGCCGAGCCCGGTCAAGCAATTGGCCGTGGCCCATGACATCCCGGTATTCCAGCCGCCGACGCTGCGCAACGCCGAAGCCCAGGCCGAACTGGCGGCGCTGAAGCCGGACCTGATGGTGGTGGTCGCCTATGGCCTGATCCTGCCGCAAGTCGTCCTCGACATCCCGCGGCTGGGATGTATCAACAGCCACGCCTCCTTGCTGCCACGCTGGCGCGGAGCGGCGCCAATCCAGCGCGCCGTGGAAGCGGGCGATGCCGAGAGCGGCGTGACCGTGATGCGCATGGAAGCCGGCCTGGATACCGGGCCGATGCTGCTCAAGGTGGTCACCCCGATCAGCGCCGAAGACACCGGCGGCAGCCTGCACGACCGCCTCGCCGAAATGGGCCCCCCGGCTGTAGTCCAGGCCATCGCCGGCCTGGCAGACGGTTCGCTGCACGGTGAAGTCCAGGACGATGCCCTGGCCACCTATGCCCACAAGCTGAACAAGGACGAAGCGCGCATCGACTGGAGCCGCCCGGCCGTCGAGCTGGAACGCCTGATCCGCGCCTTCAACCCGTGGCCGGTGTGCCACAGCACCCTGGATGGCGAAAGCGTGAAGGTGCTCGCCGCCAACTTGTCCACAGGCAAAGGTGCCCCGGGCGAGATCCTCTGCGCCAGCAAGGACGGTCTCGTCGTCGCCTGCGGTGACCAGGCGCTGAGCCTGACCCGCCTGCAATTGCCCGGCGGCAAGGCGCTGAACTTCAGCGACCTGTTCAACAGCCGCCGCGAGAAATTCGCCGCCGGCAAGGTACTGGGCCAATGAACCCACGCCTCGCCGCCGCCCGTGCCCTTGCCGCTGTACTCAGTGGCAAGGCCTCGCTGAACAGCTCGCTGCCGGCGCAGCTGGACAAAGTCGAAGAACGCGACCGGGGCCTGACCCAGGACCTGGCGTTCGGCACCGCCCGCTGGCAGCCACGCCTCGATCTGCTGGCCGCACAACTGCTGCAGAAGCCGTTCAAGGCCGCCGACGCCGATGTGCAGGCGCTGCTGCTGGTCGGCCTGTACCAACTGTTCTACACCCGCATTCCAGCCCATGCCGCCATCGGCGAGACCGTCGGCTGCGCCGACAAGCTGAAGAAGCCTTGGGCCAAGGGCCTGCTCAATGCCGTGCTGCGCCGCGCCCAGCGTGAGGGCGAGGAACTGCTCGCCGGCATGGAGCGCGACCCGGTGGTGCGTACCGCCCACCCGCGCTGGTTGCAGAAGTCGCTGAAGGCCTTCTGGCCAGAGCAGTGGGAAGCCATTTGCGCCGCCAACAACGCCCACCCGCCGATGATCCTGCGGGTCAACCGTCGCCACCACAGCCGTGACGACTACCTGGCGCTGCTGGCGCAAGCCGGCATCGGCGCCAGCGCCTGCCAGTACAGCCGTGACGGCATCGTGCTGGCCGAAGCCTGCGATGTGCGCGGCCTGCCAGGCTTCGCCGAAGGCTGGGTCAGCGTGCAGGACGAGGCCGCGCAACTGTCCGCCGACCTGCTCGAACTGGCCCCCGGCCAGCGCGTGCTCGACGCCTGCTGCGCCCCTGGCGGCAAGACCTGCCACCTGCTTGAAGCCGAACCGGGCCTGGCCCACATGACGGCCATCGACCTCGAAGCCAAGCGCCTGACCCGCGTGCGCGAAAACCTCGACCGCCTGCAACTGGACGCCGAGCTGATCGCCTGCGATGCCCGCGACACTGCCAACTGGTGGGACGGCAAGCCGTTCCAGCGCATCCTGCTCGATGCACCGTGCTCGGCCACCGGCGTGATCCGCCGCCACCCGGACATCAAGCTGACCCGCCAGGCCGAGGACATTCCGGCCTTGGCCGCGCTGCAAGGCGAACTGCTCGATGCCCTGTGGCCGACCCTGGAAGTGGGCGGCATGCTGCTGTACGCCACCTGCTCCAGCCTGCCCACCGAGAACACCGAAGTGATCGACGCCTTCCTCGCCCGCACCCCGGGCGCCCGTGAGCTGGACCTGGCCACCGAGGCCGGCCTGCGCCAGCCCCACGGCCGCCAACTGCTGGCCCAGGAAGGCGGCCACGACGGGTTCTACTATGCCAAGCTGATCAAGATCGCCGCCTCGCGCGGGTAAGCACACAGGGTAGGGAGTAGCGGATGAAGATCATCATCCTCGGCGCAGGGCAGGTAGGCGGTACGCTGGCGGAACACCTGGCCAGCGAAGCCAACGACATCACCGTGGTCGACACCGATGGCGACCGCCTGCGCGACCTCGGCGACCGCCTGGACATCCGCACCGTGCAGGGCCGCGGCTCGCTGCCGACGGTGCTGCGCCAGGCCGGTGCCGACGACGCCGACATGCTGGTGGCGGTCACCAACAGCGACGAAACCAACATGGTCGCCTGCCAGGTGGCCTACACGCTGTTCCACACTCCGACCAAGATCGCCCGGGTGCGCGAGTCGGCCTACCTGACCCGCGAAGAGTTGTTCGACAACGACCATATCCCGGTAGACGTGCTGATCAGCCCCGAGCAGGTAGTGACCAACTACATCAAGCGCCTGATCGAACACCCAGGCTCGCTGCAGGTCATCGACTTCGCCGAGGGCAAAGCCCAGCTGGTGGCGGTGAAGGCCTATTACGGCGGCCCGCTGGTGGGCCAGCAGTTGCGCCAGATCCGCGCGCACATGCCTAACGTCGATACCCGCGTGGCGGCCATCTTCCGCCGCGACCGGCCGATCACCCCGCGTGGCGACACCGTGATCGAAGCTGACGACGAAGTGTTCTTCATCGCCGCCAAGAAGGACATCCGCGCCGTGATGGGCGAGCTGCGCCGTATCGACGAGACCAACAAGCGCATTGTCATCGCCGGGGGCGGGCAGATCGGCGAGCGTCTGGCCGAAGCCATCGAAAGCCGCTACCAGGTGAAGATCATCGAGATGAGCGCGGCCCGCTGCCGGCACCTCTCCGATACCCTTGAAAGCACAGTGGTGCTGCAGGGCAGTGCCTCGGACAAGGACCTGATGCTCGAAGAGAACATCGCCGACGCCGACATCTTCCTGGCCCTGACCAACGACGACGAGGCCAACATCATGTCGTCGCTGCTGGCCAAGCGCCTTGGCGCGGGCAAGGTCATGACCATCATCAACAACCCGGCCTATGTCGACCTGGTGCAGGGCGGCGAAATCGACATCGCCATCAGCCCGCAGCTGGCCACCATCGGCACTTTGCTGGCGCACGTGCGCCGTGGCGATATCGTCAGCGTGCACTCGCTGCGCCGCGGCGCGGCCGAGGCCATCGAGGCGGTGGCGCACGGTGATTCGAAGTCGAGCAAGGTGGTCGGCAAGGCCGTCGAGCACATTGCGCTGCCACCGGGTACCACCATCGGCGCCATCATCCGCGATGAGGAAGTGCTGATCGCCCACGACGACACGGTGATCGAGTCGGGTGACCATGTAATCCTGTTCGTTGTGGATAAAAAGCACATTCGGGATGTGGAGAAGCTGTTCCACGTCGGCTTGAGTTTCTTCTAGGAGAAGAGGGCATGCGCGAATCGCTGGAGAAGATGCTGGCCAAGGGTGTGGATAACCCGCTGCTCAGGTTTGGCCTGGGCAAGGCCTGGCTGGATGAGGGCAATGGCGCTGAGGCGGCGATACACCTGGCACGGTGCGTGGAGCAGGATCCCAAGTATTCGGCGGCTTGGAAGCTGCTGGGGAAGGCTTATCAGCTGGTCGGTGACCTGGCCGCGGCGCGCAAGGCTTGGGAAGATGGGATCGTTGCGGCGCAGGCCCATGGGGACAAGCAGGCCGAGAAAGAGATGGCTGTTTTCCTGAAGAAACTGAACAAGGCTTGAGATCGCCGGGGCTGCTTTGCAGCCCATCGCAGGCAAGCCAGCTCCCACAGGGACCGAGCAGGCTCTTGGATTCTGGGCAAACCCTGGCTTCCTGAGGTTAAAGCATAACCTCAGGTCGATGCGGTCGGTGTGGGAGCTGGCTTGCCGGCGAAAGGGGCGCAAAGCGCCCCCAACAATCTCAGTACCAGCGCGGCTCGCCAGGCGGGCGCTTCTTGAAGCGCTTCATGCTCCACATGTATTGGCTCGGGTACTCGCGCACATAGCGCTCGACCACCTTGCTCATGGCCGCCGCCGACACGTTCACGTCGGTGCTGTACATCTCTTCAGGGGCAGCTTCCAGGAACACCTTGAAGCCCGATCCGTCCGGCAGCCGCAGCGCATGCAGGAACACCCCCACCGCCTTGCCACCGGCCAGCATGTTCGGCACAAACTTGCTGGTCAGCGCCTGGGTGCCCAGGAACGGCACGAACACCCCCGCCGATTCCGCCGGTTCCGGGTCGGCAGGAATACCCACCTGCCCACCGCGGCGCACTTCCTTGATCACGCTGAGGATGCCTTCCTTGGTCGAAGGCGCCACACGGTTACCCATCTGCACGCGCTGCTCGCGCAGCAGGTCATCCACTGCCTTGAGCTTCGGCGGGCGGTAGAAGATGATCGGTTTGCACTGGTTGCAGTAGAAGTGGTTGAGCACTTCCCAGTTGCCCAGGTGGCTGGTGATGCCGACCACGCCCTTGCCAGAGGCCAAGGCCTGCTCCAGCACTTCCAGGCCGTGCACTTCCTTGACCAGCTCCAGCGAACGCTGCGGCGGCCAGATCCAGGCACAGGCACTTTCGACGAAGGACTTACCGATGTCCTTCAGTGCACGACCGACCAACTGCTCGCGCTCCACCGGATCCATCTCCGGGAAACACTTGGCCAGGTTGATGCGCACGACATTGCGCGAGCCGTTGGGGACTTTCCACATCAGCCAGCCGATACCGGCGCCGACGCGCTGCACAGCGCCCCAGGGCAGCTTGGCAAACAGACGCAGCACCCCGACCATCAGGGCGCCCTTGAACTTTTCCACAGGCAATTCCTTATTTCAGCAAGGCGCGCATTGTAACCCCTCAGCGCAGCAAGGCGGCGTAGCGATCGCAATCGGTGGTGTGGTCCATGACCATGCCGGTGGCCTGCATGAAGGCATAGCAGATGGTCGGGCCGACGAAGGTGAAGCCGGCCTTCTGCAGGGCCTTGCTCATGACCTTGGCTTCTTCGGTAACCGCTGGCACGTCGCCGCGGCCCTGGAAGTGGTTGATCTTCGGCTCACCGCCAACGAACGACCACAACCACTCGGCAGGGTTATCCACAGCCAGCCAGGCCTGCGCGTTACGCCGGGCAGCCTTGAGCTTGAGGCGGTTGCGGATGATGCCGGCGTCCAGCATCAACTCCTCGATGCGTTCGTCGCTCATGGCCGCCAGTTTCACCGGGTCGAAGCCGTGCATCACCTCGCGATAACGCTCGCGTTTGCGCAAAACGGTGATCCATGAAAGCCCCGCCTGGAACCCTTCGAGCAAAAGCATCTCGAACAGCAACGCCGGGTCACGCTGGGGCGTTCCCCATTCCTGGTCATGGTAGGCCTGGTACAACGGATCGTCGGTACACCAAAAGCAGCGTGGCATAAGGCTCCAATGAGTAGAGGGCGAGGCGAATCAGGTTATACTCCCGCTCTTTACATCCGCATCCCCAGATACAGGTGAATTTCGTGAGCCAGCCTACGCCAGCCGTGCGTACCTTCCAAGACCTGATCCTCGCCCTGCAAAACTACTGGGCAGCTCAAGGTTGTGTGGTGCTTCAGCCCTACGATATGGAAGTAGGCGCCGGCACTTTCCACACCGCTACATTCCTGCGCGCCGTGGGTCCAGAAACCTGGAACGCCGCCTACGTGCAGCCTAGCCGTCGCCCTGCCGACGGGCGGTATGGCGAAAACCCCAACCGCCTGCAGCATTACTACCAGTTCCAGGTGGTCCTGAAGCCGAACCCGGCCAACTTCCAGGAGCTGTACCTCGGCTCGCTGAAAGCCATTGGCCTGGACCCACTGGTCCACGACATCCGCTTCGTCGAAGACAACTGGGAATCGCCGACCCTGGGTGCCTGGGGCCTGGGTTGGGAAATCTGGCTGAACGGCATGGAAGTCACCCAGTTCACCTACTTCCAGCAGGTAGGTGGCATCGAGTGCTACCCGGTCACCGGTGAAATCACCTACGGCCTCGAGCGCCTGGCCATGTACATCCAGGGCGTCGACTCGGTCTACGACCTGGTATGGGCCGACGGCCCGTTCGGCAAGGTCACCTACGGCGACGTGTTCCACCAGAACGAGGTGGAGCAGTCGACCTACAACTTCGAACACGCCAACGTCGAGAAGCTGTTCGAACTGTTCGACTTCTATGAAAGCGAAGCCAACCGCCTGATCAAGCTGGAGCTGCCGCTGCCGACCTATGAAATGGTCCTGAAGGCCTCGCACACCTTCAACCTGCTGGACGCCCGCCGCGCCATCTCGGTAACCGAGCGCCAGCGTTACATCCTGCGCGTACGTACCCTGGCCCGGGACGTGGCGCAAAGCTATCTGCAAGCCCGCGCACGCCTGGGCTTCCCGATGGCCACCCCTGAACTGCGTGACGAAGTGTTGGCGAAGCTGGAGGCTGCACAATGAGTGCTCAAGATTTCCTGGTAGAACTGGGCACCGAAGAGCTGCCACCGAAAGCCCTGGCCAGCCTTGGCGACGCCTTCCTGGCCGGCATCGAGAAGGGCCTGCAGGCCGCTGGCCTGAACTATACCGGCAAGCAGGTGTACGCCGCGCCGCGCCGCCTGGCCGTGCTGATCCGCCAACTGGACGTGCAGCAGCCAGACCGCAGCATCAACATCGACGGCCCGCCCATGCAGGCGGCCTTCAAAGACGGCGAGCCGACCCAGGCTGCCCTGGGCTTTGCCAAGAAGTGCGGCGTAGAGCTGTCCGAAATCGACCAGAGCGGCGCCAAGCTGCGCTTCTCCCAGCACATCCCGGGCAAGGCCACCGCCAGCCTGCTGCCGACCATCGTCGAGGATTCGCTCAACGACCTGCCGATCCCCAAGCGCATGCGTTGGGCGGCCAGCCGTGAAGAGTTCGTGCGCCCGACCCAGTGGCTGGTGATGCTGCTCGGCGACCAGGTGGTCGATTGCACCATCCTGTCGCAGAAGGCCGGCCGTGAATCCCGTGGCCACCGCTTCCACCACCCGGAGAACGTGGTCATCACCACTCCGGCCAACTACGTCGAAGACCTGCGCAAGGCCCACGTGCTGGCCGACTTCGCCGAACGCCGCGAGCTGATCAGCAAGCGTACCGCGGAGCTGGCCATGCAGCAGGAAGGCAGCGCCATCGTGCCGCCGGCGCTGCTGGACGAAGTGACTGCCCTGGTCGAGTGGCCGGTGCCGCTGGTGTGCTCGTTCGAGGAGCGTTTCCTCGAAGTGCCGCAAGAAGCCCTGATCACCACCATGCAGGACAACCAGAAGTACTTCTGCCTGCTGGACAGCGAAGGCAAGCTGCTGCCGCGCTTCATCACCGTGGCCAACGTCGAGAGCCGTGACCCCAAGCAGATCGTGCAGGGTAACGAGAAGGTCGTGCGCCCACGCCTGACCGACGCCGAGTTCTTCTTCAAGCAGGACAAGAAGCAGCCGCTGGAAACCTTCAACGAGCGCCTCAAGAACGTGGTGTTCCAGGCGCAGCTGGGCACCGTCTACGACAAGGCCGAGCGCGTTTCCAAGCTGGCAGCCTTCATCGCCCCGCTGATCGGCGGCGACGCCCAGCGCGCTGGCCGTGCCGGCCTGCTGTCGAAGTGCGACCTGGCCACCGAGATGGTCGGCGAATTCCCTGAAATGCAGGGTGTTGCCGGCTACTACTACGCGCTCAACGACGGTGAGCCGGAAGACGTCGCCCTGGCCCTGAACGAGCAGTACATGCCGCGCGGTGCTGGCGCCGAGCTGCCGCAGACCCTCACCGGTGCTGCCGTGGCCATCGCCGACAAGCTCGACACTTTGGTCGGCATCTTCGGCATCGGCATGCTGCCCACCGGCAGCAAGGACCCGTACGCACTGCGTCGTGCTGCCCTGGGCGTACTGCGCATCCTGATCGAGAAGCAGCTGGACCTGGACCTGAGCGCTGCGGTCGAGTTCGCAGTCAAGCAGTTCGGTGCCAAGGTCAAGGCCGCTGGCCTGGCCGAGCAGGTGCTGGAGTTCATCTTCGATCGCCTGCGTGCACGTTACGAAGACGAAGGCATCGACGTGGCTACCTACCTGTCGGTACGTGCCCTGAAGCCGGCTTCGGCCCTGGACTTCGACCAGCGCGTGCAGGCTGTGCAGGCCTTCCGCAAGCTGCCGGAAGCCGAAGCCCTGGCCGCGGTGAACAAGCGCGTGTCGAACCTGCTGGGCAAGGCCGAAGGCGCCATCGCCGACCAGGTCGAGCCGAAGTACTTCGACAACGCCAACGAGTTCTCCCTGTACTCGGCCATCCAGCAGGCCGACCAGGCCGTGCAACCGATGGCAGCTGCGCGCCAGTACAGCGAATCGCTGGCCCGCCTGGCGGCCCTGCGTGACCCGGTCGACGCCTTCTTCGAGGCGGTGATGGTCAACGCTGAAGACGCCAAGGTGCGTGCCAACCGTTATGCCCTGCTCAGCCGCCTGCGCGGCCTGTTCCTGGGCGTGGCCGACATTTCGCTGCTGGGGTAAGCCTTGAAACTGCTGATTCTCGATCGTGACGGGGTAATCAACTACGACTCCGACGCCTACATCAAGACGCTGGAAGAGTGGATCCCGATCCCTGGCTCGGTCGAGGCCATCGCGCAGTTGAGCAAGGCGGGCTGGACGGTGGCCGTGGCCACCAACCAGTCTGGCATCGCCCGTGGCTACTACCCGCTGGCAACCCTCGAGGCCATGCATGCGCGTTTGCGCGCACTGGTGGCCGAGCAGGGCGGCGAAGTCGGCCATATCGTGTATTGCCCGCACGGGCCGGATGAAGGCTGCGATTGCCGCAAGCCCAAGCCTGGCATGCTGCGGGCGATCGCCGAGCATTACCAGGTGGGCCTGGAAGGCGTCTGGTTCGTCGGCGACAGCAAAGGTGACCTGGAGGCCGCCCTGGCCGTCGGTGCACAACCCGTGTTGGTGAAAACCGGCAAGGGCGAGCGGACCCTGGAAAAAGGTGTCGCGGAAACTACACTGATTTTCGACGATCTGGCTGCCATCGCCAGAGAACTAATTTAAACAGTGCGCCCTCTGGGCGCATTTTCCTAGGCGGGCACGCCCCGCAACGGTACTTGCCACTATGTCGATCCTGCAGGCGATCAGAATCTTTCTTTTTTACCTGCTGCTGGGCACCAGTTCGCTGCTGTGGTGCTCGCTGAGCTTCTTCGTCGCGCCGTTCTTGTCGTTCCCCAAGCGCTACAAGTTCATCAACGTGTACTGGTGCCGTTGCGCACTGTTCCTGGTGCGCACCATCCTCGGTATCAACTACAAGGTCACCGGTGCCGAAAACGTGCCGGCTGAGCCCTGCGTGATCTTGTCCAACCACCAGAGCACCTGGGAAACCTTCTTTCTTTCCCAGTACTTCTCGCCGCTGAGCCAGGTGCTCAAGCGCGAACTGCTGTATGTGCCGTTCTTTGGTTGGGCCATGGCCATGCTGCGGCCGATCGCGATCAACCGCGACAACCCCAAGGAAGCCCTGCGCCAGGTGGCCAGCAAGGGTGACGAGCTGCTCAAGCAGAAAACCTGGGTACTGATCTTTCCGGAAGGCACTCGCGTACCGTTTGGTACTGTGGGCAAATTCTCCCGAGGCGGTACCGCGCTGGCCGTGAATGCTGGCTTGCCAGTGCTGCCGATTGCCCACAACGCTGGCAAGTTCTGGCCCAAGACTGGCTGGGGCAAGCGTTCGGGCACCATCGAGGTGGTGATCGGCAAGCCGATGTACGCCGAGGGCACCGGGCCACGGGCCATCGCCGAGCTCAACGACCGTGCAGCAGCATGGAATGAAGCGACCCAGCGGGCCATGGGTTCGCTGCCGCCAGTGGATGAAAAACCCCAAGAGCAATTGGCCTGAGCATCTGTGGATAACTTGTGAACAGTTTTTGATAATGTGCCTGGAATCGTAGCTAAGTACATGAATTAGCTATTTATTTCTGTGTATGACATTTTTCTGAAAAACGTGCATAAGTTTTTTCGGGGCATAAGAAAACCGGCTTTTACAGCCGGTTTTTTTATGGCGTGGTGATGGCGTCAGACTTTGTCGATATCCACGTCCTTGGTTTCTTTCAGGCAGAAGATCCCGACCACCAGGCTGATGCCGGTCACCAGCACCGGGTACCACAGGCCGTAGAAGATATCGCCGGTATACACCACCAGCGCAAACGACACGGTGGGCAGGAAGCCGCCGAACCAGCCGTTGCCGATGTGGTAGGGCAGCGACATCGAGGTGTAGCGGATACGGGTCGGGAACAACTCGACCATCACCGCCGCCAGCGGCCCATAGGTCATGGTCGCGATCAGGATCATTGCCACGATCAGCACCACCACCATTACCTGGTTGACCTGCGCCGGGTCGGCCTTGGCCGGGTAGCCTGCCTGTTCGATTGCCGTGCGCATGGCCGCTTCATCGAAGCCGTTGATGGCCTTGTCACCAATGTTCACCACCACATCGCTGCCGGCTACGCTCACCGAGCTGTACGGCAGGCCCTGCTTGACCAGGAAGGTCTTGACCTTGTCGCACGGGCTGTCGAAACGTGCCTTGCCAACCGGGTCGAACTGGAAGGTGCAGCCTTGCGGATCCGCGGTGACCACGATAGGCGCCTGGCGACTGGCCGCGTCGATCTGCGGGTTGGCGTAGTGGCTCAGGGCCTTGAACAGCGGGAAGTACAGCACGGTGGCCAGCAGCAGGCCGAGCATCAGGATTGGCTTGCGCCCGATACGGTCGGACAGCCAACCGAAGAACACGAAGAACGGCGCGCCGATGACCACGCTGATGATCAGCAAGGTGTTGGCCTGAGCCGGGTCCATCTTGAGCATCTGGGTCATGAAGAACAGCACGTAGAACTGCGCCGTGTAGAAGGTTACGGCTTGCCCGGCGTTGATGCTGAATAGCGCGGTGAGCACGACCTTCAGGTTGGGCCAGGAGGTAAACGACTCGCGGATCGGTGATTTGCTGACCTTGCCTTGGGCCTTCATTTTCACGAAAGCCGGCGACTCGTGCATGCTCATGCGGATCCAGGTGGAAATCGCCAGCAGGATGATCGACAGCAGGAACGGCAGGCGCCAGCCCCAGGTTTCGAACTGATCACCACTGATGTAACGGCTGCCCAGTACCACCAGCAACGACAGCAGTAAACCCAGGGTCGCAGTGGACTGGATGAAACCGGTATGGAAGCCACGCTTGCCGGGTGGTGCGTGCTCGGCCACGTACGTGGCGGCACCGCCGTATTCACCGCCCAGCGCCAGCCCCTGAAGCATCCGCAGGATCACCAGGATGATCGGTGCCGCGATGCCAATGCTGGCATAGGTGGGCAGCAGGCCGACGGCGAACGTCGACAGGCCCATCAGCACGATGGTCACCAGGAACGTGTACTTGCGCCCGATCATGTCACCCAGGCGGCCGAACACCAGCGCGCCGAACGGCCGCACCAGGAAGCCGGCAGCAAAGGCCATGAGGGCAAAGATGAAGGCAGTGGTGTCGTTCACCCCAGCGAAGAACTGCTTGCTGATGACCGCGGCCAGCGCCCCATAGAGAAAAAAGTCATACCACTCGAACACCGTCCCGAGGGATGACGCGAAAATGATCTTACGTTCTTCACGACGGCTGGAGGTGCTCGCCGTCGCACCCTGCTCTTGGATGTAATCCGACATCGTTGCTGTCCTCGGCCCGCAGGCCACAGTGATTATTCTTGTTGTTCCACTGTCGGCAGCTTGTGACCGCGAGCTGCCGGTGTTGCACGCTCCCGGGTCAGGGGGTCGGTACTGCGTCTTCGTTCAGATAGGTCTGGGTTGCGGCTCCTTTGAGGATCAGTTGCGCCGCCTTCTCGGCGATCATCAGGGTGGGGGAACAGGTATTACCGGAGGTGATCTGCGGCATGATCGAGGCATCGGCCACACGCAAGCCAGGGATGCCGTGCACGCGCAGCTGGTTATCCACAACATCCAGGTCGCCGTTGCCCATGCGGCAGGTGCCGACCGGGTGGAAGATGGTGGTGCCGATCTTGCCGGCCGCGTCGAACAGTTCTTCGTCGGTTTGCAGGAACGGGCCTGGCAGATACTCCTGGGGATCGAAAGCGGCGAGGGCAGGGGCCTGGACTATACGCCGGGTCAAGCGGATGGCGTCGGCGGCGACGCGCAGGTCCTGGGGGTCGCTCAAGTAGTTGGGGTCGATCAGCGGCGTGCTGCACATGTCCGCGCTGCGGATATCGATGCGCCCACGGCTGGCCGGGCGCAGGTTGCACACCGAAGCGGTGAAGGCCGGGAACGGATGCAGCGGCTCGCCGAAACGCTCCAGTGACAGCGGCTGCACGTGATACTGCAGGTTGGCCGTGGCCTGCTCCGGGCTCGAACGTACAAAGGCGCCCAGTTGGCTCGGCGCCATGGCCAGCGGGCCACTGCGGTCGTAGAGATAGCGCAGGCCCATGCCCAGCTTGCCCCACAGGCTGTTGGCCATCTGGTTGAGGGTGCGGGTGTTGCGGATCTGGTAGATCAGCCGCAGTTGCAGGTGATCCTGCAGGTTGCCGCCAACGCCGGGCATGTCGTGGCGCACACCGATGCCCAGGCTTTCGAGCAGCTTGCGCGGGCCGATGCCGGAACGCTGGAGAATGCCAGGCGACCCCACCGCGCCCGCACAGAGGATGATCTCGCGACGCGCAGCAAACTCATGCCAGGCACCTTGCCACTGCGCCTTGACGGCACGGGCACGGGTGTTGTTCAACAGTACCTGGTCAACCTGCACGCCGGTCAGCACGGTGAGGTTGGGGCGGTCCTTGATCGGCCGCAAAAAAGCCTTGGAGGCATTCCAGCGCACACCGCTGCGCTGATTGACCTGAAAGTATCCACACCCCTGGTTGTCGCCGGTGTTGAAGTCGTCGACCTTGCCGATGCCATTCTGTGCAGCGGCGTCGCGGAAGGCATCGAGGATCGGCCAGCTGTAACGCTGGCGCTCGACCCGCCATTCACCCTCACTGCCGTGGTGCTCGCTGGCGCCGGCAAAGTGGTTTTCACTGGCCTTGAACAACGGCAGCACATCTTTCCAGGCCCAACCCTCGTTGCCTTGCTCGGCCCACTGGTCGTAATCGGCAGCTTGGCCACGCATGTAGATCATGCCATTGATCGATGAACAGCCCCCGAGCACCTTGCCCCGTGGATATCCCAGCACGCGACCGAGCAGGCCGGGCTGTGCTTCGGTCTTGAAGCACCAGTCGGTACGGGGGTTGCCGATGCAGTAAAGGTAACCGACGGGGATGTGAATCCAGGGATAGTTGTCGCGGCCACCGGCTTCGAGCAGCAGGACGCGGCAGGAAGGGTCGGCGGATAAACGGTTGGCCAGCAGGCAACCGGCGGGGCCAGCGCCTACGACCACGTAGTCGAAGACAGAATCGGCTGATGGCATGTGCAACCTCGCGCCTGATTATTATTCTTGTCCCGATCCATCTTAGTGAGTAATTTCGCTATGGAAACACGAGATTTCACGCAGCCGCTGTGCGTTTTAGCACAGCCACAAGGATCAGCATGTTCGACTGGAACGATCTGCGGTTTTTCCTCGAGTTGCAACGCAGTGGCCGCCTGCTCAGCGCGGCCAAGCGCCTAAATACCACCCACAGCACGGTCGCCCGGCACATCGAAAGCATCGAGAAGAGCCTGGGTACGCCACTGTTCGTGCAGCACGCCCAGGGCTATGAGCTGACCCCGTCAGGTCAGGCTCTGCTCAAGCACGCCGAAGCCATGGAGAATGTTGCCCTGCTGGCGCAGGAAGAAATCACCCAGGCCATCACCCCGCTGGGCAAGATTCGCCTGGGCGTCACCGAAGGCATCGGCATCATGTTCTTCACCCCGCGCATGAGCGATCTGTTCGCCCGCTATCCGGGGCTGGAGGTGGAGTTGGTGGCGGTGCCGCGCTTCGTCAGCATCCTCAACCGCGAGGCCGAGATCAGCATTCACCTGGAGCGGCCCAACGCCGACCTGCTGATCACCCGCAAGCTCACCGACTACCGCCTGGCGCTGTACGCCAGCCAGGGCTACCTGGACCGGGCGCCGCCGCTGCGCAACCGCGAAGACCTGGCCCGACACAGCTGGATCGGCTACGTCGATGACCTGCTGTTCAGCCAGGAACTGCTGTTTCTCAACAGCTTCTGCCGCGCACCGAACGTGGCCTTCCGCAGCACCAGTGTGATCGCTCAGCAAACCGCCGCACGTGCAGGGCTAGGCATCGCCGTGCTGCCTAACTACATGGCTCGCCACGACCCGACGCTGGTACGCGTGCTGCCCAGCGAGACCATCCAGCGCAGCTACTGGATCTGTACCCGCCGCGAATTGCACAAGTCGGTGCGCCTGCGGGTCGTGTGGGACTACCTGCTGGCGCTGTGCGCGGCGGAACAGGATGAGCTGCTAGCCGAGTAGCGCCTTGCCAGCCAGCAGCAGGGCCGCCAGCCAACCGGCCACGGCAAACAGCTGCTGCAGGCGTGGGCCGGCGATCCGGGTGGCAAGCGGCCTGGCCAGCAGCAGGCCGATCACCGCACCGATGGCAAACGGTGCGCCGATCCGCCAGTGCATCACACCGGCCAGGCTGGCGCTGACCACGCTACCCGTGGAAACCAGCGCGATCACGGCCAGGGAGGTCGAGACGATGCTCTTCATGCGCAGGTTGGTGTAACGGTTCAAGGCCGGGATGATCACAAAACCGCCGCCGACGCCCAGCAGGCCGGAGAGCAAGCCAGATAGGGCCCCGGTAAACGCCAGGGCGCGTGCGCAGGGTAACGTCCAGCGCAAGCGCCCCTGCAACGGGTTGAGCACGCACGGCTCGATGTAGCGATGGGCTTCGCTGCCTTCACCACGCAGTTCTTTTGCCGCCTTGCGCCAGATGCGCAGGCAGGCATAGATCAGCACGGCCGCGAACACCAGCGCCAAGGGTGTATTGGGCAAGCGGTGCGCCAGCATCAGGCCGAACGGGGCCGCCGCGATGCCGATCACGGCGATGAAGAGGGCGGCGCGATAACGCACCAGCCCTTCGCGCAAGCCGAGTACCGCACCCACCGCCGCAGCAAGCCCCACGGCAAGCAGCCCGATAGGTGCTGCTTCGACCATCGACAGGCCAAGCCCGAACACCAACAGCGGTACCGCCAGGATGCCACCACCGGCGCCGGTCAGCGCCAGCACCGCACCGATGATCGCCCCAAGGCCCGCGCCCAGCAGTTGATGTTCGATCACTGTGCGGCCTCGGCGTCCAGCGGCTGCGGGCGCGCCATCCACTCTCGGCCTTTGAGCATCCCCTGCCAATACAACGGCGGCAGCACCCGTGCCTTGAGCAGCCAAGCCAGGCGTGTCGGCTGGCGACCATCGAGCAGCCAGCGTGGGAAGCTCGGAGCAACCTTGCCGCCATAGGTGAACTCGGCCAGGACGATCTTGCCGCGCTCGACAGTCAGCGGGCAGGAGCCATAGCCGTCGTATTGGGCCAGGGTAGGGAGGCGGCCCAGCGCTACCAGCACATTGTTGGCTACCACTGGCGCCTGCTTGCGCGCAGCAGCGGCAGTCTTGGCATTGCTGGTGTTGGCCACATCGCCCAGTGCGTGGATGTTGCCGAACTGACGGTGGCGCAAGGTATGCGGATCGACATCGACCCAACCGGCTGTATCGGCCAAGGGGCTCTGGCGGATGAAGTCCGGGGCAACTTGCGGCGGCACCACATGCAACATGTCGAAGGCTTCGGTACGGGTTTCACTGCTGCCGTCGGCTAGCGTGCGCACGAAGGTGGCACGCTGGTTGGGCCCATCGACGGCTACCAGGCGATGGCTGTAGTTGAGGTCCACACCGTACTTGTCGATGTAGGCCATCAAGGCTGGTACATAGTCGGGAACGCCGAACAGCACCGCACCGGCATTGAAGAAACTGGCTTTCACGTCGCCCAGCCGACCACTGCGCAGCCAATGGTCACAGGACAGGTACAGGGCCTTTTGCGGCGCGCCAGCGCACTTGATCGGCATCGGCGGCTGGGTGAACAGGGCACGCCCTTGCTTGAGCTTTTGCACCAGCTCCCAGGTATAAGGTGCCAGGTCGTAGCGGTAGTTGGAGGTGACACCGTTGCGACCAAGGGTTTCGCCTAGCCCCTCGATCGCGTCCCAGTCGAGCTTGAGGCCGGGGCAGACCACCAACTGTTCATAACTGATGGCGCGGCCACCCTCCAGGGTGACCAGTTGGGCAGACGGGTCGAAGCCTTGGACACGCGCCTTGATCCAGCGCACACCGCGCGGGATGGCCGAGGCCATGGTGCGGGCGGTGCTCGGCGCTTTGAACACGCCGGCACCAACCATGGTCCAGCCCGGCTGGTAGTAGTGCACTTCGGCAGGGTCGATCAGGGCAATGTCCAGTGACGGGTCACGGGCAATCAGGCTGGAAGCAGCGGCGATACCGGCGGCACCGGCACCGACGATGACCACCTTGTGGTGGTCGACATTGGCAGGCATGGCAGTCAATCCTGGAATTTCTGGTAATGGGGCAGGGCAGTCAAAGCTTGTTCAACGGGATCTTCAGGTAGCTCACGCCGTTTTCTTCAGGCTCCGGGAACTGGCCGCTGCGCATGTTCACCTGCACCGATGGCAAGATCAGCACGGGCATGTCGAGGGTCTTGTCGCGGGCTTCGCGCATGGCCACGAAGCTGTCCTCGTCGATGCCTTGGTGGATGTGGATATTGCTGGCGCGCTGCTCGGCCACAGTGGTGACGTAGCGCATCTCGCGCCCGCCCGGCAGGTAGTCGTGGCACATGAACAGCTGGGTCTGGTCGGGGAAAGCCAGCAAGCGGCGGATCGAGCGGTACAGGGTGCGCGCATCGGCGCCGGGGAAATCACAGCGGGCAGTGCCATAGTCGGGCATGAACAGGGTGTCGCCGACGAACACCGCGGTCTCGCCTGCGTCCACGACCATGTAGCTGATGCATGCCGGGGTGTGCCCGGGGGTATGCAGCGCACGGGCATGCAGGTTGCCGATGCGGAAACCTTCCTCATCTTCGAAAAGCACATCGAACTGGCTGCCGTCACGGGCGAAGCCAGGTTCGGCGTTGAACAGTGTGCCGAAGACTTTCTGTACCTGGGTAATGTGCGCACCGATCGCAGTATGGCCACCGAGTTTGCTCTTGAGATAAGCCGCCGCCGAGAGGTGGTCCGCATGGACATGGGTTTCCAGTACCCATTGCACGGTGGCCTTGAGCTCGGTCACACGTGCGATCAGGCGATCCGCTGAAGCAGTGCAGGTGCGACCGGACTTGGGGTCGTAGTCCAGCACGCTGTCGATCAGAGCGCACTGAAGGGTTTCACGGTCCATGACCAGATAGCTGATGGTCGAGGTCGCCTCGTCGTAGAAGGCGTCCACGTGAAGGTTATTACCGATGATCATCACGTTCTCCAAATAATCTGCCTCGCCTTGTACAGGCGTAGGCAGTGGGTGGAGATTTATCAAGATACGTGCCAGGCATTCTCCTACTTATCGAGCAATAAAATGGGGAGATGAAAACAGTTAATACCGATAGTGGCAGTGGGTTTGGCAGTCGACTGTCAGCCAATGGCAGTGTTTGGCAGTCCTTGTTACCCTGCGCCAGGTTAACCAATCGGTGTCGTCATGCCTGAATCTCTTCCACTCATCCTAGCTCTGGTTTCCTACCTTGAGCACGATGCGCTACCTACCATTGTGCTGGACACCGACTACAATATCCTCGCGGCCAATGCGGCTTATCGCCGGCAGTTCGGTCGGGGCGAGCAGGCCCCTCTGGGTGAGAAATGCCATCGGGTGTCACATCACTACGCCGTCCCTTGCGACCAGGCCGGTGAGCACTGCCCGATGCGCAAGGCGTGGGACAGCAAGGTGCCGGAGCGTGTGCTGCATATCCATCACACGCCGCGTGGCCCTGAGCATGTAGATGTAGAGCTGCGGCCTATCCTCGATGAGCAGGGCAGGGTGGTGGCCTTCGTCGAGCGGCTTACCAGCATCACCCTGGCTTCCGCTCAACCTCAAGAACAGGGGCTGGTCGGGCGAGCGCCGGCATTCAAGACCGCGTTGGCCAGCCTTCAGCGTGCGGCGCCCGCGCAAATTCCGGTGCTGCTGCAAGGCGAATCGGGTACCGGCAAGGAGCTGTTCGCCCGTGCCATTCACATGGGTAGCCCACGGGCCAATGGCCCGCTGGTCGTCGTCGACTGCACCGGCCTGACCGAGTCGCTGTTCGAGAGCGAGCTGTTCGGCTACGAGAAAGGCGCGTTCACCGGCGCCAATCAGCGCAAGGTCGGCTTGGCCGAGGCAGCCCACGGCGGCACGTTGTTCCTTGATGAAATCGGCGAGGTGCCGTTGGCGATGCAGGTCAAACTGCTGCGCCTGATCGAATCCGGAAGCTTCCGCCCAGTTGGCAGCCTGCGCACCGTGCATTCGGATTTCCGCCTGGTTTCGGCAACCCATAAACCGCTGAAGAAAATGGTGGCTGAGGGGACGTTCCGAGAAGATCTGTATTACCGCATCAGTGGCTTTCCGATCCGCCTGCCGGCGTTGCGCGAGCGCGTTGAGGATTTGCCGCTGCTGGCCGAGAGCCTGCTGCAGCGCATGGCTGGCAAATCGACACCGAGCCTGACCGAGGAGGCGCTGAAGCAACTCAAGCTGCATGCCTTCCCCGGGAATATTCGTGAGTTGCGCAACATCCTGGAAAGGGCTCGGTTGTTTGCCGATGATGGGCTGATCCGGCCTGAGCACTTGCCGGAAGACGTTGGGCCACAGCAGGCATTCGGCATGAACAGAGGGCAAAGCGACCTGAGTGAGCTCGCGCACGCGCTGGAGCAGTTCCAGGGATCACGCAGCGAGCTGGCCCGTCATCTTGGCCTGAGTGAGCGAACCTTGTATCGCCGCTTGAAAGCACTGGGGCTGTAGTCCGCTGACCTTTACCGGACCTTTACCTCAGCCCTTACATTAAGTGAAAAAGTTTGTGGTCTGATCAGTTAACCGAACCCGGCAGCCCGTATTACCTGCCGGGCGTTAACAGGCAGAGGATCCACAAATGAAGAAAGCCCTAACCGTACTCTGCGCCGCGCTTGTGCTCAGCACACCCTTGGCCAGCTTCGCTCAACCGGGCCCGGACCGCTACGACAACGGTCCATCCCACCAGGGCTACCCGCCACACGGTCAACCCGAGCGGCATGACCGCCATGATAACGGTCGCTACCCGGCCTATCACAACCCGAATTTCCGACCTGAAGCGGGCATGCCGATGCCGCATCAGCAGTGGCATCGTGGCTATGTAGTGGAACCGCGTTATCGCGCCGATCGCTATTGGGTGACCGACTGGCGTGCCCGCCATCTGTACGCACCGCCCCGTGATCACCGCTGGTTGTACGTGAACGGTGACTATGTGCTGGTGGCGATTGCCAGTGGTGTGGTCGTCAGCGTGCTTTCCGGCTACTGATTCTTACGGCCACAAAAAAGCCCGCGTCAGCGGGCTTTCTTGTTTTTGGCGATTTACACCTGATCAGAAGTCCAGGTTCGACACCGACAGCGCATTGCTTTCGATGAAGTCACGGCGTGGTTCCACCGCGTCGCCCATCAGGGTGTTGAAGATCTGGTCGGCGGCAATCGCGTCTTCGATGGTGACCTTGAGCATGCGGCGGACAGTTGGGTCCATGGTGGTTTCCCACAGCTGCTCCGGGTTCATCTCGCCCAGACCTTTGTATCGCTGGATGGTGTGGCGCTTGGTGCTTTCGTTCATCAGCCAGTCGAGGGCTTCCTTGAACTCGGTGATCGCCTTGCGACGTTCACCGCGCTGCACGTAGGCACCTTCGCCGAGCAGGGTAGACAGCTTGGCACCCAGGTTGACCACCGAGCGGTAGTCGTTGCTGCCGAAGAAGTCGCGATTGAAGGTGACGTAGCTGGCCAGACCGTGGGAAGTAACTTCCACTTCCGGCAGCCAGACATTGCGTTCCTTGTCTTCGCGCAGGCTGGCCTGATAGGCCAGGCCCGACTTCTGGCTGTTGTTCAGGCGCTCCTGGAAACTCACCAGCCAGGCTTGCATCACGGCATGGTCACCCAGTTGCTCCAGAGTGACTTCCGGCAGGTAGATGAAGTGCTCGGTGATGTCTTCCGGGTACAGGCGCGACAGACGCTTGAGGGTCTTCATCACGGCGCGGAATTCATTCACCAAGGTTTCCAGCTGTACGCCGGAAACGGCTGGTGCCGATTCGTCCAGATGCAGGCTGGCGTCTTCGAGGGCCGATTGGGTCATGTATTCTTCCATGGCCTCGTCGTCCTTGATGTACTGCTCCTGCTTGCCTTTCTTGACCTTGTACAGCGGTGGCTGGGCGATATAGATGTAACCGCGTTCGACCAGCTCCGGCAGCTGACGGAAGAAGAAGGTCAGCAGCAGGGTACGGATGTGCGAACCGTCGACGTCAGCATCGGTCATGATGATGATGTTGTGATAGCGCAGCTTGTCGATGTTGTACTCTTCGCGGCCGATGCCGCAGCCCAGTGCAGTGATGAGCGTGCCCACTTCCTGGGACGAGATCATCTTGTCGAAGCGCGCTTTCTCGACGTTGAGGATCTTGCCCTTCAGCGGCAAGATCGCCTGGGTGCGACGGTTACGGCCTTGCTTGGCCGAGCCACCTGCGGAGTCACCCTCCACCAGGTACAGTTCGGAGAGAGCAGGGTCCTTCTCCTGGCAGTCAGCCAGTTTGCCTGGCAGGCCGGCGATATCCAGCGCGCCTTTACGGCGAGTCATTTCACGGGCTTTACGCGCCGCTTCACGGGCACGGGCAGCGTCGATCATCTTGCCGACCACGGCCTTGGCTTCGTTCGGGTTTTCCAACAGGAAGTCGGCGAAGTATTTGTTCATCTCTTGTTCCACGGCGGTTTTCACCTCCGAGGAGACCAGCTTGTCCTTGGTCTGCGAGCTGAACTTCGGATCCGGCACCTTCACCGAAATAATCGCGGTCAGGCCTTCACGGGCGTCGTCACCGGTAGTGGCGACCTTGTTCTTCTTGGCCAGGCCTTCCTGCTCGATGTAGCTGTTCAGGCTACGGGTCAGTGAGGAGCGGAAACCAACCAGGTGAGTACCGCCATCACGCTGCGGAATGTTGTTGGTGAAGCACAGCAGGTTTTCGTTGAAGCTGTCGTTCCACTGCAGCGCAATCTCGACACCCACGCCATCGTCACGCTGGACGTTGAAGTGGAAGACCTGCGAATTGACCGGGGTCTTGTTGGTGTTGAGGTATTCAACGAACGCCTTCAAGCCACCTTCGTACTTGAAGAACTCTTCCTTGCCCGAACGCTCATCCTTCAGCAGGATGCCGACACCCGAGTTGAGGAACGACAGTTCGCGAATCCGCTTGGCCAGGATGTCCCAGCTGAAGTGGATGTTCTTGAAGGTTTCAGCCGAAGGCTTGAAGTGGATGTGGGTACCCGTGGTTTCGCTGTCACCGACGACAGCCATCGGCGCCTGAGGAACACCGTGAACGTAAGTCTGTTCCCAGATCTTGCCGCTGCGGCGAACGGTCAGTACCAGTTTCTCGGACAGGGCGTTCACTACCGATACACCTACACCGTGCAGACCGCCGGATACCTTGTAGGAGTTGTCGTCGAACTTACCGCCGGCGTGCAGCACGGTCATGATGACCTCGGCTGCGGAAACGCCTTCTTCTTTATGCACGTCGACCGGAATGCCACGACCGTTGTCGCGCACACTGATGGATTCGTCCGTGTGGATGATGACGGTGATGTCATCGCAGTGACCGGCGAGGGCTTCGTCGATCGAGTTGTCGACCACTTCGAAGACCATGTGGTGCAGGCCGCTACCATCATCGGTGTCGCCAATGTACATGCCGGGACGCTTGCGTACGGCATCCAAACCTTTCAGCACCTTGATGCTGGAGGAGTCGTACGTTTGATTTTCGCTCATGCCTTCACTCCCGATGGTCGTGGGTCTGGGTGATACGGCCTTGTTCCACGTGGAACAAGGCAACTGGCGTTTCCGTCTGCCAGCCTTCCCTCAGTAATTCGTGATCTACACAGGTGATGAACACCTGGCAGCGTAATTCTTCAAGCAAGCGGCACAGTGCGCGGCGATGCTGGTCATCCAGCTCGGACGGCAGGTCGTCAACGAGATAAATACAGTGGCCGCGGCGAGCCTGACTGACGAGGTGGCCCTGGGCAATGCGCAGCGCGCACACCACCAACTTTTGCTGACCACGCGACAGGATGTCAGCTGCATTATTGGCAGCCAGACGAAGACGCAGATCTGCACGCTGCGGGCCGGCCTGGGTGTGGCCCATTTGCTGATCGCGAAGGAGAGAGGAGGCGAGTACTTCTTGCAGTTCCCGGTCCTTGTCCCAGCCGCGGTAGTAGCTTAGGGTCAACCCGTCCAGCTCGACCAGCTCGCTCAGGGTTTGCTCGAAGACGGGCTTCAAAGCCTTGATGTAGTTGCGACGGTATTCATCTATTTCCGCGCTGGCCAGGCATAACTCCCGGTCCCAAGCGGCTTGCGAAGCTGGGTCAAGTGTACCATGCCGCAACCACGAGTTCCGCTGCCGCAGCGCCTTCTGCAAACGTTGCCAGGCTGGCAGGAATCGAGGTTCCACGTGGAACACTCCCCAATCGAGAAACTGCCGGCGAATTTTCGGTGCGCCTTCCAGCAACCGAAAACTGTCCGGGTTTATCAGTTGCAGCGGTAACAGTTCAGCCAGTTGAGCGGCGCTCCTGGCATTCTGCCCATCGATGCGGATAGTGAATTCGCCCGCCCGCTCCCGTGAAACCCCCAGGTTGCTGGTGCCACCTTCAGCCAATTGCACTTCGCCAAATACCGTACAGGCAGGCTGCTCATACTGAATGACCGGGTTCAACCGAGTACTACGAAATGACCGGGCAAGGCCAAGCAGGTGCACAGCTTCGAGCACACTGGTCTTGCCGCTGCCATTGGCGCCGTAGAGGATATTGATGCGGGGGGAAGGTGAGAGGGTCACCGGGTGCAGATTGCGCACTGCGGTGACCATGATACGTCGAAGGGACATGTCGCCTGCTACGAATTACAGACGCATCGGCATGACAACGTAGGAAGAGTCGTCATTGCCGGCTTCCTGCAGCAGGGCACTGCTGTTGGAGTCGGACAGAATCAGACGAACTTGCTCAGTAGTCATAACGCCCAGCACGTCCAGCAGGTAGCTGACGTTGAAGCCGATCTCCAGCGAACTGCCTTCGTAGTCCACGCTGATCTCTTCTTCTGCCTCTTCCTGCTCGGGGTTATTGGCCTGGATCTTCAGTTGGCCAGCTGCCAGCTGCAGGCGAATACCGCGGTACTTCTCGTTGGAAAGAATTGCGGTACGGCTGAACGCTTCGCGCAACGCCTGACGGTCACCGACTACCAGCTTGTCACCACCCTTCGGCAGCACGCGCTCGTAGTCCGGGAACTTGCCGTCGACCAGCTTGGAAGTGAAGGTGAACTCACCAGTGGTCGCACGGATGTGGTGCTGACCGAGAACGATGCTGACCATGCCTTCCGGGTCGGTGAGCAGGCGCGCCAGCTCCAGGATACCTTTACGTGGAACGATGACCTGATGGCGGTCATCCTGCTCGATCGGCGCGCTCATCGAGCACAGCGCCAGGCGGTGGCCGTCGGTGGACACCGCACGCAGGGTGTTGCGCGACACTTCAAGCAGCATGCCGTTGAGGTAGTAACGCACGTCCTGCTGGGCCATGGCAAAGCTGGTGCGCTCGATCAGACGGCGCAGTTTGCTTTGCTCAAGGTTGCAGGTCAGCGAGCCCGGGCCTTCTTCAACAGTAGGGAAATCGTTGGCAGGCAGGGTCGACAAGGTGAAGCGGCTACGGCCGGCTTTGACCAGCAGCTTCTGTTCGTCGACCTTGATGTCGATCAGAACGTCGTTCGGCAGGCTCTTGCAGATGTCCATCAGCTTGCGCGCCGGGACAGTGATCTCGCCTGGCTCAGCCGGCTCTTCCAGTTGCACGCGGCCAACCAGTTCGACTTCCAGGTCGGTACCGGTCAACGACAGCTGCTGGCCTTGCACGACCAGCAGGACATTGGACAGCACCGGCAAGGTCTGGCGGCGCTCGACGACACCGGCGACCAGTTGCAGGGGTTTCAACAGGGCTTCGCGTTGAATGGTGAAATGCATGGTCTAGTCCCTTGCCTTCAATTAGCTGCGCTGGCGACCATCAGGTCGTCAGCGTGCGCAGCAGGTTCTTGTAGTCCTCGCGGATGTCCGCGTCGGATTCCTTCAATTCGTTGATCTTGCGGCAGGCGTGCAACACGGTGGTGTGGTCGCGGCCGCCAAACATGTCGCCGATCTCCGGCAGACTGTGGTTGGTCAGCTCCTTCGACAGTGCCATGGCAACCTGACGGGGGCGCGCAACGGAGCGCGAGCGGCGTTTGGACAACAGATCGGCAATCTTGATCTTGTAGTACTCGGCCACGGTGCGCTGGATGTTATCCACACTCACCAGCTTGTCCTGCAGCGCCAGCAGGTCCTTCAACGACTCGCGAATCAGCTCGATGGTGATGTCACGGCCCATGAAGTGCGAGTGAGCGATCACTCGCTTAAGGGCGCCTTCGAGTTCACGTACGTTGGAGCGGATACGCTGGGCGATGAAGAACGCAGCATCATGCGGCAGCTCGACCTTGGCCTGGTCGGCCTTCTTCATCAGGATCGCCACACGGGTTTCCAGTTCCGGCGGCTCGACAGCCACCGTCAAGCCCCAGCCGAAGCGCGATTTCAGGCGCTCTTCCAGGCCTTCGATCTCCTTCGGGTAGCGGTCGCTGGTGAGAATCACCTGCTGGCCACCCTCAAGCAAGGCGTTGAAAGTGTGGAAGAACTCTTCCTGGGAACGCTCTTTACGGGCGAAGAACTGGATGTCGTCGATCAGCAGCGCATCGACCGAGCGGTAGAAGCGCTTGAATTCATTGATTGCGTTGAGCTGCAGCGCCTTGACCATATCCGCGACGAAGCGCTCGGAATGCAGGTAAACGACCTTGGCATTCGGATTCTTCTTGAGCAGGTGGTTACCCACAGCATGCATCAGGTGGGTCTTGCCCAAGCCCACGCCGCCATAAAGGAACAGCGGGTTGTAGCCATGCTTGGGGTTGTCGGCGACCTGCCACGCCGCAGCGCGGGCCAACTGGTTCGACTTACCTTCTACAAAGGTCTCGAAGGTAAACGTGCGGTTCAGGTAGCTGGTGTGTTTGAGCGCGCCTTCCACCTGGACGGTGCGCTGCTCGGTACGGCTGCCCGCAGCAGGTGCCGATGCGCTGTCGCCCATGCCATCGAAGCTGTCACGCGAGGCCGATTCAACGACCTCGTTCACTTGCATCGGTTCGGCGGCTGGCGCCTGGACGGGTTCGGCAACGGCGGCAATGACAGGTGCAGCGGCCTGTTGTGTCTGGCTTTGTGCAAGCGTGGCCGCCACCGCGGCGCTGACGGGTGCATTAGGTGCAGCACGTGGAGCAGAGCTGCGACGGCTGCCTATTAATAAGGAAAGGGCAGGTGCAATGCCGTCGCCGTTTTCACCCAACAGTTCGAGCAGACGGCCGAGGTACTTTTCATTCACCCAGTCGAGCACGAAACGGTTCGGCGCGTAGACACGCAACTCGTCGCCTTCGGCTTCGACCTGTAGCGGACGGATCCAGGTGTTGAATTGCTGGGCAGGCAGTTCATCGCGCAGAAGCTCCACGCACTGCTGCCAAAGTTCCACTGACACGGATATCCCCTGAGTTGAAAGCCGGATAAGGCAAAAACAAACCGCCATTGTACCGGTCGAGCGATCAGTTATCCACATGTGGAAACATTCTGAGCCATGACAAAACAGCCATTTAGCGGCAAAAACGTCTTCCAGCCTCTGTGAATAAGCTCTGTGGATAACCACCCATGAGGTCTATGCACAACCCCGAGGTGAGCCCTGTTGATAACTCATCTGTGGATAACGACCATTTCTATCCACAGGCTTTCAAAAGGTCTGTCACAAGCGCAGCACCTGTTACCGACAAGGTTATGAATCTCTGTACAGCCCGTAATTCGTAGGCTCAAGACAGTTATCCACAGAAGGTTATCCACTTAAGATTTATAAGTTCTTCAGAAAAGCTTTTTATATCTCTCTTCTTTTTTTTCATTTTGTCGTCCGTCTGCCTGGCTGATCAACCCTCCCTGGCATCCAGCACTCAGGGAACCACCTATAAGGAAAGGCTGGTTGGAAATTGACCTATGGACTTGCTTTCTCTAGAATCGCCGATCTCTTAAAAAGGGGGCCATTCCGGCCCGTAGTCGACAAACCAGGTAACAACGCCATGAAACGTACTTTCCAACCAAGCACCATCAAGCGCGCTCGCACCCACGGCTTCCGTGCCCGTATGGCTACCAAGAACGGCCGCGCTGTTCTGTCGCGTCGTCGTGCCAAAGGCCGTAAGCGTCTGGCCATTTGATTTTTCGGCACAGGTGGTGAGTCAGGACTTCAGTCGGGAAAAGCGACTGCTTACACCCCGGCACTTCAAAGCGGTCTTCGACTCCCCAACCGGCAAGGTTCCAGGGAAAAACCTGCTGATCCTTGCTCGCGAGAACGGCCTGGATCACCCGCGCCTCGGCCTGGTGATCGGCAAGAAGAGCGTCAAGCTCGCCGTTCAACGCAACCGCCTCAAGCGCTTGATGCGCGATTCCTTCCGGCTCAACCAGCAAATGCTGGGTGGCCTGGATATAGTGATCGTCGCGCGCAAGGGATTGGGTGAGATAGAAAACCCGGAATTGCACCAACACTTTGGCAAGCTCTGGAAACGCCTGGCGCGCAGCCGGCCAACTCCAGCGGCTAACGCCGATTCCGCAGGGGTAGACAGTCAAAATGCGTAAACTGGCCCTCGTTCCGATCCAGTTTTACCGTTACGCCATCAGTCCCCTGATGGCCAATCACTGTCGTTTCTACCCCAGTTGCTCCTGTTACGCTCTTGAAGCCATTGAAAACCATGGCCTCTTGCGTGGCGGGTGGCTAGCCGTTCGTCGCCTGGGGCGTTGTCATCCGTGGAACGACGGCGGTTTCGATCCCGTTCCCCCCGCTCCTTCCTCCCGAACTTCTTCGATAGCCGAGTAATCATGGATATTAAACGCACGATCCTGATCGTCGCCCTGGCAATCGTGTCCTACGTCATGGTCCTCAAGTGGAACGAGGACTACGGCCAGGCTGCCCTGCCGACTCAGAATACTGCTGCCAGCACTGTTGCCCCGGCCTTGCCGGATGGTGTGCCGGCCGGTACCGCCAGCGCCGATGTGCCAAGCGCCAATGCTGAATCCAGCCCCGCCGAACTGGCTCCGGCTGCAGTCAGCAAGGATCTGATCCGGATCAAGACCGATGTTCTGGAACTCGCTATCGATCCGGTCGGTGGTGACATCGTCCAGCTGAACCTGCCGAAGTACCCACGCCGTCAGGACCATCCGGACATTCCGTTCCAACTGTTCGACAACGGTGGCGAACGCATCTACCTGGCACAAAGCGGCCTGACCGGCGCCAACGGTCCGGATGCCCGTTCGTCGGGACGCCCGCTGTACGCTGCCGAGCAGAAGAGCTACCAGCTGGCCGACGGCCAGGAACAACTGGTGGTTGACCTGAAGTTCAGCGACAACGGCGTCAACTACATCAAGCGCTTCAGCTTCAAGCGCGGTGAATACGACCTGACCGTCAGCTACCTGATCGACAACCAGAGCGGCCAGGCCTGGAACGGCAACATGTTTGCCCAGCTCAAGCGTGACGCCAGCTCCGACCCGTCGTCGAGCACTGCCACCGGCACCGCCACGTACCTGGGCGCCGCCATGTGGACTGCCTCCGAGCCTTACAAAAAGGTCTCGATGAAGGACATCGACAAAGGTAGTTTGAAAGAAAATGTGTCCGGCGGCTGGGTTGCCTGGCTGCAGCACTACTTCGTGACCGCCTGGATTCCGGCCAAGTCGGACAACAATGTTGTCCAGACCCGCAAGGACAGCCAGGGCAACTACATCATCGGCTACACCGGCCCGGCGCTCAGCGTTCCGGCTGGTGGCAAGGTCGAAACCAGCGCCATGCTGTATGCCGGTCCGAAGATCCAGTCCAAGCTGAAAGAGTTGTCCCCAGGTCTGGAACTGACCGTCGACTACGGCTTCCTGTGGTTCATTGCCCAGCCGATCTTCTGGCTGCTGCAACATATCCACAGCCTGCTGGGTAACTGGGGCTGGTCGATCATCGTGCTGACCATGCTCATCAAGGGCCTGTTCTTCCCGTTGTCGGCTGCCAGCTACCGCTCGATGGCGCGCATGCGTGCCGTGGCACCGAAGCTCGCCGCACTGAAGGAACGCTTTGGTGACGATCGCCAGAAGATGTCCCAGGCGATGATGGAGCTGTACAAGAAAGAGAAGATCAACCCGCTGGGCGGCTGCTTGCCGATCCTGGTGCAGATGCCGGTGTTCCTGTCCCTGTACTGGGTACTGCTGGAAAGCGTCGAGATGCGTCAGGCCCCATGGATGCTGTGGATTACTGACCTGTCGATCAAGGATCCGTTCTTCATCCTGCCGATCATCATGGGCGCCACCATGTTCATCCAGCAGCGTCTGAACCCGACTCCACCGGATCCGATGCAGGCCAAGGTGATGAAAATGATGCCGATCATCTTCACCTTCTTCTTCCTGTGGTTCCCAGCGGGTCTGGTGCTGTACTGGGTTGTGAACAACTGCCTGTCGATCACTCAGCAGTGGTACATCACCCGCCGTATCGAAGCAGCCACCAAAAAAGCTGCTGCTTGACGGGCTGCTGCGCTAGCCTGTGAATAAAAACGCCCCCTCGGGGGCGTTTTTGCTATCTGTCGTTTTTGTCGTAGAGGCTTTCGAGCATGAACACTGTGCGTGAAACCATCGCCGCCATCGCCACCGCCCAGGGCCGCGGAGGTGTGGGCATCGTCAGGCTGTCCGGGCCGCTGGCGAGCCAGGCTGGCCAACTGATCACCGGTCGTACACTGACGCCACGCCACGCTCACTACGGGCCGTTCCGTGACGAGGAAGGCCTGGTGCTGGATGAAGGCATCGCGCTGTTCTTTCCAGGCCCCAACTCGTTTACCGGCGAGGATGTGTTGGAGTTGCAGGGCCATGGTGGCCCGGTGGTGCTCGACATGCTGCTGCAGCGCTGTGTACAAGTCGGCTGCCGCCTGGCCCGCCCAGGTGAATTCAGTGAGCGTGCGTTTCTCAACGACAAGCTCGACCTGGCCCAGGCCGAAGCCATCGCCGACCTGATCGAGGCGAGCTCCAGCCAAGCTGCACGCAATGCCTTGCGCTCGCTGCAGGGGGAATTCTCCAAACGTGTGCACAGCCTGACAGAGGCGCTGATTGCCCTGCGCATCTACGTCGAGGCCGCGATCGACTTCCCTGAAGAAGAAATCGACTTCCTTGCCGATGGCCATGTGTTGTCGATGCTCGATGCTGTCCGTGCCGAGTTATCCACCGTGCAACGCGAGGCCGGGCAGGGCGCCTTGTTGCGTGACGGCATGACGGTGGTCATCGCCGGCCGGCCGAATGCCGGCAAGTCCAGCTTGCTGAACCAGCTGGCGGGGCGTGAGGCGGCCATCGTCACCGACATCGCCGGCACCACCCGGGATATCCTGCGCGAACATATCCACATAGACGGCATGCCGCTGCACGTGGTCGATACTGCCGGCCTGCGGGATACCGACGACCATGTGGAAAAGATTGGCGTGCAACGCGCGCTGAAGGCCATAGGCGAGGCCGACCGGGTACTGTTGGTGGTCGATTCCACCGCACCCGAGGCCAGTGACCCGTTTGCCTTGTGGCCCGAGTTTCTGGACCTGCGGCCGGACCCGGCCAAAGTCACGCTGATTCGCAACAAAGCCGACCTCAGCGGTGAGCGGGTAGGGTTGGAACAGTGCGATGACGGCCATGTAACCATTACCCTGAGCGCCAAGGGGGGCGATCACGGGCTACAACTGCTGCGTGATCACCTCAAGGCCTGCATGGGTTATGAACAGACCGCCGAGAGCGGTTTCAGCGCCCGCCGGCGCCACCTGGATGCCTTGCGCCAGGCCAGTTCGCACCTGGAGCATGGCCGCGCACAGCTGACCCTGGCTGGCGCGGGCGAACTGTTGGCCGAAGACCTGCGTCAGGCGCAGCAGGCGTTGGGCGAGATCACCGGCGCGTTCAGTTCCGACGACCTGCTGGGGCGGATCTTCTCCAGTTTCTGCATCGGCAAGTAGTCCACAGCTCGGCAAATCCAAGGCCGCTCCTTCGGGAGCGGCTTTTTTTTGCCTGCGATTTATCCACTCGTCGGATCTTTCGACACCCACGCCGGCCCCTGTAGGAGCGGCTTTAGCCGCGAAGAGGCCAGTACAGGGTTACATAAAATCATCCACAGACACGATTTCATGTTCAGGAGCCCTGTGGAAAACCCACCTTCAGCCCTCTTGATAAGCAGGCTTTTTTTCTGAGGAAAAATCCGCCTGTGGGTAAACCATCATTTAATCCACAGGCTAAAGGACGTTATCCATAACCCTCATGGTGGGTAAGCCACAGGGTTCAATTTCGCTGTAAACCATACAGATAAAGGGCTGCAGAACGTTATCCACAGGAGAGGCTGTGCATAAGAATAAACATAAAAACAAAGCTTTTATAAAATTTTCTTCTTTGATTTCTGTTGTCTGCCATTCATCCACAGACTGGTCAAAATTTGCTCAGACGGTTCCTTTAGAGGGGGTGAAGTCCCTATACTTGTCGGCTTACCTTCTCTATTCGCAAAAACAGGCACGAGGTGCGTGGTGGATTTCCCTTCCCGTTTTGAAGTGATCGTCATCGGCGGCGGCCATGCCGGTACCGAGGCTGCGCTTGCGTCAGCACGCATGGGTGTGAAAACCCTGCTGTTGACCCATAACGTGGAAACCCTCGGTCACATGAGCTGCAACCCGGCAATTGGTGGCATCGGCAAGAGCCATCTGGTCAAAGAGATCGATGCACTCGGCGGCGCCATGGCGCTGGCCACCGACAAGAGCGGCATCCAGTTCCGCATCCTGAACAACCGCAAGGGCCCGGCCGTACGCGCCACCCGTGCGCAGGCCGACCGCGCCATCTACAAGGCAGTGGTACGCGAGATCCTGGAAAACCAGCCGAACCTGTGGATATTCCAGCAGTCCTGCGACGACCTGATCGTCGAACAGGACCAGGTCAAAGGCGTGGTGACCCAGATGGGCCTGCGCTTCTTCGCCGAATCCGTGGTGCTGACCACCGGTACTTTCCTCGGTGGGCTTATCCACATCGGCCTGCAAAATCATTCCGGCGGTCGCGCCGGTGATCCGCCGTCGATTGCCCTGGCTCACCGCATGCGCGAACTGCCGCTGCGCGTCGGTCGCCTGAAAACCGGTACGCCGCCGCGTATCGATGGGCGTTCCGTGGACTTCTCGGTCATGACCGAGCAACCAGGCGACACGCCGATCCCGGTGATGTCGTTCATGGGCAACGCCGACATGCACCCGCGCCAGGTGAGCTGCTGGATTACCCACACCAACGCCCGCACCCACGAGATCATTGCCTCGAACCTTGACCGTTCACCGATGTACTCCGGTGTGATCGAAGGTGTCGGCCCGCGCTATTGCCCATCGATCGAAGACAAGATCCACCGCTTCGCCGACAAGGAAAGCCACCAGGTATTCATCGAGCCGGAAGGCCTGACCACCCACGAGCTGTACCCCAACGGTATTTCCACTTCGCTGCCGTTCGATGTGCAGCTGGAGCTGGTGCGTTCGATCCGCGGTATGGAAAATGCCCACATCGTTCGCCCGGGTTACGCCATCGAGTACGACTACTTCGACCCGCGCGACCTGAAGTACAGCCTCGAGACCAAAGTCATCGGCGGCCTGTTCTTCGCCGGCCAGATCAACGGCACCACCGGCTACGAAGAAGCCGGCGCCCAGGGCCTGCTGGCCGGGACCAACGCCGCGCTGCGTGCGCAAGGCCGCGAAAGCTGGTGCCCGCGCCGCGACGAGGCGTACATCGGCGTACTGGTCGACGACCTGATTACCCTGGGTACCCAGGAGCCGTACCGCATGTTCACTTCGCGTGCCGAGTACCGGCTGATCCTGCGCGAAGACAACGCTGATCTGCGCCTGACCGAGAAAGGTCGCGAGCTCGGCCTGATCGACGACGATCGCTGGGCCGCCTTCTGCGCCAAGCGCGACGGTATCGAGCGCGAAGAGCAGCGCCTGAAATCGACTTGGGTGCGCCCGAACACCGAGCAAGGACAAGCCATTGTGGATAAGTTCGGCACCCCGCTGAGCCACGAGTACAGCCTGCTCAACCTGCTGGCCCGGCCAGAGATCGACTATGCCGGCTTGATCGAAGCGACAGGTGGTGCAGAGATTGATCCACAGGTCGCCGAGCAGGTCGAGATCAAGACCAAGTACGCCGGTTACATTGATCGCCAGCAGGACGAGATCGCCCGCCTGCGCGCCAGCGAAGACACGCGCCTGCCTGTGGATATCGACTACACCACGATTTCCGGGCTGTCGAAGGAAATCCAGGGCAAGCTCGGCCAGACGCGCCCGGAGACTCTGGGCCAGGCTTCGCGTATCCCCGGCGTTACCCCGGCGGCGATTTCCCTGTTGCTGATTCATCTGAAAAAACGCGGCGCAGGCCGCGAATTGGAGCAAAGCGCTTGAGTTCCCTGGTCACCCCGCAACACGCCGAAGAGTTGTCCACAGGTGCGCGCCAGCTCGGTGTCGAGCTGAGCGCCGAGCAGCACGAAAAGCTGTTGGGCTACCTGGCCCTGTTGATCAAATGGAACAAAGCCTACAACCTCACTGCCGTGCGCGATCCGGACGAGATGGTTTCCCGCCATCTGCTGGACAGCCTCAGCGTCATGTCGTTTATCCACAGCGAGCGTGACAACTGGCTGGATGTTGGCAGCGGCGGTGGCATGCCCGGCATCCCTTTGGCTATCCTGCATCCGCACAAGCAGGTGACGGTGCTGGACGCCAATGGCAAGAAGACGCGCTTCCTGACCCAGGTGAAAATGGAACTGAAACTGGACAACCTCACGGTTATCCACAGCCGGGTCGAAGCCTTCCAGCCGTCGCTACCGTTCAGCGGAATCATCTCTCGCGCCTTCAGCAGCATGGAGAACTTCACCAACTGGACCCGCCATCTGGGCGACACCGGGACGCAATGGCTTGCAATGAAGGGGCTGCATCCTGCCGATGAACTGGTAGCATTGCCCGCAGACTTCACAGTGGAAAGCGAGCAGGCCCTGACCGTTCCAGGTTGCCAGGGCCAGCGCCATCTGCTGATACTGCGCCGCAAGGCTTGATTGGGAACACACGCAACAATGGCTAAGGTATTCGCAATCGCGAACCAGAAAGGTGGTGTCGGCAAGACCACCACCTGTATCAACCTCGCAGCATCGCTGGCCGCGACCAAGCGTCGTGTGCTGCTGATCGACCTCGATCCGCAGGGCAACGCGACCATGGGCAGCGGTGTGGACAAACACGAACTCGAGCATTCGGTCTATGACCTGCTGATCGGGGAATGCGACCTTGCCCAGGCCATGCACTACTCCGAGCACGGCGCCTACCAGCTGCTGCCAGCCAACCGCGACCTGACCGCCGCGGAAGTGGTACTGCTGGAAATGCAGGTCAAGGAGAGCCGCCTGCGCAACGCGTTGGCGCCGATTCGCGAAAACTACGATTTCATCCTCATCGACTGCCCGCCGTCGCTGTCGATGCTGACGCTCAACGCGCTGGTCGCCTCCGATGGCGTGATCATCCCGATGCAGTGCGAGTACTACGCGCTGGAAGGCCTCAGCGACCTTGTGGATAACATCAAGCGCATCGCTGCCCGGTTGAACCCGCAACTGAAGATCGAAGGCCTGCTGCGGACCATGTACGACCCGCGCCTGAGCCTCAACAACGATGTTTCGGCGCAGCTCAAGGAACACTTCGGCGAGCAGCTGTACGACACGGTCATTCCGCGCAACATCCGCCTGGCCGAGGCACCGAGCTTCGGCATGCCGGCGCTGGCCTACGACAAGCAATCGCGTGGCGCACTGGCCTATCTGGCCCTGGCCGGGGAACTGGTACGCCGTCAACGCCGTCAATCACGCACTGCACAAACAACTTAAGGAATCCGCATGGCCGTTAAGAAACGGGGTCTCGGACGTGGGTTGGATGCACTGCTCAGTGGTCCTTCCGTCAGCGCGCTCGAAGAGCAGGCTGTGAAGATCGACCAGAAAGAACTGCAACACCTGCCCGTCGAACTGATCCAGCGCGGCAAGTACCAGCCGCGCCGCGACATGGACCCCGAGGCACTGGAAGAACTTGCGCACTCGATTCGCAACCATGGGGTGATGCAGCCGATCGTGGTCCGCCCGATCGACGGTAGCCGCTACGAGATCATCGCCGGTGAGCGCCGCTGGCGCGCCACCCAGCAAGCCGGTCTCGACACCATCCCGGCGATGGTGCGTGAAGTGCCGGATGAAGCCGCCATCGCCATGGCGCTGATCGAGAACATTCAGCGCGAAGACCTCAACCCGCTGGAAGAAGCCCTGGCCCTGCAGCGCCTGCAGCAGGAGTTCGAGCTGACCCAGCAGCAGGTGGCCGATGCCGTGGGCAAGTCGCGGGTGACCGTGGCCAACTTGCTGCGCCTGATCTCGCTGCCTGAGGCAATCAAGACCATGCTCGCCCACGGCGACCTGGAAATGGGCCACGCCCGCGCTTTGCTCGGCCTCGAGGAAGATCGTCAGGAAGAGGGGGCGCGTCATGTTGTCGCACGTGGGCTCACCGTGCGCCAAACCGAGGCACTGGTCCGTCAGTGGCTCAATGGCAAGCCTGAGCCGGTCGAACCGAGCAAACCTGATCCGGACATCGCACGCCTTGAACAGCGGCTCGCAGAGCGCCTGGGCTCTGCCGTGCAGATACGCCACGGCAACAAGGGAAAAGGCCAGTTGGTTATTCGCTACAACTCGCTTGACGAGTTGCAAGGCGTGCTTGCTCACATCCGCTGAAACAATTCCCGTTGTAGCGCGCAGTCGGAAATCACTACCGAATAGTTGAATAGGGGTTAATCCACCCCTATACTCTGCGCGCATTTTGTCGGCACAAATTATGCCAAGTCATAACTGACTTGTTGGTCGACTTCCGAGGAGCAGCTGTGATGGAAATCCGCACGCCAAACCGCCTGCCTTTCCATCGCTGGGCGGTTTTTCCGGTACTGCTGGCTCAATTCGTCGTACTACTGCTGGCAACCTTGGTGTTGTGGCAGTGGAAAGGGGCGGTCAGTGGATATTCAGGCCTTTGCGGAGGTTTGATTGCCTGGCTGCCCAATGTGTATTTCGCCTGGAAGGCTTTTCGCTTCAGCGGAGCTCGGGCGGCACAAGCTATCGTCAAGTCGTTTTACGCGGGCGAAGCAGGCAAGATGATTTTGACGGCAGTGCTTTTTGCACTGACCTTCGCAGGAGTGAAGCCACTGGCGCCGTTAGCAGTATTCGGCGTCTTCGTGTTGACCCTTTTGGTCAGCTGGTTCGCGCCCCTGCTGATGAATAAAAGACTTTCGAGACCTTAGGGCGTTTGAGGCAACCATGGCAGCAGAAACCGCTTCGGGCTATATCCAGCACCACTTGCAGAACCTGACCTACGGTCAACTACCAGACGGCAGCTGGGGCTTTGCCCATTCGGCTGCAGAAGCCAAGGCAATGGGCTTCTGGGCGTTCCACCTGGACACCCTGGGTTGGTCCGTCGCGCTGGGTCTGATCTTCCTGTTCATCTTCCGCATGGCGGCCAAGAAGGCGACTTCCGGCCAACCAGGCGGCCTGCAGAACTTCGTGGAAGTGATGGTGGACTTCGTCCACGGCAGCGTGAAGGACTCCTTCCACGGCCGTAGCCCGGTAATCGCTCCGCTGGCGCTGACCATCTTCGTCTGGGTGTTCCTGATGAACGCCATCGACCTGGTACCGGTCGACTGGATTCCTCAGCTGGCCATGAAGATCTCCGGTGATCCGCACATTCCGTTCCGTGCCGTGTCGACCACCGACCCGAACGCGACCCTGGCCATGGCCTTCTGCGTGTTCGCCCTGATCATCTTCTACAGCATCAAGGTCAAGGGCCTGGGCGGCTTCATCGGTGAGCTCACCCTGCACCCGTTCGGCAGCAAGAACATCTTCGTTCAGATCCTGCTGATCCCGGTGAACTTCCTGCTGGAATTCGTCACCCTGATCGCCAAGCCGATCTCGCTGGCACTGCGTCTTTTCGGCAACATGTACGCCGGCGAGCTGGTGTTCATCCTGATCGCCGTGATGTTCGGCGCCGGCATCCTCTGGCTGAGCGGCCTGGGTATCGTGCTGCAGTGGGCGTGGGCTGTGTTCCACATCCTGATCATCACGCTGCAAGCTTTCATCTTCATGATGCTGACCATCGTCTACCTGTCGATGGCTCATGAAGATAACCATTAAGACCGCCTGGCGTGTCTTGTAGCCTTCCCCGCTCGTTTGGGGGGAGGGCTTTAAAAGTCCGCAAGGGCAGCTGTACCAAACGATTTGTTTTACCGCTTCAACTTAAAAACCTAACCAATACGACGTAAAAGTCGGGAGGAAAGATGGAAACTGTAGTTGGTCTGACCGCTATCGCTGTTGCTCTGCTGATCGGCCTGGGTGCTCTGGGTACCGCCATTGGTTTCGGCCTGCTGGGCGGCAAATTCCTGGAAGGCGCTGCTCGTCAACCAGAAATGGTTCCGATGCTGCAGGTCAAAATGTTCATCGTTGCCGGCCTGCTCGACGCCGTAACCATGATCGGTGTTGGTATCGCTCTGTTCTTCACCTTCGCGAATCCGTTCGTTGGTCAGATCGCCGGCTAATCACTCGTAACCACGAGTTGATGGCTGTGATGAATTAAGACCGAGCGAGGTGTTGGCGTGAACATTAATGCAACCCTGATTGGCCAATCCGTTGCCTTCCTGATTTTTGTACTCTTCTGCATGAAGTACGTATGGCCTCCGGTCATCACTGCTCTGCAAGAGCGTCAAAAGAAGATTGCCGACGGCTTGGACGCTGCCAACCGCGCAGCTCGCGACCTGGAGCTGGCCCAAGAGAAAGTGGGTCAGCAACTGCGTGAAGCTAAAGCACAGGCAGCCGAAATCATTGAGCAAAGCAAGAAACGCGCTGCTCAGCTTGTCGAGGAAGCCCGTGACCAGGCCCGCGTCGAAGCTGACCGTGTGAAGGCTCAGGCTCTGGCCGAGATCGAACAGGAACTGAACAGCGCGAAAGACGCCCTGCGTGCCCAAGTGGGTGCCCTGGCTGTTGGCGGTGCTGAAAAGATCCTTGGCGCCACAATCGATCAAAACGCGCATGCGGAGCTGGTTAACAAACTGGCCGCTGAAATTTAAGCGAGGGCGATCATGGCAGAACTGACCACGTTGGCCCGACCTTACGCTAAGGCTGCCTTTGAGCATGCCCAGGCCCATCAGCAACTGGCCAATTGGTCAGCCATGCTCGGCCTGGCTGCTGCGGTGTCGCAAGACGACACCATGCAGCGCCTGCTCAAGGCCCCGCGACTGACGAGCGCAGAAAAGGCCGCCACGTTCATTGACGTGTGCGGTGACAAGTTCAATGCACAGGCACAGAATTTCATTCATGTTGCCGCGGAAAACGACCGTCTCCTGCTTCTGCCGGAGATTGCCGCCCTGTTCGACCTGTACAAGGCCGAGCAAGAGAAATCCGTGGACGTGGAAGTCACCAGTGCCTTCGCGTTGAACCAAGAACAGCAAGACAAACTCGCCAAGGTTCTCAGTGCACGGCTAGGCCAGGAAGTTCGCCTGCACGCGTCGGAGGATGCCAGCCTGATTGGCGGCGTCGTCATCCGCGCTGGTGACCTGGTAATCGATGGCTCTGTTCGCGGCAAGATCGCGAAACTGGCCGAAGCATTGAAATCTTGAGTTTGAAGGGGCAGCAGAGCAATGCAGCAACTCAATCCTTCCGAAATTAGTGAAATCATCAAGGGCCGCATCGACAACCTCGATGTGAGCTCCCAAGCCCGTAACGAAGGTACCGTTGTTTCGGTATCCGACGGTATCGTGCGGATCCACGGTCTGGCCGACGTCATGTACGGCGAAATGATCGAGTTCCCTGGCAGCGTATTCGGCATGGCCCTGAACCTGGAGCAAGACTCCGTAGGTGCAGTGATCCTGGGTGCCTATGACACCCTCGCCGAAGGCATGAGCGCCAAGTGCACCGGCCGCATCCTGGAAGTTCCGGTTGGTAAGGAACTGCTGGGTCGCGTCGTTGACGCACTGGGCAACCCGATCGACGGCAAAGGTCCTCTGGGCAACACCCAGACCGACGCGGTCGAGAAAGTAGCTCCAGGCGTGATCTGGCGTAAGTCGGTAGACCAGCCTGTACAGACTGGCTACAAGTCCGTCGACGCCATGATCCCTGTCGGCCGTGGCCAGCGTGAGCTGATCATCGGTGACCGTCAGATCGGCAAGACCGCCATGGCCATCGACGCCATCATCAACCAGAAAGACTCCGGTATTTTCTGTGTTTATGTTGCAGTCGGCCAGAAGCGTTCCACCGTTGCCAACATCGTTCGCAAGCTGGAAGAAGCCGGCGCCCTGGCCAACACCATCGTGGTCGTTGCCAGTGCTTCGGAATCCGCCGCGCTGCAGTTCCTGGCGCCTTACGCCGGCTGCACCATGGGCGAGTTCTTCCGTGACCGCGGTGAAGACGCCCTGATCGTTTACGATGACCTGTCCAAGCAGGCCGTTGCCTACCGTCAGATCTCCCTGCTGCTGCGTCGTCCACCAGGACGTGAAGCGTACCCAGGTGACGTGTTCTATCTCCACTCCCGCCTGCTGGAGCGTGCATCGCGCGTTTCGGAAGAGTACGTCGAGAAGTTCACCAATGGCGCAGTCACTGGCAAGACCGGTTCCCTGACCGCCCTGCCGATCATCGAAACCCAGGCTGGCGACGTTTCCGCGTTTGTTCCGACCAACGTGATTTCCATCACCGACGGTCAGATCTTCCTGGAATCGGCCATGTTCAACTCGGGCATCCGCCCTGCAGTGAACGCCGGTGTTTCGGTATCCCGCGTAGGTGGTGCCGCTCAGACCAAGATCATCAAGAAGCTGTCCGGTGGTATTCGTACCGCTCTGGCTCAGTACCGTGAACTGGCTGCATTCGCCCAGTTCGCTTCCGATCTGGACGAAGCGACCCGCAAGCAGCTGGAGCATGGTCAGCGCGTAACCGAGCTGATGAAGCAGAAGCAGTACGCGCCAATGTCCATCGCGGACATGGCCCTGTCGCTGTACGCCGCTGAGCGTGGTTTCCTGACTGACGTGGAAGTCTCCAAGGTCGGTAGCTTCGAGCAAGCACTGATCGCCTACTTCAACCGTGATCACGCCGAACTGATGGCGAAGATCAACGTGAAGGGTGACTTCAACGACGAAATCGACGCTGGCATGAAAGCCGGTATCGAGAAGTTCAAGGCCACCCAGACCTGGTAAGCCGCAGCGGGGGCTCCGGCCCCCGCTTGCTAACCTGATAGGTGATACATGGCAGGCGCAAAAGAGATTCGCAGTAAGATTGCGAGCATCAAAAGCACGCAAAAAATTACCAGCGCCATGGAGAAAGTGGCGGTCAGCAAGATGCGCAAGGCACAAATGCGCATGGCTGCTAGCCGTCCTTACGCGGAGCGTATCCGCCAGGTGATCGGTCATCTGGCCAACGCCAACCCGGAATACCGCCACCCGTTCATGATCGAGCGCCCTGTAAAGCGCGCCGGTTATATCGTGGTGAGCAGTGACCGTGGTCTGTGCGGTGGCTTGAACACCAACCTGTTCAAGGCCCTGGTCAAGGACATGAACGAAAACCGCGAACAGGGCGTTGAAATCGACCTGTGCGTGATCGGCAGCAAGGGTGCGACTTTCTTCCGCATCTTTGGCGGCAACGTCGTAGCTGCGATCAGCCACCTGGGCGAAGAGCCATCGATCAACGATCTGATCGGCTCCGTCAAAGTGATGCTGGACGCCTACCTGGACGGCCGTATCGATCGCCTTTCGGTGGTTTCGAACAAGTTCATCAACACCATGACCCAAAAACCGACGGTCGAGCAATTGGTACCGTTGGTGGCAACCCCGGATCAGGATCTCAAGCATCACTGGGATTACCTGTATGAACCCGACGCAAAAGAGCTGCTGGACGGCTTGATGGTGCGTTACGTGGAGTCGCAGGTATACCAGGCGGTGGTCGAGAACAACGCTGCTGAACAAGCGGCCCGGATGATCGCCATGAAGAACGCCACAGACAACGCCGGTGATTTGATCAAAGAGCTGCAATTGATCTACAACAAGGCGCGTCAGGCTGCGATCACCCAGGAGATCTCGGAAATCGTCGGCGGCGCTGCCGCGGTTTAACGGTTCAAAAATTCAGAGGATCCAGCTATGAGTAGCGGACGTATCGTTCAAATCATCGGCGCCGTCATCGACGTGGAATTCCCACGTGACGTCGTACCGAGTGTTTACAACGCGCTGAAAGTACAAGGCGCGGAAACCACTCTCGAAGTTCAGCAGCAGCTGGGCGACGGTGTGGTTCGTACCATTGCGATGGGCTCGACCGAAGGCCTGAAGCGCGGTCTGGATGTCATCGACACCGGCGCTGCCATTTCCGTTCCAGTTGGTAAGGCCACCCTGGGCCGTATCATGGACGTACTGGGCAACCCGATCGACGAAGCCGGCCCGATCGGCGAAGAAGAGCGTCGCGGTATCCACCAGCCAGCGCCTTCGTTCGCTGACCAGGCAGGCGGCAACGACCTGCTGGAAACCGGCATCAAGGTTATCGACCTGGTTTGCCCGTTCGCCAAGGGTGGTAAGGTTGGTCTGTTCGGTGGTGCCGGTGTTGGCAAGACCGTAAACATGATGGAACTGATCCGTAACATCGCCATGGAACACAGCGGTTACTCCGTGTTCGCTGGTGTGGGTGAGCGTACTCGTGAGGGTAACGACTTCTACCACGAGATGAAGGACTCCAACGTTCTCGACAAGGTAGCGCTGGTCTACGGTCAGATGAACGAGCCACCAGGAAACCGTCTGCGCGTAGCGCTGACTGGCCTGACCATGGCTGAGAAGTTCCGTGACGAAGGTAACGACGTTCTGCTGTTCGTCGACAACATCTATCGTTACACCCTGGCCGGTACCGAAGTATCCGCACTGCTGGGCCGTATGCCTTCGGCAGTAGGTTACCAGCCGACCCTGGCCGAAGAGATGGGCGTTCTGCAAGAGCGTATCACTTCGACCAAAGAAGGTTCGATCACCTCCGTTCAGGCCGTATACGTACCTGCGGACGACCTGACCGACCCGTCGCCAGCGACCACCTTCGCCCACCTGGACGCCACCGTCGTTCTGTCCCGTGACATCGCCTCCCTGGGTATCTACCCAGCGGTCGACCCACTGGACTCGACTTCGCGCCAGCTGGACCCGAACGTGATCGGCAACGAACACTACGACACCGCTCGTGGCGTTCAGTATGTTCTGCAGCGCTACAAAGAGCTGAAGGACATCATCGCGATCCTGGGTATGGACGAGCTGTCCGAAAGCGACAAGCAACTGGTAGCCCGCGCTCGTAAGATCCAGCGCTTCCTGTCGCAGCCGTTCTTCGTGGCCGAAGTCTTCACCGGTTCGCCAGGCAAGTACGTTTCCCTGAAAGACACCATCGCTGGCTTCAGCGGCATCCTCAAAGGTGACTACGACCACCTGCCAGAACAAGCGTTCTACATGGTCGGCAGCATCGACGAAGCGATCGAGAAAGCCAAGAAACTGTAATCCCGGCGCCCCGCAAGGGGCGCTAATCAGGTTGAGGCAAGCAGATGGCTATGACAGTCCATTGCGATATCGTCAGCGCGGAAGGAGAAATCTTCTCCGGCCTGGTCGAGATGGTAGTAGCGCACGGCAACCTGGGCGATCTTGGTATCGCTCCAGGCCACGCCCCGCTGATCACCAATCTCAAGCCTGGTCCGATCACGCTGACCAAGCAAGGCGGCGATCGTGAGGTGTTCTACATCTCCGGTGGCTTCCTCGAAGTGCAGCCGAACATGGTCAAGGTTCTTGCCGACACCGTGCAGCGCGCTGCCGACCTGGACGAAGCTCAGGCTCAGGAAGCCCTCAAGGCTGCTGAGAACGCCCTGAACGCGAAAAGCTCGGACTTCGACTACGGTGCTGCTGCCGCACGTCTGGCCGAGGCTGCAGCTCAGCTGCGTACCGTCCAGCAAATGCGCAAAGGCAAGTAATCCGGTTCAGGCCGCATTCTTCCGTTGCGATTGAGTTAAAGGGTAGCCTCGGCTACCCTTTTTCTTTTTCTGAATTCCCCGCTTCGGTCATCCCTGACCGCCCAGGATTGGTAGCCAGTCAATGTCCCTTGATATCGTTATTCTCGCCGCCGGCCAAGGCACCCGCATGCGTTCGGCGCTGCCCAAGGTACTGCACCCGGTAGCCGGCAATTCCATGCTCGGCCACGTTATCCACAGTGCGCGCCAGCTTCAGCCCCAAGGCATTCACGTGGTCATCGGCCACGGTGCGGAGCTGGTGCGTGAGCGTTTGGCCGCCGCCGACCTGAACTTCGTCATGCAGGACAAGCAGCTGGGGACCGGCCACGCCGTTGCGCAGGCATTGCCGGCAATCACTGCCGACACCGTGCTGGTGCTTTATGGCGATGTACCACTGATCGAAGTGCAAACCCTGCAGCGTCTGCTGGCCAAGGTCAGCGACAAGCAGTTGGGCCTGCTCACCGTCACCCTGCAAGACCCGACCGGTTATGGCCGCATCGTGCGTGATGCAGAAGGCCAGGTGACCGCCATCGTCGAGCACAAGGACGCCAGCGAAGCGCAGAAGGCGATCAAGGAAGGCAACACCGGTATCCTGGCCATGCCAGCCGCGCGACTGGCCGACTGGATGGGCCGGTTGTCGAACAACAATGCTCAGGGCGAGTACTACCTCACTGACGTCATCGCCATGGCGGTGGCCGATGGGCTGGTGGTCGCCACCGAACAGCCGCACGATCCGATGGAAGTGCAGGGCGCCAATGACCGTCGCCAGCTGTCAGAGCTCGAGCGCCATTACCAGCTGCGCGAAGGCCGTCGGCTGATGGCCCAGGGGGTCACCTTGCGCGACCCTGCGCGCTTCGATGTACGTGGCGAAGTGAGCGTTGGTCGCGATGTGCTGATCGACATCAACGTTATCCTGGAAGGCAAGGTTGTCATCGAGGACGACGTGCAGATCGGCCCGAACTGCGTGATCAAAGACAGCACCCTGCGCAAGGGCGCGATCATCAAGGCCAACACTCACCTGGAGGGTGCGGTGATGGGCGAGGGCAGCGATGCCGGCCCGTTCGCCCGCCTGCGCCCGGGCAGCGTGCTGGAAGCCAAGGCCCATGTGGGTAACTTCGTCGAACTGAAAAATGCCCACCTGGGTGAAGGCGCCAAGGCCGGCCACCTGACCTACCTGGGTGATGCAGAGATCGGTGCACGTACCAACATCGGCGCCGGTACCATCACCTGCAACTACGATGGCGCCAACAAGTTCAAGACCGTGATGGGTGAGGACGTGTTCATCGGCTCCAACAACTCGCTGGTGGCGCCTGTGGAAATCAAGGCGGGTGCCACGACGGCTGCCGGTTCAACCATCACCCAGGCTGTCGAAGCAGGCGATCTGGCGGTGGCACGTGCGCGTCAGCGCAACATCTCGGGCTGGAAGCGGCCGGAGAAGATCAAGAAGAGCTGAGTTATACACAGCTGTTTCTATCGAAAGCCGACTTATGTGAATAAGTCGGCTTTTTTTATGCGCATGCCGGGGGTCAGGAATTTTTATCCACATCTTGACGAACCGTCCATCTTAGGTTTTGATTGCAACCATTATCTTTCGAATCGAAACTTAACAGCCAATGTCGAAACGAAATACCCCCCAGCGCCGTCACAACATCCTGGCCCTGCTCAGCGAGCAAGGGGAGGTGAGCGTGGACGCCTTGGCCAAGCGTTTCGAAACGTCGGAAGTGACCATTCGCAAGGACCTTGCCGCGCTGGAGGCCAACGGCCTGCTGCTGCGCCGTTACGGCGGTGCAGTGCCGGTACCGCAGGAAATGCTCAGTGAACCTGCGCAACCGGTCTCTGCCTACAAGAAAGCTATTGCCCGTGCAGCGGTCGGGCGGATTCGCGAGCATGCGCGGATCATCATCGACAGCGGCAGCACTACCGCCGCCATGATCCCGGAACTGGGCCGCCAGCCCGGTCTGGTGGTGATGACCAACTCGTTGAATGTGGCCCGCGCCATCAGCGAGATCGAGCACGAACCGGTGCTGCTGATGACCGGTGGCACCTGGGACCCGCATTCGGAGTCGTTCCAGGGTCAGGTCGCCGAGCAGGTACTACGCTCTTACGATTTCGATCAGCTGTTCATCGGTGCCGACGGCATCGACCTGCAGCGAGGCACCACCACCTTCAATGAGCTGCTTGGCCTGAGCCGAGTGATGGCCGAGGTCGCCCGCGAAGTGATCGTGATGGTCGAGTCCGACAAGGTCGGGCGCAAGATCCCCAATCTCGAGCTGCCCTGGGGCAGCGTGCACACCCTTATTACAGACGAACGCCTGCCCGCAGCGGCACGCGAACAGATTCAAGCCCGCGGCATCAACCTGATCTGCGCCGCGATCAGCCAGGAGCAATAACCATGTGTGGAATCGTTGGTGCCGTAGCCGAGCGCAACATCACTGCCATTCTCATCGAAGGCCTCAAGCGTCTTGAGTACCGTGGGTACGACAGTGCCGGCCTGGCCGTCTACACCCAGCAGGGCGAACTGCAGCGCCGCCGCCGTATCGGCAAGGTCGCCGAGCTGGAAGCCGCTGTTGCTGCCGAACCGCTGAACGGTCAGCTGGGCATCGCCCACACCCGTTGGGCCACCCACGGTGCGCCGACCGAGGGCAACGCCCACCCGCATTTTTCCGCTAGCGAAGTGGCCGTTGTGCACAACGGCATCATCGAGAATCACGAAGAACTGCGTGAAGAGCTCAAAGGCTTGGGCTACGTCTTCACCTCGCAGACCGATACCGAAGTCATCGTGCACCTGATCCACCATACCCTGAAGACCATTCCGGATCTGGCCGATGCGCTGAAATCTGCGGTCAAGCGCCTGCACGGTGCCTACGGCCTGGCGCTGATCAGCGTGAAACAGCCTGACCGCCTGGTCGCCGCGCGCAGCGGTAGCCCGCTGGTGATCGGCCTGGGCCATGGCGAAAACTTCCTGGCTTCCGACCAACTGGCCCTGCGCCAGGTCACCGACCGTTTCATGTACCTGGAAGAGGGCGATATCGCCGAGATCCGCCGTGACCAGGTGAAGATCTGGGACCAGGCCGGCAAACCGGTGCAGCGTGAAACCGTGCAATACCATGAAGGTGCCGAAGCCGCCGACAAGGGCGCCTATCGCCACTTCATGCTCAAAGAGATCCACGAGCAGCCGACCGTGGTCCAGCGCACCCTTGAAGGCCGCCTGGGCAAAGACCATGTGATGGTCCAGGCTTTCGGCCCACAGGCTGCCGAGCTGTTTGCCAAAGTGCGCAACGTGCAGATTGTCGCCTGCGGTACCAGCTACCACGCCGGCATGGTTGCTCGTTACTGGCTGGAAAGCCTGGCTGGCATTCCGTGCCAGGTCGAAGTGGCCAGCGAGTTCCGTTATCGCAAGGTAGTGGTGCAGCCAGATACCCTGTTCGTCTCGATCTCCCAGTCCGGTGAAACTGCCGACACCCTGGCCGCCCTGCGCAACGCCAAGGAACTGGGCTTCCTCGGTAGCCTGGCCATCTGCAACGTCGGTATCAGCTCGCTGGTCCGTGAGTCCGACCTGACCCTGCTGACCCTGGCCGGCCCGGAAATCGGCGTGGCTTCGACCAAGGCCTTCACCACCCAGCTGGTCTCGCTGATGCTGCTGACCCTGGCCCTGGGCCAGGTGCGTGGCACCCTCGAAGCGGGCGTCGAAGCTGGGCTGGTTGAAGAGCTGCGCCGCCTGCCAGCGCGCCTGGGCGAGGCGCTGGCCATGGACAGCACCGTGGAGAAAACCGCCGAGCTGTTCGCCGACAAGCACCACACCCTGTTCCTCGGCCGTGGTGCACAGTACCCGGTGGCAATGGAAGGTGCGCTGAAGCTCAAGGAAATCTCCTACATCCACGCCGAAGCCTACCCGGCCGGGGAGCTCAAGCACGGCCCGCTGGCGCTTGTGGATAACGACATGCCTGTCGTGACCGTGGCGCCGAACAACGAACTGCTGGAGAAGCTCAAGTCCAACCTGCAGGAAGTGCGTGCCCGCGGTGGCGAGCTGGTAGTGTTCGCTGACGAGAACGCCGGTATGAGCAACGGCGAAGGCACCCACGTGATCAAGGTGCCGCACATCGTCGACGAGCTGGCGCCGATCCTCTACACCATTCCGCTGCAGCTGCTGTCATACTACGTGGCAGTGCTCAAGGGTACTGACGTCGACCAGCCGCGTAACCTGGCGAAGTCGGTGACTGTGGAATAAGCGTTTGTTCTTCGGAAAAGCGATTGGCTTTGAACAATAAAGTTCGACACAACGCGTAAACCCCCGTAACTACGGGGGTTTTCCGTTTTTGGGTCATACCGTTGGTCCAGCTCAACCGCGTCGCTTTTCCGCGAGAGTAGTCTAGATAAGCCCTCCCACCAGGGCAGTTTGCAGGCAGCTTTTCCTAGGACTATTTTTTGATGGTGAGGTGAAGTGCTCACAAGGCTGCACCGGGCTGGAGGAAACATGAAGTCTCACGAACACAACGTCAGTGGGAAAAGCCCAGCTCCCGGCAATGCGAAGAAATTCGCTGTATGGGCCAGGAAACTCTGGCCGCTACCAATCCTGTTGCTCGCCACGCTGGCGCGAGTGTACGGCTCAACGGCCTCCGCCATATGGTGCGACGAGGGCTCCAGCTTGTTGATGAGCCAGTACTCACCCTCGCTCATCTGGGTCCACAGCGCCCATGACGTACACCCACCACTTTACTTTCTCCTTCTACACGCCTGGATAGCTGCATTCGGGGACAGTGTCTTTTCGGTCAGGTTCATCAGCGTGCTGACAGGTGTCGGTACTGTAGCCCTGGGCATGTGGCTGGCTTACCAGATTGCAACACGACGTGCAGCCGTACTGGCTGGTGTTTTGTTGGCCTTGCTGCCAATTGCAGTGCGTTATAGTCAAGAAGCGCGCATGTACTCCCTAATGGGATTCTTCCTGCTGGGAGCAACCATCGCGCTGGTATATTGGGTAAAAAATCCTGAGCGCCACCGCTACCTTTTCGTGTATGTGCTGTTAATGGCGGCAAGTTTCTATACTCATTATTTCACTGGCCTTTGCGTACTGTCTCACTGGGCCTATCTATTGCTTGTACGCGGCGACAAACGCCGCCTCATCACTCGGCCAGCATGGTGGGTCGCCAACAGCTTGATCGTCTTGTTGTATATCCCCTGGATTCCCAGCTTGATCGACCTGCTGCAGCACCTTGACCAACTCAAGGCAGGTGGCGACATTGGCTGGATACTGCCCGTTACACTGCATTCCCTGCCATCGACACTCTGGCAGTATCTGGCCCTGACCGATGGCCTGGATCTGAAATGGCCAGTTTACTTTGCACTGCCACTGGCGTTGGCGCTGCTAACGGGCGCTGTCTGCCGGCATGATCGAAGCCCGCATAAATTCCATACGCTAATGGCGATCTATACGTTTCTGCCGTTGATCGTCGTATTTTTGGTCTCGTGGATCACGCCACTTCTGGTCGAACGTTATCTGATGTTTTCTGCCCTGGGCTTACCGATAATACTGGCAGTCGCCTTTGATCGAATGAAGCGTAGTTTTCGCTATGCGGCAATAGCCACCCTGGTGGCTTTTCTGGCGGTAGAGTTGGGCGGCCTGAGTAATTACTATCAAAAGGATGATGATCAGTTCAACACGCTGGTCAACTTCGTCAATGAAAACTATCGTGCGAATGACCGTATTATCGTCAGCGATCTTTTCTGGTATTTCAGCTATGTCTACTATAACAAGACCGGGTCAGTGCCACTGCTCTATACGCCGCCACAGGCCAACGGCGCTTCGGGTCGGCCAGGTAACTACGGATTTGGCACACTGGTGAACAATGATGCCGATAAAATCTATTTCGACAGCCTTGAGAATCTACCCGTCGGCCAAACCAGAGTCTGGTTGATTAGCAATAGCGAACCGCCCGATGATTTCTCTCCCATCCCGGAAAATTGGCATAAGGCCAGTACGTTAAAAGTCGGCGATACCCAAGTGCGCCTTTACAGTGTTCGCTTGCCCTATAACGTGAAAGCAAACTAGCCCCAGCCTTACCCTACGAACTCGAAATGTATCGGCGGCATCCGGGATACTGAAATACCCCTCCGTTTATCAGGGCAATCTTGATAACCATCAAAGCGCTGAGTCGTGCTCACTTACCGCTCAGGAAGCCGTAGCACAGGTCTCATTGATGCCATCTGCGCATCAATTAATGAAAAATGAACGATTATCTCCAGCGCTGCTTTCGACGATCATTCCAGAAATAAGCACTTACAATTATTAAGAAACGCTGGAGATCCACCATGAGTCTGCCATCACACTCGGTGCCCGAGGGCAAGTCCAAGGCCGGTATGGTCTTCCGGGTTACGTCCGGAAACTTCCTCGAACAGTTCGACTTCTTCCTGTTCGGCTTCTATGCCACGCATATCGCGGCGGCCTTCTTCCCCGCGTCCAATGAATTCGCCTCGTTGATGATGACCTTCGCCGTGTTTGGCGCAGGCTTCCTCATGCGCCCGCTGGGTGCGGTGATCCTGGGTGCGTACATTGATGACGTAGGCCGACGCAAAGGGTTGATCGTCACCCTGGCGATCATGGCCAGCGGGACCTTGCTGATCGTGCTGGTGCCCGGTTACGCCAGCATCGGGCTTCTGGCCCCGGCGCTGGTGCTGATCGGGCGCTTGCTGCAAGGGTTCTCGGCGGGTGCGGAGCTTGGCGGGGTGTCGGTGTACCTGGCCGAAATGGCCACGCCAGGGCACAAGGGCTTCTACGCTAGCTGGCAGTCCGCCAGCCAGCAGGTGGCTATCGTCGTCGCCGCAGCGCTTGGCTTTGCCCTCAATGAATGGCTGTCTGCCGCCGAGATCGCCCAGTGGGGCTGGCGCGTGCCGTTTGCTGTGGGCTGCATGATCATCCCGGTGATCTTCCTGCTGCGTCGCAGCTTGCAGGAAACCGAGGAGTTCGCTGCGCGCGAGCATCGCCCTACCATGAAGCAGGTGCTGGCGACGCTGGCCGCCAATTCCGGCATGGTGCTGTTTGGCATGCTGATGGTTGCCATGACCACCACCGCCTTCTACATGATCACTGTGTACGCGCCGACCTTCGGCAAGACCGTGCTGCAACTGAGTACCGGTGACGCGCTGCTGGTGACCTTGCTGACGGCGGTGTCGAACTTCATCTGGTTGCCCATCGGCGGTGCGCTCAGCGATCGCTTGGGGCGCAAGCCGCTGCTGCTGGCCATGTCGCTGATGACGGTGATCACCGCTTACCCGGCGCTGACCTATCTGGCCCAGTCGCCGAGCTTTGGCCACATGCTTGAAGTGCTGCTGTGGTTCTCGTTCCTGTACGGCATGTACAACGGGGCGATGATCCCGGCGCTGACCGAGATCATGCCGGTGGAAGTCCGCGTGGCAGGTTTCTCGCTGGCTTACAGCCTGGCGACTGCACTGTTCGGTGGTTTCACCCCGGCCATCTCGACCTGGATGATCCATGTCACCAATGACAAGGCGGCACCCGCCTACTGGATGATGTTTGCCGCGCTCTGTGCATTCGTCGCCACCTGCATGCTGTACCGTCGCCTGGCCAATCGCGCACCGGTGGCTGTATGAGGACCTCGATGAAAGCGTTACTTGCCGCTGTTCTCCTGGCTGGCTGCAGCCTAGCCCAGGCTGCCGAACTGACCGTGATGACCTCGGGCGGTTTCACCGCCGCCTACAAGCAACTAGGGCCCAAGTATGCCGCGCAGAGCGGCGATACACTGGTCACTGTGCTCGGGCCCTCGATGGGCAAGGCACCCGAGGCGATTCCCAATCGCCTCGCACGCGGTGAGCACGCCGATGTGGTGATCATGGTCGGCTATGCGCTGGATGAGCTGATCCGCCAGGGCACGGTCGACCCTGCTTCACGGGTCGAGCTGGCGGACTCGCGCATCGGCATGGTGGTCAAGCAGGGCCAGGCCAAGCCTGGTATCGCCACTCCCGACCAACTGAAGCAGACACTGTTGGCGGCCAAATCGGTGGCCTACTCGGACAGCGCCAGTGGCGTGTATATCGAGAAAGAGCTGTACAAGAAGCTGGGTATCGAGGACCGCCTGGTCGGCAAGAGCACCATGGTCGAGCGCATACCGGTGGCCTCGCAGGTGGCTCAGGGCACCTATGAGCTTGGTTTCCAGCAGGTTGCCGAGTTGCTGCCCGTGCCGGGTGTGACCTTCGTTGGCAAGATTCCAGAAAGCCTGCAGTCGGTGACCCGCTTCGCCGCCGGTATTCCGAAGGATGCCGAGCACCCCGCCGAGGCGAAACAGCTTCTGCAATACCTGGCTTCACCTGCCGTGCAGCCTGACGTACGCGCCACCGGCCTGGATTCAGTCGCCCGCTAATACGCCGGGCAATTCCCGAATCAGCCTTACCATCTCGAGTGCCGCAGGTGTCAGCGTGCGGCCGCGGCGCTTGAGCAGGCCCATCTTGCGGCTGACCTGCGGTTCGACCAGTGCAACGCTGGCGAGGATCGGATGCGGCGTCATCGGTAGCGCGATCGATGGCACCGCCGCAATACCCAGGCCTGCTTCGATCAGGCCAAGCAGGGTGGTCACGTGCCTGGCTTCGCACACACTCTCTTTGCTGACCTGCATCCCGGCCAGCGCCCGATCCAGTACCAGACGGTTGCCTGACGATTTGCCCAGGGTGATGTAGTCGTGTTCGTAGGCTTGTGCCCAAGTCACCTTGTCCAGCTTGGCCAGCGGGTGATCCTGGCGGCAGGCGATGACATAGCGTTCTTCGAGCAAGACACTGAATTCAATCTCCGGGGCAAGGTTGCCAGTGAAGCTAAGGCCGAAATCCGCTTCGCCGGAGGCCACGGCGGCACTGACTTCGTTGGCAGAGGCGTCGTACAGGTTGATGCGCACTTTCGGATACTGCGCATGGAAGGCGCGAATCGCATGGGGCATGAAGTAGTAGGCGGCTGACGGCACGCAGGCGATGGTCAGTGTGCCGGTACGCAGTGAGCCACCATCACCGACGCTGAGCAGCGCCAGGTCGAGGTCGTCCAGCAGGCGTTCGACCTGCGGCAGGAAAGCACGCCCGACATTGGTCAGCGACACCTTGCGCGTGGTGCGTTCGAGCAGTTTCACCCCCAACGCCGACTCGAGTTTTTCGATGCGCCGGCTCAACGCCGACTGGGTGATGCGAATGGTATCGGCGGCGCGGCGGAAGCTGCCTTGCTCGACCACGGCACGGAAGGCCTGCAAGTCGTTCAGATCGAAATTGATGCTCACCCGGTGGGCCCCGCTGGTTTGATCGAAAGCGTGCATCAATGGTATTTCGAAAAAACCGGCGGAGCCAGCGGGGTCAGATCTGCATGGCCATGCCGTGCACGTTCATCGCGGCCTGGCGCAGGGCTTCGGAGCGGGTCGGGTGCGGGTGGCAGATCAGGGCGATGTCTTCAGCCGAGGCGGCGAACTCCATGGCCACGCAGAACTCGCCGATCATCTCGCTGACGCTCGGGCCGACCAGGTGCACACCGAGCACCTCATCGGTGTTGGCATCGGCGATGACCTTGGCGAAGCCTTCGGTCTCGTGGTTGATCTTGGCGCGGCTGTTGGCGGTGAAGGGGAACTTGCCAACCTTGTAGGCGCGGCCTTCGGCCTTCAGTTGCTCTTCGGTCTTGCCGACCGTAGCCAGTTCCGGACGGGTATAGATCACGCCGGGGATCAGGTTGTAGTTCACTTCATGGGGCTTGCCGGCGATGCGCTCGATGCAGGCGACCGCTTCGTCTTCAGCCTTGTGCGCCAGCATCGGGCCGGAGGTGACGTCGCCGATTACCCACACACCTGGCACCGAGGTGCGGTGGTGCTGGTTGCTGAGCATGCCGCGCTTGTCGGTTTCCAGCCCTACGCTCTCAAGGTTCAGGCCCTTGGTATAAGGACGACGGCCGATCGCGACCAGCACATAGTCGGCCTGCAGTGTTTCAGCGGCACCACCAGCAGCCGGCTCAAGGGTCAGGCTGACACCTTCGGCTTCAGTCTTTGCCTGGGTGACCTTGCTACCGAGCTTGAAGGCCATGCCTTGCTTGGCCAGGGCTTTTTGCAGGGTCTTGGCGGTTTCTTCATCGGTGCCCGGGCAGATGCGGTCGAGGTACTCGATGACGGTGACTTGTGCACCCAGACGGCGCCACACCGAACCCAGTTCCAGGCCGATGACGCCCGCGCCGATCACCACCAGGTGCTTGGGGACCTGTGGCAGGGCCAGGGCACCGGTGGAGTCGATGATACGCTGGTTGTCGATGGTCACGCCGGGCAGGGGAGTGGGCTCGGAGCCGGTGGCAATGACGATGTCCTTGGCCTGCAGTGCGGTCTCGCTGCCATCTTCAGCCTTGACGATGACCTTGCCGACGCCATCCAGGCGGCCCCAGCCTTTGATCCAGTCGACCTTGTTCTTGCGGAACAGGTACTCGATGCCCTTGGTCAGGCCGGTTACGCTCTCGTCCTTCTGTTTCATCATCTGGGCGAGGTTGAGCGTCGGCTTCACTTCGATGCCGAGGTGGGCGAACTCGTCGCCGCTGGCAGCTTCATAAAGCTCGGATGCGTGCAGCAACGCCTTGGACGGCATGCAACCGACGTTCAGGCAGGTGCCACCGAGGGTCGAACGGCCTTCCACACAGGCGACGCTCAGGCCCAGCTGGCCGGCGCGGATCGCTGCGTTGTAGCCGCCAGGGCCGCCGCCGATGATCACCACGTCATAGGATTTCATGGGTTTTGTACTCCAGATGAGGAAGCGCGAGAGGGGCATAAGGTTAAGCTCAGAAGCGCAGATTGTATACAATCTGTTGCTTTCATCAGATCAGTTGGTTCTAGACCTTGGTCTCGTTTAGAGGAAACCTCCCACGAATGAACTACTCTGATCCCGCGACGTTCGAAATTACAGGCGTCGTGGCCTGATAGGGAAAGGAGGGGTGTTCATGCTTGCTCAACTTCCACCGGCACTGCAAAGCCTGCATCTGCCGCTGCGGCTGAAACTGTGGGACGGCAACCAGTTCGATCTGGGCCCAAGCCCTCAGGTCACCATCCTGGTCAAGGAGCCACAGCTGATCAGCCAGCTGACCCACCCAAGCCTGGACCAGCTGGGCACTGCGTTCGTGGAGGGCAAGCTGGAGCTGGAAGGTGATATCGGTGAAGCCATCCGCGTGTGCGACGAGCTCAGCGAAGCGCTGCTGATCGACGAAGATGACACCCCGCCAGAGCGTCTGGCCCATGACAAGCGCACAGACGCCAAGGCGATTTCCTACCACTACGACGTCTCCAACGACTTCTATCAACTCTGGCTCGATCAGGACATGGCCTATTCCTGCGCCTATTTCCGTGAGCCGGACAACACCCTGGATCAAGCTCAACAGGACAAGTTCGATCACCTGTGCCGCAAGTTACGCCTGGATGCCGGTGACTACCTGCTCGATGTGGGCTGTGGCTGGGGTGGGTTGTCGCGTTTCGCCGCGCGTGAATATGGCGCCAAGGTATTCGGTATCACCCTTAGCAAAGAGCAGCTCAAGCTTGGGCGCGCGCGGGTAAAGGCCGAGGGCCTGGCCGACAAGGTCGACCTGCAGATTCTCGACTATCGCGACCTGCCACAGGACGGCCGCTTCGACAAAGTGGTCAGCGTTGGCATGTTCGAGCACGTCGGGCACGCCAACCTGGCGCTGTATTGCCAGAAGCTGTTCGGCGCGGTGAGGGAAGGTGGCGTGGTGATGAACCATGGCATCACTGCCAAGCACATCGATGGCCGACCTGTCGGGCGAGGGGCAGGTGACTTCATCGACCGTTACGTATTCCCCAATGGTGAGCTGCCGCATTTGTCGATGATCACCGCCTGCATCTGTGAAGCGGGGCTGGAGGTGGTGGACGTCGAGAGCCTGCGCTTGCACTACGCCAAGACCCTGCATCACTGGAGCGAGAACCTCGAGAACCAGTTGCACAAAGCGGCGGGGCTGGTGCCGGAGAAGACCTTGCGCATCTGGCGCCTGTACCTGGCCGGGTGTGCTTATGCGTTCCAGAAGGGCTGGATCAACCTGCATCAGATTCTGGCCGTGAAGCCTTATGCCGACGGGCACCATGATCTGCCGTGGACGCGGGAAGATCTTTATCGTTGAACCTCTATCACTGAACGCAGAGGGGGCCGCAAAAGCGGCCCCTTCTTCATTCAGAGAATGGGTGAAATCAGCCGCGCGATGCGCATCCCCAGCTGCTGAACGCGATGGGTATCACGACTGTCCTCGGCGGTGATCTCACGGGCCTGTTCGAAGTCTTCCAGCAGCATCGCCTCCACCTGGTCGGCGAATGGGCGGTCTACCGTCAGCAAGGTGATCTCGAAGTTGAGCCGGAACGAGCGGTTGTCCAGGTTGGCGCTGCCGATCGCGCTGATCTCGTCATCCACCAGCACTACCTTCTGGTGCAGGAAGCCAGGCTGATAACGGAACATCCTCACCCCTGCGCGTACCGCTTCGAACGCGAACAGGCTGGAGGCCGCATAGACGATCTTGTGATCGGGCCGAGAAGGAATCAGCACGCGCACATCCACCCCGCGCAGCACCGCCAGACGCAAGGCAGCGAACACCGCTTCATCCGGGATGAAGTAAGGGCTGGTGATCCATACCCGTTTGTTCGCCGAGTGGATGGCCTCAATGAAGAACAACGAACAGGTTTCCTGCGGGTCTGCCGGGCCGCTGGCCAGGGCTTGGCACAGTACGCCGTTGTCGGGGTAGGTGTCTGGCAGAATCAAAGGTGGCAGCTGACGCGTGGCCCAGTACCAATCCTCGGCAAACGACTCCTGCAGGCAGGCTAGTACTGGGCCGCTGATCTGCACATGGGTATCGCGCCAAGGTGACAGATGTGGATCCTTGCCGAGGTATTCGTCGCCTACGTTATGCCCACCGATGAAGCCGAGCAGGCCATCGACCACGACGATCTTGCGGTGGTTGCGGAAGTTGACCTGGAAGCGGTTGAACCATCCGCGGCGGGTGGCGAAGGCATGGATCTGCACACCGCCTTCACGCAGCACCTGGCTGTAGCTAGCGGGCAGGGCATGGCTGCCGACACGGTCGTACAACACGAATACCTTCACCCCCTCGGCCGCCTTGCGCAGCAACAACTGCTGCAGGTCTTTGCCCAGGGTGTCGTCGTGGATGATGAAAAACTGGACCAGCACTGCTTCGCGTGCCTGCTCGATGGCGGCGAAGATAGCGTCAAAAGTGGCTTTGCCGTTGATCAGCAGCTTCACTTGGTTATTAGCCAGGCAGGGCATTCGCCCGAGTTTCGGCATGGCCCGCAAGGCTGCGTAGCTTTCTGATTCTCGGGCAGTGAGGGCTTCCTCTACCCAGGGCCGCCAGTTGAGGCTGGCCATGGCCACGTGCATTTCCTGGTTGGCCTGGCGCCGGGCCTGGATGTAGGCGTAGAAGGATCGCGCACCAAAGATCAGGTAGGGAATCAGCGTGAAGTAAGGAATGAAGAACAACGACATGGCCCAGGCAATTGCGCCTTGAGCGGTACGCACGGTGAACACTGCATGCAACGCGGCGATCATGCCGAGCAAATGAATCAGGCCGAGCACGTAGCCGAAAAAGTAGGGGCTGTGGTAATCCATACGCATCCTGCTTGCCGAACACACAGCGGATAACAGAACACGTTCCACGTCCGGCTTGCAACCTGAAAGCGGATTTGGCGTCTAAGGCTGAGCCCGGCCCGTTGGCCGGTTTTTCGAGGAGCGTTCGTACATGAAGATTCGTCTGCCACTGTTGGCCCTGGCCTTGGGCCTGGGCAGCCCACTGGTACATGCGCAGATGTTGCAACCTGGTTTGTGGGAACTGACTACCAGCAACATGCAGGTCGATGGCAAGCCGTTACCCGATATGCAGTTCATGCTCGGGCAATTGAAGAACCTGCCGCCGGAACAGCGGGCCATGATGGAAGGGGTATTGGCCAAACAGGGTGTTACGATTGGCGGCAATGGGGTGCGTTCGTGCCTGACGCGTGAGCAGGTGCAGACCAACGATATTCCGTTGCAGGATCCGAAGTCGGGTTGTACCCAGAAGATCACCGACCGCACCGGTAATGTCTGGAAGTTTCAGTTCAGCTGCCCGAAGGCCCAGGGCACCGGCCAGGCGACTTTCCTCAGCGACAAGGAATTCACCACTCAGGTGAACGGCACCTTCAATGCCTCGGGCGTTCAGCAGCAGGGCAGTATGAACACCCGGGCCGTATGGCTCGGCAATGACTGCGGCACAGTCAAACCCCGTACCTGAGTTTCACCACTGCCACTGGCTGCTGGCTACTGCATCGTGGGCATGCAGGCTCTCTGCATGTTCCACGCGCAGCTTGAAGGCGCTACCCCACTCCAACTGCCGTAGCGACTGATGCAGTCGCCGAGCGGCGTCCTCGCAGAACATCAGGTTCTGCCCATTGGCCAAAGCGAACGCCTGTTCGTCTGCACGCTTTACGGCGGTTTGCACAGCCGTACCCAGGCTGGTCTCAATCCGGTCGATCAATTCGGTTATGGGTAACGACTCCAGATTGTCTTGCAGGCGCACGCTTATCAGCGCCTGGCTGCGCTGGCTATGCGGCGTTGCGACGATGCCCTGGCTGCTGCCCAACCATTCCAATACCGCACTGCGTTCCAGGTGCTGCCCTGGGAAATCAGCCTCGAACTGCTGTTGAATCAGTTGCCTTGCCAGCGCTGCCGAGCAAGGGCAGGTTGAGGAGTACGGCACACGAACTGATAGTTCCACGTGGAACATTTCATTTTCTATCTTCGCTTCGAGGGTGATTGGATAGCGCTTCCAGCCAGCGAGTGGGCTGACCAAGGCGGGTCGTTTCAGCAAGTGCTCGAAAGCCAGGTTGAGATAAGCAGCGCTGGAAAGCCCTTCGTGGCTGGCGAGAAAGTCTGCCAGAAGACGGCGAATGACCAAGGGCGTCAACGGCTGCTCTTCAAGCGATTCCAGTGCGAGGTAGAGGCGAGACATATGGATGCCCCGCGAAGTGCCATCTACCAGGCTGACACCGGCATTGGCCATGGCCGACACCTGACGGCCGTCAAATTGGATGGGTAAGGCGATACCGCACATACCGACCCAATCAAGCGGGACGGCGTGCGCTTGGGGCTGTGTGGCAATGTCCGGAAGCGTCAGGCTAGTCATGGGGATACCAGGCAAAAGGGTCAGCGACATCCGCCGACCAGGCTGCAATGCAAATTGAAACGTTGGCCGCTGGAACTCGACACGCGATTTAACGTGGTCCAGCCAACACGTCGGCTGTAGCCGAACCAGGCTTCGCCATCGCTGGCCAGCCCGGTGAACGACGTCAGCGCGCCATAGCGGCTGTTGGTCTGCGACCAGAGCCGGCGAGTGGCCGTGTCGAAGCCGCGCAAGTAGAAATGGCTGCCTTCGGTGCGCACGCTGTAGTAACTGCCTTTACCGTCCTGGCAGGCGAGTAGCGTTGCGCTCCGGGTACACAGCGCCAGCGAACTGCCTTGCGCCAATGCCAAGGCAGGCACGGGCGTGAGAAGCAGCAGCAACAGGGCAGCACGTGACAGGCTCATTTCCATCTCCGAAGTACGCTTGCGACGAGTACGGCTTGGCGAAATTGTATTGTTACTTTATAACATTGTGCAATGCATCGTTTCGAGTGCGTCCGCCTGAAGAGGTTTCACCATGTCCAACCGCCTCCCTGTCACCGTGCTGTCCGGCTTCCTCGGCGCCGGCAAGAGCACCTTGCTCAACCATGTGCTGCGTAACCGCGACAACCTTCGGGTCGCGGTGATCGTCAACGACATGAGTGAAATCAACATCGACGCCAGCGAAGTGCAGCGCAACGTCAGCCTTAACCGCGCAGAAGAAAAACTGGTCGAGATGAGCAACGGCTGCATCTGCTGCACCCTGCGTGAAGACCTGTTGGAAGAAGTCGCGCGACTGGCCGAGGAAGGCCGCTTTGACTATTTGCTGATCGAGTCCACCGGTATCTCGGAACCCCTGCCGGTCGCCGAAACCTTCACCTTCCGCGATGAGCAAGGCCGTAGCCTGTCCGACATGGCGCGCCTGGACACCATGGTCACCGTGGTCGATGGCCTGAATTTCCTGCGCGATTATCAGCAAGCCGATAGCCTGGCCAGCCGCGGCGAGACGCTGGGTGAAGAAGATGAGCGCTCCATCAGCGACCTGTTGATCGAACAGGTCGAGTTCGCCGATGTACTGCTGCTGAGCAAGATCGACCTGATCAGCCAGCACGAGCGAGAGGAACTCACCGCCATTCTGCGCAGCCTCAATGCCCGCGCGCAGATCGTGCCGATGGTCATGGGCCAGGTGCCGCTGGCGCGGATTCTCGATACCGGGCTGTTCGATTTCGACCAGGCCGCGCAGGCACCCGGTTGGCTGCAGGAGTTGCGCGGCGAGCACATACCGGAAACCGAGGAGTACGGCATCGCGGCGACCACCTGGGAAGCCCGCCGGCCACTGCATCCTCAACGCTTCTTCGATTTTATCCACAACACCTGGCGCAACGGCAGGCTGCTGCGCTCCAAGGGCTTTTTCTGGCTGGCCAGCAAATTCCAGGAAGCCGGCAGCTGGTCGCAGGCTGGCGGCATGATGCGTCATGGCCTGGCCGGGCGCTGGTGGCGGTTTGTTCCACGCGAGCATTGGCCACAGGATGAGCAGAGCACGGCGGACATTCTCAAGCATTGGCACGCCGAAACCGGTGACTGCCGCCAGGAGCTGGTATTCATTGGGCAGAACATCGACTTCGCGCGGTTATCCACAGAGCTGGATGCCTGCCTGCTGAGCGATGAGGAAATGGCGCTCGGGCCGGTGGCCTGGCTTCGCCTGCCGGATCCGTTCGGTCCCTGGCATGCCGAGGAAGCAGCATGAACCCGGCGTTGCGCCCTGTGGATATCCGCCAGGCCTTTGGTGAAGCGCCAAAGGTACTCACCGAGATCTTCCAGGATGGCGTGAACCTGGCCGTCTGGCAGCGCCGCTTGCCAGCTCAGCTGGAAGACTTTGCCGCCTTGGCGGTAAGCCTCGGCCAGCCCCTGGCAGACCAGCGCGTACTCGATGTGAACGAGCACGAGCCGCCGCGACTGCCTGGCTTGCTGCAGGAGGCAGCCGAGCTGCATGGCTACGAGGGATTTGTTGCCGATGTGAAGTGGCTGGTATCGGCCTACACCTGCCTGCTCGGTGCACGGCGGGTGGGGTTGCGGCTGCGGGTGCTGCAAGGTGCCATGTGCCCGCGCTTCCATGTGGATAACGTGCCCGTGCGCTTGCTGACCACCTACGTCGGCCCTGGCAGCGAATGGCTGGAAGAAGGTGCAGTAGAGCGGGTAGGTCTGCATCTGGCGGCAGCGCCTGTGGATAACATTCGCACCCTGCAGGCGGGTGAGGTGGCTGTACTCAAAGGGGAAAAATGGCTGGGTAATGAAGGCGCGGGACTTATCCACCGCTCGCCGGCCAGTCAACAGCGGCGGTTGCTGCTCAGCCTTGACTGGCTGGCATGACGGGGCATAGTGGGGTGAACTCCGCATAGAAGTCCTGGCATGCTGCAGAACATCCCCACCTACGTCATCGCCGGTCCCTTGGGGGCTGGCAAGACCAGCCTGATCCGCCAGCTGATGGCCCAGCGCCCTGCAAACGAACGCTGGGCCGTGCTGGTCAACGAGTTTGGCCAGGTCGGCCTCGACGCGGCGTTGCTCAGCCGTGACGAGGACGGTATCGCCATCGGCGAGGTGGCCGGTGGCTGCCTGTGTTGCGTGAACGGTACACCGTTCCAGGTCGGGCTCGGCCGCCTGCTGCGCAAGGCTCGGCCCGACCGGTTGTTCATCGAGCCTTCCGGGCTTGGTCATCCTGTGCAGTTGCTGAACCAGCTGCAGCAGCCACCCTGGGTTGGGGTGCTGGCGGTGCAGCCGTTGGTGATGGTGCTGGATGCTCATGCACTGGCCCGAGGTGAGCCATTACCGGAGGCTCAGCAACAGGCCTTGCAAGCGGCAGCGCTGGTTCTGCTGAACAAGGCAGACGCTGTGGATGAAGATATTAAGCTGTTGATAAATAAAGAGTTTTTAAATATCCACACGATTTGGACCCAGCAGGGCTTGGTCGAACTCGACATGCTGCCTGTTTCATCCACAAGTCGAATCAGTGACAGTTCTGTGAATAATTTGCCTGAAGCGAGTCTATCCACAGCGCCTTCAGCCCTGTGGATAGATACTTCCATGCCAATTTGCTCAGCTCAGGAAGGTGAGGGGGGGTGGAGCATCGGCTGGCGCTGGCACCCCAGTCAGCGATTTGACCCGCAGCGCTTGCAGGCATTTCTTGCGGCCTGGCCATGGCGGCGTGCCAAGGGCGTTATCCACAGTGCGGATGGGTGGCAGTCATTCAATGGGCTGGACGCTGACTTGCCGCAGTGGCAGCCAAGCGAATGGCGCAAGGACTCGCGCATCGAGCTGATCTTCGAGCAGGCGCAGCCAGAGCCGCTGTTACAGAGCGCTCTGGCGCAATGCCTGATCTGATTGTCAATTGCGCCAGCGATTGTGTTCCTGGCGCCATTGCTGCATCTCGATCACATTGTCGGCCCGTGGTGGTGTCTTGATCTCGAACGGGTAGGGTGCGAGTTCGATCTGCGCGCTGTGGGCGCCGAACTGGGTCACGGTGCCAGGGTGGCGTTGTTCGCCGGTCACGGTGAACTCGAAGGCATAGACCCGGGCCAGGCGCTTCTTGCCGTTTGCATCGCGGATGAACGCAATGCGTTTGAGCGCAACGGCGTCATCCAGCAGCTCCAGGTCGAGCTTGGCGCAATGCTGTTTGACCCGCTCCAGGGCCTTCTCGCGCAGCCCATGGTTGTGCCATAACCAAGCGCCTGCCGTGGCCAACAACATCAGGACGAAGAGATTCTCCAGGGTCAACATTTACGTATGCTCCAAACAGGTCGAACCAGCTTAACTGCGTCCCTGGCCTGTCGTACAGGTGGCAATCGAGTCCATACTGCGCGCTGCACAATCCTTGAAACAGCTTTGGAATCTTCCCGCATGAAACGTACCCCGCATCTGCTCGCCATCCAGTCCCACGTGGTGTTCGGCCACGCCGGCAACAGCGCTGCGGTGTTCCCCATGCAGCGTATCGGGATCAACGTCTGGCCCCTCAATACTGTACAGTTTTCCAATCACACTCAGTATGGCCAGTGGGCGGGCGAAGTGCTTGCTCCAGCGCAAATTCCTGCGTTAGTGGAAGGTATTTCCAACATCGGCGAGCTGGGCCAATGCGACGCCGTGCTGTCCGGCTATCTGGGTAGCGCCGAGCAGGGGCGGGCGATTCTGGCTGGCGTCGAACGCATCAAGGCTGTGAACCCGAAGGCACTGTACCTGTGTGACCCGGTCATGGGCCATGCGCAGAAGGGCTGCATCGTTCCGCAGGAGGTCAGCGAGTTCCTGCTCGATGAAGCCGCGACCAAGGCGGATATCCTTTGCCCCAATCAGCTGGAACTGGACAGCTTCTGCGGCCGTCGTGCGCAATCGCTCAAGGACTGCGTGAGCATGGCGCGCGGCCTGCTCGAACGTGGCCCGCAAGTGGTGCTGGTCAAGCACCTGTCGTATCCGGGCCGTGATGAAGGCTTGTTCGAGATGTTGCTGGTGACCCGCGAAGAAAGCTGGCACCTGCGTCGTCCCCTGCTGGCCTTCCCGCAGCAACCGGTTGGCGTGGGTGACCTGACTTCGGGGTTGTTCCTGGCCCGGGTGCTGCTGGGCGACAGTTGGCTGCAGGCCTTTGAATTCACGGCAGCGGCCGTGCATGAGGTGCTGCTGGAAACCCAGGCCTGCGCCAGCTACGAACTGCAGCTGGTGCGTGCCCAGGATCGCATTGCTCACCCACGCGTGCGCTTCGAGGCGCAGCGCCTGGCGATCTAGATCGAGTCGGTTTTCAGGTCCTGGTAGCGCTTTTCCAGTTCCTGGCGGATCTGGCGGCGCTGCTGGCCTTGCAGGAAGCGGCGCTTCTCTTCGCTGGAGTGCGGCTGGAGTGGCGGCACCGGCACCGGGCGGCGGTTGTCATCAACCGCGACCATGGTGAAGAAACAGCTGTTGGAATGGCGTACCGAGCGCTCGCGGATGTTCTCGGTGACCACCTTGATACCCACTTCCATCGAGGTGTTGCCGGTGTAGTTGACCGAGGCGAGGAAGGTCACCAGCTCGCCGACATGTACCGGCTCGCGGAAGATCACCTGGTCGACCGACAAGGTCACCACATAGCTGCCGGCATAGCGGCTGGCACAGGCATAGGCCACTTCGTCGAGGTACTTGAGCAAGGTGCCGCCGTGTACGTTGCCAGAAAAGTTGGCCATGTCCGGGGTCATCAGGACGGTCATGCTCAGCTGGGCGTTTCCAGGTTCCATAGTGTGCTCACGGTGAGGTTGCGCTGAATCGGGGCGGGTATCTGCTGACACTTCTGTTTCCCCTCTAGAAGGTTTGCCTTCCTGAATTACGGGACGTTGCCGGACGCTCCATCGTCACGCCAATTACGTCATCACAGACGGCTGATCAGCCGATCTGTTTCTACATATTGCACCGGCTTTTTGCGGCGGGGTGCGATGTTAACCTGACTACGCCCATGCAACGTGGGCGTTCTTGCATTCAATACAGTATGTACTTGCTGCTCGCTCGGCTTGGCCTTGGCAGAGGAGCGGTCTGCCTGGGCATCCAGCAAAGTCGACAAGGAGTATCGCGCCATGCATGCCATCAGCTTCATCCAGGACCTGGCAGTGATCATGCTGGTCGCCGGTGTGGTGACGATTCTTTTTCATCGCCTCAAGCAGCCCGTGGTACTGGGCTACATCGTCGCCGGCTTCATCATCGGCCCGCACACGCCGCCGTTCGGCCTGATCCACGACGAAGACACGATCAAGACCCTGGCCGAGCTGGGGGTTATCTTCCTGATGTTCTGCCTGGGCCTGGAGTTCAGCCTGCGCAAGCTGTTCAAGGTCGGCGCCACGGCATTTATCGCGGCGTTCCTGGAAATCGTCCTGATGATCTGGATCGGTTTCGAGATCGGCCGCTGGTTCGGCTGGAATACCATGGACTCGCTGTTCCTTGGCGCGATCCTGGCGATTTCCTCGACCACCATCATCGTCAAGGCGCTGAATGACCTGAAGATGAAGAACGAGCGCTTCGCCCAACTGATCTTTGGCGTGCTGATTGTCGAGGACATCCTCGGCATCGGCATCATCGCCTTGCTGTCCGGCATCGCCGTCAGTGGCTCGGTCAGCTCCGGCGAGGTGTTTTCGACGGTCGGCAAGCTGTCGTTGTTCATGATCGTCGCGCTGGTCATCGGCATCCTGTTGGTGCCGCGCCTGCTGGCCTACGTGGCGAAATTCGAAAGCAATGAGATGTTGCTGATTACTGTGCTGGGCCTGTGCTTCGGTTTCTGCCTGTTGGTGGTCAAGCTGGAATACAGCATGGTACTGGGGGCCTTCCTGATCGGTGCGATCATGGCCGAGTCGCGCCAGCTGTTGAAGATCGAGCGCCTGATCGAGCCGGTGCGCGACCTGTTCAGCGCGATCTTCTTCGTCGCCATCGGCCTGATGATCGACCCTCAGGTGCTGATTGACTATGCCTGGCCGATCGTGGTGATCACCCTGGCGGTGGTGCTGGGCAAGATGCTGTCGTGCGGCATGGGCGCATTCATCGCCGGTAACGATGGCCGTACCTCGCTGCGGGTGGGTATGGGCCTTTCGCAGATTGGCGAATTCTCCTTCATCATCGCGGCCTTGGGGATGACCCTTCAGGTCACCAGCGACTTCCTTTACCCGGTGGCGGTGGCGGTTTCGGCTATCACTACGCTGCTGACGCCTTACCTGATCCGCGCCGCCGACCCGCTGTCACTGAAGCTCGGCAACGTGGTGCCACGGCGCCTGGCGCGGGTGCTGTCACTGTATGGGGAATGGTTGCGCAACATTCAGCCGCAAGGTGAAAGTGCCATGCTGGCGGCGATGATCCGGCGCATCCTGCTGCAGGTGGGGGTCAACCTGGCGCTGGTGATCGCGATTTTCTTCAGCGGTGGTTATTTTGCCGGACGCATCGGCAATTGGCTCAATGAGTGGGTGACGGATGTCAGCCAGCAGAAGGCGTTGATCTGGGGCGCGGCGTTGCTGCTGTCGCTGCCTTTCCTGATTGCCGCCTATCGCAAGCTCAAGGCACTGTCGATGCTGTTGGCTGAGATGGGCGTGAAGCCGGAAATGGCCGGCCGGCATACCCAGCGTGTGCGTCGCGTGATTGCCGAGGTGATTCCGCTGGTGTCGCTGCTGGTGATCTTCCTGCTGCTGTCGGCGTTGTCGGCGAGCATCTTGCCGACCAGCGAGCTATTGCTGGTGATCGCGGTGGTAGCAGCGGTGGTGGTGGCGTTGCTGTGGCGCTGGTTCATCCGCGTGCATTCGCGGATGCAGATCGCCTTGCTGGAGACGCTGGAGAACAGTCGCGATCATTCGCACTGAGGGCATGCCCTCTGCGCAAGATTTCACCGTCGTCCGAGGGGATGGAGCGGTAGCGATGTCGCCAGGCGCAGAAAGCCTGGCGATCTTAACTGGGGTGATGGCGCTAAGCCATTGTTTTGACTGCGCTTTTCAGCTTTCCAGCCACACGTCCCGTGCCCAGTGCCACACCGACTCCCAGCTCTCCTCGGCAACGGCTTCTTCGTCGCCTTCCCACAGCACCACGGTGCCGTCTTCCTCGACGCAGTAGTAATTATTGCCGTCCTCGCAGAGCGGAATCAGGTCGCGCGGCACACCGGCGTCCCAGGCGTTGGCAGCGACGTCGGGCAGGTAGGTGTGCGACTGCGGATCGGTGCAGGTCACCGGCTCCAGCGAGCCATAGACCACATCGCTGACCGTCAGCAGAAACTCCTTGAACACGAACGGAATGTTGATGAACAGCTGTTCCTCGATCTCGACCAGTTGGTCTTCATCGGGAAGCTCCAGCGGCACCGGCACGGGTTCATTGGCTTCACGGAGTTGTTCGATCACTTCTTCCACGGTTTACATCCTCTGACCTTGATGACAACGCTGCGCGTTATACCCTAGTAGCCTGCTCTGGCAAAAGCAAAAACCCCGGGACAGGCCCGGGGTTTTTTGTGCAACGTGCGACGGTTAACCGTTTTGACGGATACCGGCGACCAGCCATGGCTGGTTCTCGCCCTGGGCGCGAACCATGTGCCAGCTTTCGCTGAAGGCTTCGCCCTGGTCGAAGCGCGAGGTCTTCGACACGCCACGGAAGGTCAGGGTGGCGTCGGTGCGGTCGGCGCGATCGTCGACACCGTCCAGTTGCACATCGAGGTCATCGATGTAGGTGGACTGGAAGCCATCACCCAGGTCGGCACGCTCGCGCTTGAGGAATTCAAGCATCTGCGGGGTGACGAACTCGGCGATCTTGTCCATCTCGTTGGCATCCCAGTGCTGCTGCAGCGACTGGAAGTGGCTGCGGGCCGCTGCCAGGAAGCTCTGCTCGTTGAACCAGGCCGGTGCGTTGATTACCGGAGCGGCTGCGGCGGCAGGGGCGGCCGAACCACCGAAGATCGGCGGCTGGGCTGGCTGCTGGCCATGGGCTTCACGCTGGAACGGCGCGTGGCCCGGAGCGGCCATTTGCGGCTGCTGCTGGCGACGGCGTGCGGCAATGAAGCGGAACACCAGGAAGGCGATCAGGCCCATGATCAGGAAGTCCATGATCTGCATGCCCTGGAAGCCGTCACCCATGAACATGGACGCCAGCAGGCCACCGGCGGCGAGGCCGGCCAGTGGGCCCAGCCAGCGCGAGGCACCGCTGGCGGCGGCCGGGGCGCGGCCTGGAGCGGTCGGCGCGGCAGCAGGCGTGGTTGGCGTAGCCTGGCGGGTCTGGTGGATAGGTGCGGCGCCCGAGCTCTTGCCGCCGCCGAAACGCTTGGCGTTGGCGTCCAGGCTCAGCGTCAGGCCGACGCAGAGCGCCAGTGCGATGCTAAGAAAACGTTGCATAAATGGGATTTCCCCTGTTGTGGATTGCACGCGCGCCATGGTGCACAGGTTCCTGTGCACATGACCAGCGACAAGATGTTTCCAGCTTTTGCCTGGAATGTTTCGAGGCTTTTAGATGGCCTCGAGCTTGGCGTATCCCAGCATGAGCCATTTGCTGCCTTCGGCAAAGTTCACCTGCACCCGCGCCTGGGCACCGGAACCCTCGAAGTTGAGGATCACCCCTTCGCCAAACACTGCGTGCTGCACGCGCTGGCCCAGGCTGAAGGAGGTCTGCGGAATGGCCGCATTGGCAAACAGGTTGCTGCTCGTGCTGGTCGAACCGCCGAACGGTCGGCTGACACTGTTGGAAAGGCGTACTTCCTGAACCAGGCCACTCGGAATCTCACGTACGAAACGAGAAACCTTGTTGTAGGTCTCGCTGCCATAAAGGCGGCGGGTCTCGGCATAGGTCATGATCAGCTGGCGCATGGCGCGGGTGATGCCCACGTAGGCCAGGCGGCGTTCCTCTTCCAGGCGGCCGGGTTCTTCCAGGCTCATCTTGTGCGGGAACAGGCCTTCTTCCATGCCCACCAGGAAGACGTAGGGGAATTCCAGGCCCTTGGCGCTGTGCAGGGTCATCAGCTGGATGCTGTCTTCGTGCTCGTCCGCCTGGGTATCGCCCGCCTCCAGCGAAGCATGGCCAAGGAAGGCCGACAGCGGCGACAGGTCGGCGTCGTCTTCGCTGGTTTCGAAGTTGCGCGCGGCGCTGACCAGTTCCTCAAGGTTTTCTACCCGTGCCTGGCCTTTTTCACCCTTTTCTTCCTGGTGATAGATGATCAGGCCGGACTGCTCGATGGCCGTCTGGGTCATGGTGTGCAGCGGCATATCCGCAACCTTGCTGGCCAAGCCCTCGATCAACTCGATAAAGGCACCCAGGGCAGAAGCGGCGCGGCCTTTCAGCGCCTTGGCGGCCAGCAACTGGCACATGGCTTCCCACATGGACAGCTGGCTGTGGCGGGCATGCTCGCGAATGGCCTCGACGGTTTTCTCGCCAATTCCACGGGGTGGCACGTTGATTACCCGCTCCAGTGCCGCATCGTTGCCGCGGCCTTCGATCAGGCGCAGGTAGGCCATGGCATTCTTGATTTCGGCACGCTCGAAGAAGCGTTGGCCACCGTAGATGCGGTAGGGGATGCGTTCGCGCAGCAGGGCTTCTTCGAGCACCCGCGACTGGGCGTTGGAGCGATACAGGATGGCGATGTCATTGCGCGCGCTGCCTTGCTTGATCAGGCTCTCGATGGTCTCGACCACATAGCGCGCTTCATCGTGCTCGTTGTAGGCGGCATACAGCGTCAGCGGTTCGCCTTCGCCCATGTCGGTCCACAGTTCCTTGCCCAGGCGCCCGCTGTTGTTGGCGATCAGCGCGTTCGCGGCCTTGAGGATGCCGCCGGTGGAGCGGTAGTTCTGCTCCAGGCGGATCATCTCGGCGTCGGGGAAGTCGGCCGTGTACTGGTGAATGTTCTCGATCTTGGCGCCGCGCCAGCCGTAGATCGACTGGTCGTCGTCGCCCACCGCCATCAGGCTGCCACCGTTCTTGCCTGCCAGCAGGCGCAGCCAGGCGTACTGCACGGCGTTGGTGTCCTGGAATTCGTCCACCAGCAGGTGGCGGAAGCGCCGCTGGTAGTGTTCCAGCAGGCCAGGGTGGTCGCGCCACAGGTCGAGGGCGCGCAGTAGCAATTCGGAGAAATCGATGACCCCGGCGCGCTCACAGGCCAGTTCATAGGCACTGTAGACATCACGCATGGTCTGCAGGAACAGGTCGCCGCTGGCCTGGATATGATGTGGGCGCAGGCCCTCGTCCTTTTGCCCGTTGATGAACCATTGCGCCTGGCGCGCTGGCCATTTCTGCTCGTCCAGGCCGAGCTCGCGCATGACACGCTTGATCAGCCGCTGCTGATCATCGCTGTCGAGAATCTGGAAGTTCTGCACCAGGCGTGCTTCCTGCCAGTGCGCCCGCAACAGGCGGTGCGCCAGGCCATGGAAGGTGCCCACCCACATGCCGGCCGGGTTGATACCCAGCAACTGCTCGATCCGCTGGCGCATTTCGGCGGCAGCCTTGTTGGTGAAGGTCACCGACAGGATCGAGTGCGGCGATGCCTGCTCGACCTGGATCAGCCAGGCGATGCGGTGCACCAGCACGCGGGTTTTACCGGAACCGGCGCCAGCAAGCACCAGCTGACGCCCAAGCGCGGCCGCGACGGCCTGGCGTTGGGCATCGTTGAGGGAATTCAGCAGGAGGGAGAGGTCATCTGTGTGCATCCGGCCATTCTAGGGGCAGGCCGGTCAACGGGCAAACGCCTACTGTATAAATATTCACCTGTCGCGCTGTGGCTCATCGGGTTCTGGTACTCGCGACATTTCAGCTATACCAGTATCCGTACCCGCGTGGCTTGGTGAAAGATGACCCGGAGGAGTTTGGCCAGGGCTGCCGTTTGTGTAAGATCGCAGCTCGTTTAGTGCCAACCATAACAAGAACACTACAAGAAACAGCGCTATGAACCAGGACTGCACGGCGATCGGAGTATCGCCGGAGATGACAAGGAATGTGCGCAGGCAGTTCGCCACTCAGCTCTCCGTCGAGCGAACGCGTCTGCTGTATCAAGGCTCTCTGTTACCTACATTGTTCATGCTGCTCAACGGCCTGCTGTGCGCCTGGCTGTTGTGGAACCCTGGGCGCTATCTGCTGGTGGGCGTTTGGCTGGTGTGGCTGCTGGCGCTGGTGGCCCTGCGGGTGATCCAGGTTGCGGCGTTCGATGCAGCCACGGCGCAACGCCAGGCCAACCCCGGCTGGCGCCGCATGTTCCTGTTCGGTTCGGCGTTCAGCGGCCTGACCTTGGCCTGTGCCGCAATCGCGCTGGTGCCGGAAGACAACTTCGTGCAGCAGGCCTGGGTGTTCGGGCTGCTGGGGATGGCCGCCTTGAGTGCGAGCATTGCCTATGCAGTCAGCCTGCCGGCCTTTCTCAGCTTTGCCTTGCCCTGCCTGTTGCCACCCATCCTGTTCCTGTTCTACTTCGAGGCGGGGCAGCAGCGCGGTTGGGGCTGGCTCGGGCTGATCCTGCTGGCGGCGTTGCTGGTGGTGGCCTGGCAGGTCAACCGCCTGCTCGACCGCAGCCTGCTGCGGCGTTTCCAGAATCAGGCGTTGAACCAGGACCTGCAACGGGTCTCGGCGCAGAAGGTGCTCGAAGAGCAGCAGCGCCTTGCTGCCACGGTGTTCGAAGCCTGTAATGAGGGTGTGGTGATTCTCAGCGCCGATTTCGGGGTGCTGGCGGTGAATCAGGCTTACTGCCAGATGACTGGCTATAACCGCTGCGAGCTGCTGGCGCGCGAGTTGTTCGAATTGCCATGCCACAGTGATGCGCGCAGGCACAGCCAGGCCATCGAGTCGGCGCTGGCGCAGCAAGGCGGTTGGCAGGGTGAACTGGTAGAGGCGCGCAAGCACGGCGAGCTGCACCCGCAACGCTTGCAGCTGACGGCTGTACGTGACGCCGAGGGCCAATTGAGCCAGGTGGTCGGCTTCTTTACCGACCTGTCGGCGTGCCGGGCATCCGAGGAGCGCCTGCGCTATCTGGCGCACTACGATGAACTGAGCGGGTTGGCCAACCGTTCACTGTTCCGGTTGCGCCTGCAGCAAGCCGCGCAACGCGTGCGCAGCAACGGCCGCAGCCTTGCCCTGCTGCATATCGACCTGGACCGTTTCAAGCTGCTCAATGAAAGCCTGGGCCATGAACTGGCTGATCAACTGATTCGCAAGATTGCCCGGCGCATTGTCAGCACCGTTCCCGAGGCGGACACCGTGGCGCGGCTGTCCGGCGATGAGTTTGCCGTGCTGTTCGATGGTTACAGCAACCTGTCGAGCCTGGTGCGGGTCACCACCCGCTTGTTGAACAAGTTGCGCAAGACGCAGCGGCTCGATGGGCATGAGGTGGTGGTCAGTGCTTCGGTGGGTATCAGTGTGCTGTCCGATGTCACGCTCGATGCCGATGCCCTGATCAGCCAGGCAGACATGGCCAAGCAGCATGCCAAGCATCTGGGCGGTGACAACTTCCAGTTCTATACCGAGAGCCTGCGCGCCAGCACCCTTGAGCGCCTGCAGCTGGAGAACCAGCTCCGCAAGGCCATCGAAGAAGAACAACTGATGGTCTATTACCAGCCCAAACTGTGCCTGCTCAGTGGGCACCTGCATGCTGCCGAAGCACTGGTGCGCTGGCAGCATCCAGAGAGGGGCATGGTGCCGCCAGGGGAATTCATCGGCCTGGCAGAAGAAACCGGGCTGATCGCCCCTATTGGTGAGTTCGTGCTCCGGCAAGCCTGCAAACAAGCGCGCGAATGGCTGCGGCAAGGGCTGGAGGTTCGGGTTTCGGTCAACCTGTCGGTCTACCAGCTGCGCCAGGGCAAGCTGGTCAGTCTGGTGCGTCAGGTGCTCGAGGAAACCGGCTTGGCGCCGCATCTGCTGGAGCTGGAGCTGACCGAAAGCCAGCTGCTGGACAGCGTCGAACACATCATCACGACCTTCGAGCAACTGCACGCACTGGGAGTGAAGCTGGCCATCGATGATTTTGGCACCGGCTATTCGTCATTGAGCTACCTCAAGCGCCTGCCGGTGGACTACGTGAAGATCGACCAGGCATTCATCCGTGGCCTGTCCGAGGGTAGTCAGGATGCAGCCATCACCCGGGCGATCATCACCCTGTCCAGAGGCCTGGGCCTGAAGGTGGTGGCGGAAGGGGTGGAAACGGCGGAACAATTGGCGTTCCTGCGTGAGCAGGCGTGTGATGAGGTTCAGGGCTATCTCATCAGCAGGCCTGTTCCTGAGCCGGAGTTCAGGCAGATGCTTGACCGTCCATGGGCGCATTGAGCGCAAGATCACTCAGCCATGCCAGTGCCTGCCATGCCTGGCCAGCAGGCTGTTGGCCTGTTCCGGGCCGTTGTTGCCAGCAGCATAGTGGCGGGGCGCCTGGAAGTGCTCTTCCCAACCCTTGATGATCGGGTCGATCCAGGCCCAGGCGGCCTCCACTTCGTCGCGGCGCATGAACAGCGTCGAATCGCCTTCCAGGATGTCCAGCAGCAGGCGCTCGTAGGCGTCCCAACGGCGGGTCTGGCCAAATACCTGGGCAAGGTTCAGGTCCAGGTCGACCGGCTCCAGGCGCATGCCCTTGCCGGGGCTCTTGGTCATCATGCGCAGGCTGATGCGTTCCTCCGGCTGCAGCTGGATCAGCAGCTGGTTGACCTGGCCGCCACTGAACAGCTCGTGGGGCACGGGTTTGAACTGGATGACGATCTGCGACGAGCGCCGCGCCATGCGCTTGCCGGTCCGCAGGTAGAAGGGCACGCCGGCCCAGCGCCAGTTGTCGATGTGGGCGTGCACGGCGACGAACGTTTCGGTGTCGGTGTCGTTGTCGACATCTTTCTCGAAATAGTAGGCCGGTACTTCCTGGCCGCCGATGTGGCCGGCACCGTACTGGCCACGCACGGTCTTGTCCTGCACATCCTGGCCGGTAATGGGCTTGAGGGCGCGCAGGATCTTCACTTTCTCGTCGCGCACGGCTTCGGCTTCGAACTGCGCAGGTGGCTCCATGGCCACCAGGCACAGCAGCTGCAGCAGGTGATTCTGCAGCATGTCGCGGGTCGCTCCGGCGCGGTCGTAGTAGCCACCGCGGTTTTCCACGCCCAGGGTTTCGCAGACACTGATCTGTACATGGTCGACCTGGCCGTTGCGCCACACCGGCTCCAGCAGGGCATTGGCGAAGCGCAGGGCCATCAGGTTCTGCACGGTTTCCTTGCCCAGGTAGTGGTCGATGCGAAACACCTGCGTTTCGTCGAACACCGCGCCGATCGCTTCGTTGATGGCGGTGGCGGATGCCAGCGAGTGGCCGATCGGTTTCTCCAGCACGATGCGCGCTTCGCTGTCGGCCAGCCCGGCAATCCGCAGGTGGTTGGCGATGGGTACGAAGAGGTTGGGCGCAGTGGCCAGGTAGTAGATGCGGGTCAGCCCTCCAGGCTCGCCGAGGTAGCGGGCCAGGCGGCCGAAATCGGCGCTTTGCGCAGCATCCATGGGGAAGTAGTCGAGGCGTGCGGAAAAGCGTTGCCACACATCTTCGTCGAAGTCGTGGCGGGCGATCTGCGCCCGGCAATGGCGCTCGGCGAGCTTGAGGTATTCGTTACGGCTTATGTGGCGGCGGGCGAGGGCAATGATGCGCACCGCGTTGTTCAGGCGCGCCTCGCGATACAGGTGATAGAGCGCTGGCAGCAGTTTGTGCAGGGCCAGATCACCGGTGCCACCGAACACCAGAATGTCGCAAGGAATAGTCAAACCACCACTCTCCACGTTCGTTTAACTGGGCGGGTTGGCGTCCATGTAGTATAACTACAAGAAAGCTACATCCCGGCCAGCCGATCATAACCGAGTCCAGCCCGTGAATCTGTTGCAACATATCGCCCAATCGCGCCACCTGCTGCGCAAATCGGAACTCAAAGTGGCCGACCACGTGCTGCTCGACCCGGCTGCCGTGATGCACAGCTCCATGGCCGACCTGGCGCACAGCGTGGGCATCAGCGAGCCGACCATTGTGCGATTCTGCCGGGCGATCGGTTGTTCGGGTTTTCAGGATCTCAAGCTCAAGCTGGCGCAGAGTCTGGCGGCTGGCGCCAGTTTCGGCCAGTTCGCGATTCATGAAGACGACTCGGTTGCCGACTACAGCCTGAAGATTTTCGATACTACCCTGCACACGCTGATGGAAGTGCGTGAGCACCTGGACCCGCAGGCCCTGCAGCAGGCCGTGAGCGCCATGGCTCAGGCGCAACGCGTAGAGTTCTATGGCTTTGGTGCATCCGGCGCGGTAGCCGCCGACGCCCAGCACAAGTTCTTCCGCCTGCTGCTCAGCGCCGCAGCCTACTCCGACCCGCACATGCAGGCCATGTCGGCGGTGACGTTGAAGCCGGGTGACGTGGCTGTGTGCATTTCCCAGTCGGGGCGTTCCAAGGACCTGCTGATCACCGCCAACCTGGTGCGCGAAAGCGGCGCCAACCTGATCACCTTGTGCCCAAGCGCGACGCCACTGGCGGAGCTGTCGACGGTCAACCTGGCAATCGACGTGCATGAAGACACCGAGATCTACACCCCACTGACCTCGCGTATTGCTCACCTGGTGGTGATCGACGTGCTGGCCATGGGCGTGGCCATGGCCCGTGGGCCGAGCCTGGTCAATCACCTCAAGAGCGTGAAACGCAGCTTGCGTAGCCTGCGTTTGTCGCCCAAGTCGATCAAGGCTACCGACGACTGAGGTCGCTTCAGGCGGTCAAATTTCACGGTTTTGTCACCAATCCACAGCCAAACCGTAAACCCTCAAGGCCAGTCTGAAACTCCCGCATCCTATCTGGGAGACAGGCAATGGCTCGTGACTTCGACGGTACGTACCAACCCAGCGCCAAGGCTCGCAAGCAGCAGGAAAAGGATCAGCGCCGCATGGAGTACCGCCGCGCGATCGAGAGCTATTGCGACCAACGTCAACTGCTCCGCGAGCTCGTCGACTATCCTGAGCTGCAGGCGCTCACGGTGTGGCAGGCCTCGTCGGCATCTTCCCCGAAAATCGCTCAACCAGTGCGCTGATCAGCGCACGTTCGCTGCGGATGAACGCCAAAAAGGCCAAGGCCACCGGCGATTGCCGCTTGGCTTTGGCCTGCACTACGCACCAGCTGCGGTACAGCGGTAACTCTTCCACCGGCAGCTCCCTGAGAACACCCGTGGCCAGCTCCAGATTGACGGCATGGCGGGTCAGCAGGGCAATGCCCAGGCCGGCGATCACGCATTCGCGCTGGGCATCGGCCGAAGCGACCTCCAGCGTCTGGGTAAAGTGCACGCGCTTGTCCTTGAAGTACTCCTCGCAGGCCTTGCGCGTGCCTGAACCCTGCTCGCGGACCAGCAGGGTATGAGGCTCCAGGTCCTGCAGGCGCAGTTGTTCGAGCTTGCACAGCGGGTGTTCCGGTGGGGCCACGGCAATGATCGGGTTGTTGAGAAACGGCAGAAACTCCAGGCCCATGTCCTGCGGCACCATCGACATGATGATCAGGTCGTCGCGGTTATCGGAAAGCCGGCGGATTGCCTGGGCGCGGTTGACCACCGTGAGGGTCAGGTTGACCTCCGGGTGACGCTGCTTGAAGGCGGCGAACAGGTGTGGCACGAAGTACTTGGCGCTGGACTCGATCGCCAGTTTCAGTTGCCCCTGCAGTGAGCCCTGCATGTCCGACAGCTGCATGTCGAGGCTTTCCAGGCGCCCGAAGATGTCGCGGCTGGCCCGTTGCAGTGCTTCGGCGGCTTCGGTCAGGTAGAGCTTCTTGCCGACGTACTCGAACAGCGGCTGGCCGACCAGCTCTTCGAGCTGGCGGATCTGTAGACTAACGGCGGGTTGCGTCAGTGCCATCTCCTCGGCCGCACGGCTGTACGAGCGCAAATCGCACACCTCGTTGAAGATCTGCAATTGACGTAATGTCATACGCATCAAGGACTTACGCATTTTTATCGGCTCTTCGGCAATACCTTGTTACCGAACTATAAGCTTTTGCTAATACAGCCCCTAACAAATATTGATTTTTGTTTATCGACCTTCAGCGCTAGGGTGAATGTGCGACTGGCCAGCAACCTCTGGTCACGCGCCGACCGGTACAACCGGATCGTCTGTTCCTACGGGCTTTGGGAAGAATCCAGTGATAAAAAAAATCCTGATCGCCAACCGGGGTGAAATCGCAGTTCGGATCGTGCGTGCCTGCGCCGAAATGGGCATTCGCTCTGTCGCGATCTATTCCGATGCCGACCGTCACGCCTTGCACGTCAAGCGCGCCGACGAGGCCCACAGCATTGGTGCCGAGCCACTGGCCGGTTACCTGAACCCGCGCAAGCTGGTCAACCTTGCTGTGGAAACCGGCTGTGATGCCCTGCACCCGGGTTACGGTTTCCTTTCGGAAAACGCCGAACTGGCAGAGATCTGCGCCGAACGCGGGATCAAGTTCATCGGCCCGGCCGCCGACGTCATCCGCCGCATGGGCGACAAGACCGAAGCGCGTCGCACCATGATCCAGGCCGGTGTGCCGGTCACTCCCGGTACCGAAGGCAACGTCGCCGATATTCATGAAGCCCTGAGCGAAGGCGAGCGTATCGGTTATCCGGTGATGCTCAAGGCCACTTCCGGTGGTGGCGGCCGGGGTATCCGCCGCTGCAACAGCCGTGAAGAGCTGGAACAGAACTTCCCACGGGTAATCTCCGAAGCCACCAAAGCCTTCGGCTCGGCTGAAGTGTTCCTGGAAAAGTGCATCGTCAACCCCAAGCACATCGAGGCGCAGATCCTCGGTGACAGCTTCGGCAACGTCGTGCACCTGTTCGAGCGTGACTGCTCGATCCAGCGCCGCAACCAGAAGCTCATCGAAATTGCCCCGAGCCCACAGCTTACCCCGGAGCAGCGCGCCTACATCGGCGACCTGGCGGTGCGTGCGGCCAAGGCGGTGAACTACGAGAACGCCGGTACCGTGGAGTTCCTGCTCGCCGATGGCGAGGTGTACTTCATGGAGATGAACACCCGGGTGCAGGTGGAACACACCATCACCGAGGAAATCACCGGTATCGACATCGTCCGCGAGCAGATCCGCATCGCGTCGGGCCTGCCGCTGTCGGTGAAACAGGAAGACATCCAGCACCGTGGCTACGCGTTGCAGTTCCGTATCAACGCCGAAGACCCGAAGAACAACTTCCTGCCCAGCTTCGGCAAGATCACCCGTTACTACGCCCCCGGCGGCCCGGGCGTGCGTACCGACACGGCGATCTACACCGGCTACACCATTCCGCCGTTCTACGACTCCATGTGCCTGAAGCTGGTGGTCTGGGCGTTGACCTGGGAAGAAGCCATGGACCGCGGCCTGCGGGCCCTGGATGACATGCGCGTGCAAGGGGTGAAGACCACGGCCGCGTACTACCAGGAAATCCTGCGCAATCCGGAATTCCGTAGCGGCCAGTTCAATACCAGCTTCGTCGAAAGCCACCCGGAACTGACCAACTACTCGATCAAGCGCAAACCCGAAGAGCTGGCCCTGGCCATCGCCGCCGCCATCGCCGCCCACGCAGGCCTGTGAGGAACCCATAATGTCCAAGAAAATTCACGTAACCGACACGATCCTGCGCGACGCCCACCAGTCCCTGCTGGCTACCCGCATGCGTACCGAAGACATGCTGCCGATCTGCGAAAAGCTCGACAAGGTCGGCTACTGGTCGCTGGAAGTCTGGGGTGGCGCCACCTTCGACGCCTGCGTGCGCTTCCTCAAGGAAGACCCGTGGGAGCGCCTGCGCAAACTGCGTGCGGCGCTGCCCAACACCCGTCTGCAAATGCTGCTGCGCGGCCAGAACCTGCTGGGCTACCGCCACTACAGCGACGACGTGGTCAAGGCCTTCGTCGCCAAGGCTGCGGTCAACGGCATCGACGTGTTCCGCATCTTCGACGCCATGAACGACGTGCGTAACCTGCGTGTCGCCATCGAAGCGGTGAAGGCTGCCGGCAAGCACGCCCAAGGCACCATCGCCTACACCGTCAGCCCCGTGCACACCATCGACGCCTTCGTCGCCCAGGCCAAGCAAATGGAAGCCATGGGATGCGACTCGGTTGCGATCAAGGACATGGCCGGCCTGCTGACGCCGTTCGCTACCGGTGAGCTGGTGCGGGCGCTGAAGGCCGAGCAGTCGCTGCCGGTGTTCATCCATTCTCACGACACCGCCGGCCTGGCCGCCATGTGCCAGCTCAAGGCCGTGGAAAACGGTGCCGACCACATCGACACCGCGATCTCCAGCTTCGCCTGGGGTACCAGCCACCCAGGTACCGAGTCGATGGTCGCCGCGCTCAAGGGCAGCGAGTTTGATACCGGCCTGGACCTGGAACTGCTGCAGGAAATCGGCTTGTACTTCTACGCCGTGCGCAAGAAGTACCACCAGTTCGAGAGCGAGTTCACCGCCGTGGACACCCGCGTGCAGGTCAACCAGGTCCCGGGCGGGATGATTTCCAACCTGGCCAACCAGCTCAAGGAGCAGGGCGCGCTGAGCCGCATGAACGAAGTGCTGGCAGAAATCCCGCGTGTACGTGAAGACCTCGGCTTCCCGCCGCTGGTGACGCCTACCTCGCAGATCGTCGGTACCCAGGCGTTCTTCAACGTGCTGGCCGGTGAGCGCTACAAGACCATCACCAACGAGGTGAAGCTGTACCTGCAAGGCGGTTACGGCAAGGCGCCGGGCGTGATCAACGAGCAGTTGCGCCGCCAGGCGATCGGTAACGAAGAAGTGATCGACGTACGCCCGGCCGACCTGCTCAAACCAGAGATGGCCAAGCTGCGTGGCGACATCGGTGCCCTGGCCCGTTGCGAAGAAGACGTGCTGACCTTCGCCATGTTCCCGGACATTGGCCGCAAGTTCCTCGAGGAACGTGAAGCCGGCACCCTGACCCCAGAAGCCCTGCTGCCGATTCCTGAAGCCGGTGCAGTGGCCTCCCACAGTGGCGAGGGTGTACCGACCGAGTTCGTCATCGACGTGCACGGCGAAACCTACCGTGTCGACATCACCGGTGTCGGCGTCAAGGCCGAAGGCAAGCGTCACTTCTACCTGTCGATCGACGGCATGCCGGAAGAAGTGGTGTTCGAGCCACTCAACGAGTTTGTCGGCGGTGGCGGCAGCAAGCGCAAGCAGGCCAGTGCACCGGGCCATGTCAGCACCACCATGCCCGGCAACATCGTCGATGTGCTGGTCAAGGAAGGCGACGTGGTCAAGGCCGGCCAGGCCGTGCTGATCACCGAGGCGATGAAGATGGAGACCGAAGTGCAGGCGGCCATCGCCGGCAAGGTCGTGGCCATCCACGTGGCCAAGGGCGATCGCGTGACGCCGGGCGAGATCCTGATCGAGATCGAAGGTTGAGATAAGCCTTCATCTACAAGCGGTTTACCTCTGGGGAGCGGGTGCTCCCCTTTTTTTGTGCTGGATTTACCGGCCCTTTCGCGGGCAAGCCCGCTCCCACTGGTACCGCGCACAGCTTGAGAGCAGCGCAGTACCTGTGGGAGCGGGCTTGCCCGCGAAGAGGCCGGCTGCCTCGATAAATCTCTCAGCTTTTGCGGCAGGCCTCCAGAGTCTCTACCTGGCCCTCCGGCTGTTGGTTCGCCTCACTCAACCACCGCTCAAACCCCGCTGCCACCTGCGGCCACTCATCATCGGTAATCGAGTACCACGCCGTATCGCGGTTGTGGTCCTTCACCACCAGGTGCTTGCGGAACACCCCTTCGAAAACGAAGCCGAACCGCTCCGCTGCACGCTTGGAGCGGGCGTTGGCGTTGTTGCACTTCCACTCCAGCCTCCGGTTGCCCAGCTCGAAGCTCAATTTGCCCAGCAAGTAGACGGCCTCGGTGCTCTTGGGCGTGCGCTGCATGGGGGCGCCGAAGGCGACGTGGCCGATCTCGATACGACCATGGTCGGGCACGATCGACATCAGGCTGAGCACGCCCTGGGCCTGGCCGCTGGCCCGGTCGATCACGGTGTAATACAGCGGGTCGTGGCCGGCGGCATTACCTTGCAGCCAGCGGTCGAAGGCAGCACGCTCGGTGAACGGGCCGTAGGGCAGGTAGGCCCACAGCTGCGGGTCGGAATCGGGCCCTTGCAGGGCGGCCCAGAGGTCGTCGCCGTGACGCGCCGGGTCGAGTTTCTCCAGGCGGATGAAGCGGCCGTCGATGGGCTCGGCCTTGGGCGCTGCGGCGGGTTTCCAGTTCAGTGCGTCAGTCATGTGGCCTACAACCCTTTGCGGAATTGGATGAAGCCCGGGCGCTCGGCAACCTGTTCGTACAGGCTGATGGCGGTGGCATTGGTTTCATGGGTCAGCCAGTGCACCTTGATGCAGCCAGCGGCCTTGGCCGTGGCGTACACGTGCTCGATCAGCTGGCGGCCGATGCCCAGGCCGCGCTGGCTGCTGTCGACGTAGAGGTCCTGCAGATAGCAGGCGTTCTCGATGCTCCAGTTGGAACGATGGTAGATGAAGTTGACCATGCCCACGGCCTTGCCATCGACCCAGGCCAGGGTCGAATGGGTCGGTTCGTTCGGGTCGAGCAGCCGTTGCCAGGTGCTGAGGCTTACCGCTTCGGTCAGTTCGGTCTGGTAGAAGCGCAGGTAGGCTTGCCACAGGGCGAGCCAGACGGCGTGGTCTTGAGCGCTGACGGGACGCAGGGTAACGATGGGCATGGGCTTTTCCTTCAGAGTTGGCGCATGTGCGCCGCAAGTTGATTGTCCTGGTAATCCGGGCTGGCACCCAGGCCTTCGCGCACGCCGGCGATATCCTCGGCCGAGCGGTTCTGGCTGAGTTTGCGCGCGCCTTGCAGGCGGGCAATCGGCAGGCGAATGCCGACGATGGCGCGGAGCATGCCATCGAGGTAGTCGGTGGGGGCGTCGGCGACTTTCCAGGGTGCGCTGCGGCCCTGTTCGTGACGGTCGGTCAGGCGGCTGACAATCTGCAGCAGCGGCGCGGCTTCGTGGATCACTTCGGCAGTGCCGTAAGCATGCACGGCAAGGTAGTTCCAGGTCGGCACCACCTTGGGGTTTTCGGCCTTGCTCGGGTAATAGCTGGGGCTTACGTAGGCGTCGGCACCTGGGAACACCAGTAGTGCTTCGGCGCCTTGCTCCAGGTCCTGCCACTGGCGGTTAGCTCGCGCCAGGTGGGCGTAGACGGTGCCGAAGCCGCCCTCGTCGGTGTCGAGCAACACTGGCAGGTGCGTGGCCAGCAGGCCCTGTTCGCCGTGGCTGACCAACACCGCCAGGCGGGTGTCGCGCATGTGCTGGTGCAAGCGCTCAAGGTCATGTTCCTGATGGGGTTTGCTGTTGTACATGCGCGGGTCCTTGTCGAATGGCTCCATCCTAGGCAGGCTATTGGTTCTGCGTAAGAGCCATTAATTGCTGTTTTGATAGGTCCAATGCCATGAGTGAACGTCCCCTTGTATTGCCTTTCGATCCTGCCGGTATCGTTCTCGATCGCCGCCGCGGGCTCAGCCATCAGCTTTACCAGGCCTTGCGTGCACGGGTGCTGGATGGCCGCCTGAGCAGCGGTACCCGGTTGCCGGCCACGCGTGACCTGGCGAGGGTGCTGGCGCTGTCGCGCAACAGCGTGGTACGTGCCTATGACCAGTTGTATGCCGAGGGCTACATCGAAAGCCGGGTAGGGGATGGCACTTATGTAAATCGCCTGCCAAAACTATCCACACAACTATCCACAGGGTTATCCCTAGGGTTACCAACAGACTTATCCACATTTTGCCTCAGTGATACTGAAGATTTATCCAGCAACCAGCTTTCCAGTGAGCCGTTGGAGCGGCTGAAAAATAACCACCTTCCACCGCCAAAAAGCGGCGCGCCCAGGGCATTTCGCGTCGGAATTCCGGCGTTCGATTTGTTCCCGTTTGACGTGTGGGCCAAGCTGCAGGCGGGTTTCTGGCGTAATCCGTCCCCGGCGAAGCTGGGTTATGGCGACCCCGCAGGTGAACCGATACTTCGCGAGCTGATAGCCGCCTACTTGCGCCGTTCGCGCGGCCTCTCCTGTGCGGCTGAACAAATTGTGATCACCAGTGGTGCGCAACAGGCCATCAGCCTTTGTGCACAGTTGCTGTTGCAACCGGGCGACGGCGTGGCTGTGGAAAACCCGGGATATCGAGCCGCCGGGCATACCTTCGCCGTGGCCGGCGCCAAGGTGACCGGTGTGCCGGTGGACGAGGATGGCCTGGATTGCCAGCGCCTGGAGCAGCTGGCGGGTTGTCGGCTAGCTTATGTCACCCCGGCGCACCAGTACCCGACCGGCGTGACCATGAGCCTGCCCCGGCGCCTGGCCTTGCTGGCCTGGGCCGAGCGCAACGATGGCTGGATCATCGAGGATGACTACGACGGCGAGTACCGCTACAGCGGCGCGCCCTTGACCCCGCTGGCAGCGCTCGACCGCCAGGGGCGGGTGTTGTATGTCGGCACTTTCGGCAAGATCGCCTTCCCGGCTTTGCGCCTGGGCTATCTGGTGCTGCCGCCACGGCTGGTGCAGGCGTTCAGCCAGGGCCGGGCACTGGCGGTGCGGCATTCCGAGGTGGGCACCCAGTGCGTGATGGCCGAATTCATGGCTCAAGGGCATTTCCAGCGGCACATCCGACGCATGCGCAAGGCGGCGCTGAGCCGGCGCAATGTGCTCAAGGCCGGATGGCCGGTGGATGTGCCCGGGCTTGGTGCGATGCCTGAGGTGGCGGCCGGGCTGCATGTGAAGGTGGATGTGGATAACGTTGCGCGGGAGCAGGCGTTGGTGGCAACGGCTGAGGCGGTGGGTGTGGAGGTGAACCCGTTGAGCAGTTACTGGCTGGAAGAGAGCGAGGTGCCTGTGGATAAGCGGGCAGGGCTGGTGCTGGGGTTTGCGGCGGTGCCTGAAGGGGAGATTGCCGAATCCTTGATGCGTTTGCGCAAAGCCTGGAGAAAGTGAATGGGGCTGCAAAGCAGCCCCTGCTGTACATCAGGTTCCGGATTTGATCCGCGTCCAGGCCCGAGTCCGCGCCCGTTCGGCCTCACGCGTCAACGGTTTCAGGGTGTACAGCTTGGCCATTGCCTCGGCCGTCGGGTACAGGTTCGGGTTGTTGCGAATCGCCGGGCTGACCTTGTCGGTGGCATCCTTGTTCGGGTTCGGATAGCCGACAAAATCACTGATCGGCGCGATCACCTCAGGCCGCAGCAGGTAGTTGATGAACGCGTGGGCATCCTCCGGGTTCGCCGCATTCTTCGGGATTGCCAGCATGTCGAACCAGATCGGTGCACCTTCCTTGGGCAGGCGCATGTCCACCACCACACCATTCTTCGCTTCCTTCGCGCGGTTGGCGGCTTGCGAGAAGCTGCCGCTGTAGCCCACCGCCACGCAGATATCACCGTTGGCGATGTCGGCCATGTACTTCGAGGAATGGAAGTAGGTGATAGACGGGCGGATCTTCAGCAACAGCGCTTCGGCCTTCTTGTAGTCGTCCGGCTTGTCACTGTTGGGTGGCAAGCCCAGGTACTGCAGGGCCAGCGGCAAGATCTCCGACGGCGAGTCGAGCAGCGCGACGCCACACTGTTTCAGCTTGGCGATGTTCTCTTCCTTGAAGATCAGGTCCCAGCTGTCGACCGGGGCCTGGTCACCGAGCACGGCCTTGACCTTGTCCGGGTTGAAGCCGATCAGGATGGTGCCATACATGTACGGCACGGCGAACTTGTTGCCCGGGTCGTTGGCTTCGATCAGCTTCATCAGCGCCGGGTCCAGGTGTTGCCAGTTGGGCAGCTTGCTGCGGTCCAGCGGCTGGAATACCCCGGCTTCGATCTGCTTGGCGAGGAACACGTTGGACGGTACGACCACGTCGTAGCCGGAGTTGCCGGTGAGCAGCTTGGCCTCGAGCGCTTCATTGGTGTCGAAGATGTCGTAGATCAGCTTGGTGCCACTGTCCTTCTGGAAGTCGCTCAAGGTCTGCGGGGTGATGTAATCGAACCAGTTAAACACACGCAGGGTGCGCTGCTCGGCTTGAGCGTGCAGGGCACCGGTGAACAGGGTGGCAGCGATGAACGGGGCGAGCAGACGCTTGAGTCGGACCATGATCAGGCTCCTGGCTGGGCGCGCTGGAAGCCTTCCAGCACATTGACTGCGTTGATACCGATTTCTTCCACAGCGTAGCCACCCTCCATCACGAACAGGGTGGGCTTGCCGAGCTGGGCAATGCGCTTGCCCATTTCCAGATAGTCCGGACTGTCCAGCTTGAACTGCGAGATCGGATCGTCCTTGAAGGTGTCTACGCCCAGGGAGACCACCAGCACGTCGGCATCATAGGCAGCAATGCGTTGGCAGGCGTCTTCCAGTGCAGCGCTCCAGGCCGCCCAGTCACTGCCGGCGGGCAGCGGGTAGTTGATGTTGCAGCCAACGCCTGCGCCTTCACCGGTTTCGTCGGCATAGCCGAGGAAGAACGGGAATTCATCTTGTGGATCGCCATGGATCGAGGCGAAGAACACATCGTTGCGCTGGTAGAAGATGTCCTGGGTGCCGTTGCCGTGGTGGTAGTCGACGTCGAGGATGGCCACCTTGGCGCGGCCCTGGTCGAGGAAGGCCTGGGCGGCGATCGCGGCGTTGTTCAGGTAGCAATAGCCACCCATGACCTCTGCGGCGGCGTGGTGCCCTGGTGGGCGGCACAGGGCGAAGGCCGAGTGAGCGCCTTGCTGGATGGCAGCCTGGGCGGTCAGGGCGACCTGCGCAGCGCTGTAGGCAGCCTGCCAGGTGCCCGCGGTGATCGGCGCGCCGGCGTCGAAACTGTAGTAGCCCAGTTCGCCATGCAGGCCGGTTGGCTTGACCTGGCGCAGGGTGCGCGCCGGCCAGGTGAAGGGCAGCAGGTCGCCGTCGTGACCGAGCGCGGCCCAGCGTGCCCAGGCACCTTGGAAGAAGTCGAGATAGTCGGCGCTGTGGATGCGCTGCAGCGGCGCACGGCCGAAATCGGTTGGGCCCTGGACGTCGCCCAGGTTGCGCTTTTTCACTTGTTCAAGAACGTGGTCGGCGCGGGAGGGCATTTCGAAGCAAGGCATCAGCTTGCCGTCGATCAGCTCGCAGCGGCCATGGTGCAGGCGGTGATCATCGGAATAGATCGTCAGCATTTGTTGTTCTCCGGGTTACTGGCGTGGGCCCATTTTTAACGGGAGACCCGGTGGCGGAGAACGACGCAAACGGCCAAAAGGGGATCGATGTGGCCAAGCTCGTTGGCCACTGCAGGTCAGCCGCGGAAGTGGCTGGGTGCGACACCGCTCCAACGCTGGAATGCATGGCGGAAACTCGCGGTCTCGCTGAACCCCAGGGTCTCGGCAATCTGGTAGATCGGCATCTGCTCATCGGCCAGCAACTGCTTGGCGCGATCGAAGCGCAGTTCATCGAGCAGTTGTTGATAACTGCAGCCCAGTGCCTGCAGATGCCGGCGCAAGGTGCGCGAGGAACAGTTCATCTGCCGCGCCAGCCCCTCCAGGCCCGGGGCCGCATCCAGTTGTTGCAGCAAGAGCTGGCGGATCCGCCCAAGCCAGGCCTGGCGCCCGGTGAACTCCAGGTTCAACCGCCGGCAGCGCTCGCTCATGGCCTTGTGGGTGATTGGGTCGGCCAGCGGCAATGGCATGTCCAGCCAGCGCCGTTCGAAGGCAAAGGCGTTGTCCTCGGCGTCGAAAGCCAGTGGGCACTGGAAGGCGCCGGTGTAGAGGTTGTGGTAGCCGGGCCGGGTGTGCTCGAAACGGGCGCCGAGCAGCGGCAGCGTGCGGCCGAGCAGGTCATCGCAGATCACTTTCAGCGACACCAGGCAGAACTCGGCATTGAAGGCGGCGAGGGCAGGGCTGTCATGGTATTCGCTGGCGCTGAACCAGACGCGCTGGCCATCGTCGACCAGGCGCAGCTTGAAGACTGTTCCCAGCAGTGCCGGATAGTGCAGCGCCAGGCGCAGAGCGTCACCCAAAGTGGCACTGGAGAGCAGGGCGTAACCGAGCATGCCGTAGCACGACACATGCATGCGCCGGCCCAGTTCCAGGCCGATCTCCTCGCGCCGGGCCACGGCATTGGCGCATACCTGCAACTCTTGCTGGGTGGTGATGCGTGCATCGCTATGGCCAAGGTCGGCCGGGCCTATGCCGCTGCCGGCGAGCAACGTCGTCGCCTCGCAGCCTTCTTCCTGGAACAGGTTGAGGATCAGCGAAACCGCGTTGAGGGTGGTCAGGTGGCTGTGCAGCATGCTCGGTCATCCCGTGGGCCTGGGAGGCATTATGGAGCAAGTTGTGTGCCTATACCGGCACGGCATGACTGGCGCGGCATTCATGAGGCGAAAAAAAAAGGCCCGAAGCGTGCGCTCGGGCCTTTGAAAGGTTGAGAGGTGTCTAGTCCCTCGACCTGGTGAGACTGTTTGCAGCGGCCTGAGTTACGCCTTCAGCGGAACCAGACGTGGAGCGATCATGTTTTCCGGACGCAGGATGTCGTCGAGCATCGCGTCGTCCAGCAGCTTCTCTTCACGCACCAGTTCCAGTACGCCGCGGCCGGTTTCCAGGGCAACGCGGGCGATACGGGTGGCGTTTTCGTAGCCGATGTACGGGTTCAGGGCGGTGACCAGGCCGATCGAGTGCTCGACCAGTTCACGGCAGCGCTGTTCGTTGGCGGTGATACCGACAATGCAGTGCTCGCGCAGCATGTCCATGGCGCGCTGGAGCAGGCGGATCGAGTCGAAGATCTTGTAGGCGATCAGCGGCTCCATCACGTTCAACTGCAGCTGGCCACCTTCGGCGGCGACGGTCAGGGCCAGGTCGTTGCCCATGATGGCGAAGGCCACTTGGTTGACGGCTTCCGGGATAACCGGGTTGACCTTGCCTGGCATGATCGAGCTACCTGGCTGACGCGCTGGCAGGTTGATCTCGTTGATGCCAGTGCGTGGGCCGCTGGACAGCAGGCGCAGGTCGTTGCAGATCTTCGACAGCTTGACCGCGGTACGCTTGAGCATGCCGGAGAACAGCACGAAGGCGCCCATGTCGGAAGTGGCTTCGATCAGGTCGGCAGCCGGTACCAGCGGCTGGCCGCTGATGGTCGCCAGGCGCTGAACGGCCAGGGCCTGGTAGCCCGGGTCGGCGTTGATGCCGGTACCGATAGCGGTACCGCCCAGGTTGATTTCGGTCAGCAGTTCCGGAGCCAGCGAGCGCAGGCGCTGCAGGTCTTCGGTCATGGTGGTGGCGAAGGCGCGGAATTCCTGGCCCAGGGTCATCGGCACGGCGTCCTGCAGCTGGGTACGGCCCATCTTCAGTACGTGGTCGAATTCCTTGCCTTTGGCAGCGAAGGCCTGGATCAGGCTGTCGAGGCTGGCCAGCAGGGCGTCGTGGCCCAGCAGCAGGCCCAGGCGGATAGCGGTCGGGTAGGCGTCGTTGGTCGACTGCGCCATGTTCACGTCGTTGTTCGGGTGCAGGTACTGGTACTCACCCTTCTGGTGGCCCATGGCCTCCAGCGCGACGTTGGCGATGACTTCGTTCGCGTTCATGTTGGTGGAAGTACCGGCACCACCCTGGATCATGTCCACCACGAACTGGTCGTGGTAATCGCCTTTGATCAGGCGGGCGCAGGCTGCACTGATGGCAGCGTGCTTGGCATCGCTCAGGTGACCCAGCTCACGGTTGGCGTCGGCAGCAGCCTGCTTGACCATGGCCAAGGCCACGACCAGCTTCGGGTAGTGCGACAGCGGAACACCGGAGAGATGGAAGTTGTTGGCAGCGCGCAGGGTCTGGATGCCGTAGTAGGCATCGGCAGGGACTTCAAGGGTACCAAGCAGATCTTTTTCGACGCGGAACGATGCAGCGGAGGACATGATGGATATCATCTCGATTTTGACCCGGCACATGCCGGAATGGCGCCAATCCTAGGCCTGAACGAGATTTTGCGGCCAATGCTGTTGCACGCTAACCTATGCACAAACGGCATAGTGTTTCATGTGACGCCAATTGACATTCGAGCGTGTTCCATTTTGGTGCACGCCGGGAGATCTGCTTCATGAACCTCGAAAGCAAGTGGCTGGAGGACTTCAGTGCCCTGGCCTCCACCCGCAGTTTTTCCCAGGCGGCCGAGCGACGCTTCGTTACTCAGCCGGCCTTTAGTCGGCGTATACGCAGCCTGGAAGCGGCGCTCGGGCTGACCTTGGTGAATCGTTCCCGCACGCCGATAGAGCTGACTGAGGCCGGGCAGCTGTTTCTCGTCACTGCGCGTACCGTTGTCGACCAGTTGAGCGAAGTTCTCCGCCATTTGCATCACCTCGAAGGTGGTCAGGGTGAGGTGATCCAGGTGTCTGCCGCGCACTCCCTGGCATCGGGCTTTTTCCCGCGCTGGGTGGCGCAGTTGCGCAACGATGGTTTGAACATCGCCACCCGCCTGGTTGCGACTAACGTCGGAGACGCGGTGCATGCATTAAGGGAAGGGGGGTGTGACCTGATGCTGGCGTTCTATGACCCCGACGCTGCCCTGCAGATGGATGCCGAGATCTTCCCGTCGCTGCACATGGGCACCACTGAAATGCTTCCGGTGTGCGCAGTGGATGCCGAGGGCAAGCCGCTGTTCGACCTTGAAGCCGACAGCAGCGTGCCGTTGTTGGCCTACAGTGCTGGTGCCTTCCTGGGGCGCTCGGTGAACCTGCTGCTACGTCAACGCAACCTGCGCTACACCACCGTTTACGAAACTGCCATGGCTGACAGTCTCAAGAGCATGGCGCTGGAAGGTATGGGCGTCGCCTGGGTGCCCCGTCTGTCCATGCGTGGTGAGCTGGAACGCGGGGAGCTGGCGATCTGCGGCGGGAACCAGTGGCACGTGCCACTGGAAATCCGGCTGTATCGTTGCGCACTGGTGCGCAAGGCCAACGTGCGCCTGTTGTGGCGCAAGCTGGAATCGGCTGCAGCGCAAGGCGAGGCTTGATAGCGTTAGCGTGAATGGCTCAGCAGGTGCGCCTTGATGTTTTCGCGGTTGGCGTCGCTGTAGCGGTAGCAATTCGCCCGGTCCCTGGCTCGTTCGGGGTAAACGTAGGTTTCGCATTTGAGGGGCCAGATTTTTATCTGCTTTTCAGCATCCTCATGGGTTGCCCCGAGCATATGGCCGATCTCATGTGCAGGGTTGGCGTAGGTGGTGCGTGAGGCGATTGCAAAGCTGCCGCCAAGCATCGCCAAGCCTTGGATAACCTTGCCACTGTCCAACGCTTCGTATTCATTTTCGGTGACCAGAAGCGATTTATTGATACCCCGTGGGTAATGGCTGAATGTTTTGTCAGCCACTGCATGATGGAAGGCGTCAAGTGTGGCCCAGGCACTGTTGCTGGCTGCGTAGTTGATGTCGGTGATACCTGCGATGTTGCGGTGGAAGATTACCTCGATGGGATGCGTGGCAAATGCGTGCATCTCGTCTTCCCAATGCTTGAAGTAGTCGTTGTGCATTGCTTGCTCGCTGATGGAAGACAGCTCATCGTGCAGATAAACGTGGATGTTAAGGGGCTCTCTGGCCAACGCAGCCGGCAAGTGCAGGGTGCACGACAGCGTCAGTAATGTGGCAAGTCGCCTGATGTACGGCATGGTTGAGTCCTTTTCGTTTGCAGTGTCTGCGCGATGCTCGGATGGAATCGGAAAGCTCGGAATTTGGAAGGACTTGCACTGGCGTATCAGGGTGGAAAAACTTGTCCCGCGAGACAGCTTGCCCTTTGATCCGACATGTGCTTATGGGGGTGGGCGGCCAGCCCAGAAATACGCTACAATCCCGCGCCTTCGGCCGACCCGGTCGATTCAGAATCCGTATGACAAGCCACGCCGGTCCACCTGCGTGGCTTGTTGCTTTTAGCGCGCCAGAAGGCGCTTGCAGGAGAGGCTCGACGATGAGTGCACTGGTTGGCGTGATCATGGGCTCCAAGTCCGATTGGTCCACCCTTAGCCACACCGCCGATATGCTGGAAAAACTCGGCATTCCCTACGAAGTGAAGGTGGTTTCCGCCCACCGCACCCCGGACTTGCTGTTCCAGTACGCCGAAGAGGCCGAAGGGCGTGGCATCGAGGTGATCATTGCCGGTGCCGGTGGCGCTGCCCACCTGCCAGGCATGTGTGCCGCCAAGACCCACCTGCCGGTGCTGGGTGTGCCGGTGCAGTCGTCGATGCTGTCGGGCGTCGACTCGCTGCTGTCGATCGTGCAGATGCCTGCCGGTGTGCCGGTTGCCACCCTGGCCATTGGCCGTGCTGGCGCTGTCAACGCCGCGCTGCTGTCGGCAAGCATCCTCGGCGCCAAGCACCCGCAGTACCACGCGGCGCTCAAGCAGTTCCGCACGGAGCAGACCGACACCGTGCTGGACAATCCAGACCCGCGTCAGGCTTGAGGCTGAACCCATGAAGATCGGTGTAATCGGTGGCGGCCAACTGGGCCGCATGCTGGCCCTGGCGGGCACCCCGCTGGGCATGAACTTCGCCTTCCTCGACCCGGCGCCAGACGCCTGTGCCGCCGCGCTGGGCGAGCACCTGCGTGCTGACTATGGCGACCAGGACCACCTGCGCCAGCTGGCCGACGAAGTCGACCTGGTGACCTTCGAATTCGAAAGCGTCCCGGCCGAGACCGTGGCTTTCCTGTCGCAGTTCGTCCCGGTCTACCCGAGTGCCGAAGCCCTGCGTATCGCCCGCGACCGCCTGTTCGAGAAGAGCATGTTCCGCGACCTGGGCATCCCGACCCCAGCCTTCGCCGACATTCTCTCGCAGGCAGACCTCGACGCGGCGGTCGCCAGCATCGGCCTGCCGGCTGTGCTGAAGACCCGCACCCTGGGCTACGACGGCAAGGGCCAGAAAGTTTTGCGTACGCCTGAAGACGTGGTGGGCACCTTCGCCGAACTGGGCAGCGTGCCATGCCTGCTGGAAGGCTTCGTGCCGTTCACTGGCGAAGTATCGCTGGTGGCCGTGCGTGCCCGCGATGGCGAAACCCGCTTCTACCCATTGGTGCACAACACCCATGAGAGCGGCATCCTGAAACTCTCGGTGGCCAGCCAAGCGCACCCGTTGCAGGGCCTGGCCGAAGACTATGTCAGCCGTGTGCTCAAGCAACTGGACTATGTCGGCGTGATGGCCTTCGAATTCTTCGAGGTCGACGGTGGCCTGAAGGCCAACGAGATCGCCCCGCGTGTGCACAACTCCGGGCACTGGACCATCGAAGGCGCCGAGTGCAGCCAGTTCGAGAACCACCTGCGCGCCGTGGCCGGCCTACCGCTGGGCTCGACTGCCAAGGTCGGTGAGAGCGCCATGCTCAACTTCATCGGTGAAGTGCCAGCGGTGGACAAGGTCGTGGCCATCGACGGCTGCCACCTGCACCACTACGGCAAGGCCTTCAAGGCCGGGCGCAAGGTCGGCCACGCCACCCTGCGCTGCCAGGACATGGTCGGCCTGAAGGCCAAGATTGCCGAAGTAGAAGCGCTGATCAGCAACTGATCGAACTTCTGCTCGGGGTCTGCCCTCTGAAAATGGCAACAAGCCAAAGCGCTGTCTAGGCTTTGGCTTGTTCCATCTTCACTTCAGAGGGATTGCCATGGGCATCATTGGAACCATCTTCATCGGCCTCATCGTTGGCTTGCTGGCCCGCTTCCTCAAGCCGGGCGACGACAGCATGGGCTGGATCATGACCATTCTGCTGGGTATCGCCGGCTCCCTGCTTGCCACCTATGGCGGCCAGGCACTGGGGATCTACCAGGCGGGCCAGGCTGCAGGATTCATCGGTGCACTGTTGGGTGCGATCATCCTTCTGGTGATCTACGGGTTCATCAAGAAACGCTGAATACTGGTTAGAATGCCCGGCAATTCATCCCGAGTTGCCGAGCATTTTCATGCGTGCCTTTTTTCTCATTCCGTTGCTTCTGGCCAGCACCCTGGCCCATGCCGAACTGCCCGAAACCGACTGGCTGGAGCTGATGCCCAAGTCGGACCAGAAGGCCCTCGAAGCGATGCCCGAAATCGACCACAACTCACCGGAAGCCAATGGCACCTTCACTGCCAAGGGCGGCCTCAAGCAGAGCAAGGGCCTGCCGGCGGTGATGTATTCGACCAAGACTGTGGCCGCCATGAACGGCAAGGACATCCGCCTGGGCGGCTACCCGGTGCCGCTGGAAAGCGATGCCAAGGGCAACAGTACCTTGTTCTTCCTCGTGCCTTACCCGGGCGCGTGCATCCACGTGCCGCCGCCGCCGCCCAACCAGCTGGTGCTGGTGCGGTATCCGAAGGGTTTGAAGATCGACGACATCTACACACCGCTTTGGGTCAGCGGCAAGCTGAAGGTGGAGAAGGTCAGCAATGACCTGGCCGATGCGGCCTATGCGCTGGATGCGGGGAAGGTGAGGGTGGTGGAAGACGCCGACCTCTGATCGCCTGTACCGGCTTCTTCGCGGGCTTGCCCGCGAAGAAGCTGATGCAGGAATCAGATCTCAGCGCTGCCAATTGTGACCTGCAGCGATCGGCTGGCCCCAGGCTTGAGTTCCACCACATCATCCCAGACATTCGCCGTCTCGATGCACAGCATCCGCTGCCAGCCGTCATCGGCCATGTCTGCCAGCTCCTTGGCCCGCTCGGTCCAAGGGTTCCAGATCACCGCCGAGCGCGATCCGTTGCTGGTCAAGGTAATCCGCCGCTGCCAGTGCGGGTCGACGATGCTCAACTTCTGCGGCGTATCCAGGTAGATCCGGTCGGTTTCCCCGGCAAAGCCCAGTTCACCCTGCTGCTGGCGCTGTTGCCAGTCGGCCAGGGTCTCGATGTACTGCAGCCCCTCGACCCCTTCGACCCGCGCCTGGCGGACGTCGCTGACGGCGAAGTAGCTGTGCAGGGCCTGGCTGATGGTTACGGGGCTGTTGCCCATGTTGCGGCTGTTCAGGGACACGGTGAGCGTGTCGCCGAGCACGATCTGCAGCTTCAGTTCGACATCATGCGGCCAGCCCGGCAGTTCTCCCTGGGCCTCTGGCAGCTGGAATTCGATGTGCAACTCATCGCCTTTTTCTTCGACGCCCAGCAATTGCCAGTCACGCGTGCGCGCCAAGCCATGGGCGGGGGCCTGTTCGCCACGGTACATGGCCTGCACTGATGCTGGATTGCGCTGCAAGTTGCCAAACCACGGCCAGCACACCGGCACACCGGCTCGCACCGATTTGCCCTGGCGGAAGATGGCCTGGTCGCTCAGCCACAGCAGCGGTGGCTCGCCAACACGCTGGTAGCTGAGGATCTGCGCGCCCTGCTGGGCGATCAGTAGTTCGGCGCGGTCGCTGCTGATGCGCCAGCAGTTGAGTTCGCCGTGTTGCTCGGATTCGACCTTGAAGGTAGCCATTGCGCTCGTCTCATTGATTGCCTGTGGGCCCTTGGACCCGGTGACGTGCAATGAGTTTACCGCTCGCGAGGCTCAGCGACGAGGCACCGAGCGGGTTCGGCCACTGCCATCGATGGCGACGAACACGAAGGTCGCTTCAGTGACCTTGCGCCATTCGCTGGACAGCGGATCATCACTCCACACCTCGACCATCATGCGGATCGAGCTGCGGCCGATTTCCAGGGTCTGGGTATAGAACGACAGTTGTGCGCCCACGGCCACCGGCACGAGGAATGCCATGCGGTCGATGGATACCGTGGCCACCCGGCCGCCGGCGACGCGGCTGGCCATGGCGGTGCCGGCCAGGTCCATCTGCGCGACCAGCCAGCCGCCGAAGATGTCGCCGAAGCCATTGGTTTCGCGCGGTAGCGCGGTGATTTGCAAGGCCAGGTCGCCTTGCGGGATAGGATCTTCTTGTTCGAGCTCAATCATGCGATGGGGCCTCTGACCCGTGACGCTTTCGTTGGTGTGGCGCAAGGCCGGGAAAACGATTCAGCTGACAACATACTACGCCGATTCCGTTTCGCTGGGCGGCCATAGGGAAACTCTGCGAAACCGTCTGACATCATGACCGGCGTTTTCGCACAACTTCCCAAGGTTAAAGCAACCTTTTCCTACGAACGGCCAGTATATATAGCCAATCGCCGGGCGACGACCGCACATTCACGAATATCTGTATGGATTTTGTATCGCTTTCAGCGCAGCTCGGCAATTTGCTATCTTCGCTCCTCGCCCCAATCCAGAAGCCGCGTGCCAAGCGGCCTGCATGACCTACAAGAGAACAACGAGCGATGACCTCCGTGCCGAGCAGTATCGAGCAGCCCTCGCGGCCGCTGACCCGCAGTGACTACAAGACCCTCTCACTGTCCGCCCTGGGCGGAGCCCTGGAGTTCTACGACTTCATTATCTTCGTGTTCTTCGCCACGGTGGTCGGCAAGCTGTTCTTCCCCGCCGACATGCCCGAATGGCTACGCCTGATGCAGACCTTCGGCATCTTCGCCGCTGGCTACCTGGCGCGGCCGCTGGGAGGCATCGTCATGGCCCACTTCGGCGACCTGCTTGGGCGCAAGAAGATGTTCACCTTGAGCATCTTCATGATGGCCCTGCCGACCCTGATCATGGGCCTGCTGCCGACTTATGCACAGGTCGGCCTGTGGGCGCCGATCCTGTTGCTGCTGATGCGCGTGATCCAGGGCGCGGCGATCGGCGGTGAAGTACCGGGCGCCTGGGTGTTCGTCTCCGAGCACGTGCCGGAGCGCAACACCGGTTACGCCTGCGGGACCCTGACCGCTGGCCTGACGGCAGGGATCCTGCTTGGTTCGCTGGTGGCGACCCTGATCAATACCCTCTACAGCGCCGAAGAAGTGGCCGACTACGCCTGGCGGATCCCGTTCCTGCTCGGCGGTGTGTTCGGCCTGTTCTCGGTGTACCTGCGCCGCTGGCTGCATGAAACCCCGGTGTTCGCCGAGATGCAGCAGCGCAAGGCGCTGGCCGAAGAGCTGCCGCTGCGCGCGGTGCTGCGCGACCACCGTGGCCCGATCATCCTGTCGATGTTGCTGACCTGGATGCTGTCTGCCGGCATCGTGGTGGTGATCCTGATGACCCCGGCATTGCTGCAGAGCATCTACCACGTCAGCCCCACCGATTCGCTCAAGGCCAACAGCCTGGCGATCGTGCTGCTCAGCTTCGGCTGCATCGGTGCCGGCAGCCTGGCCGACCGCTTTGGCGCGGGCCGGGTGTTCGTGATTGGCAGCCTATTGCTGCTGGCCAGCTCCTGGACTTTCTACCACAGCCTGCCGACCCACCCTGAGCTGCTGTTCCCGCTGTATGCGGTGACCGGCCTGTGCGTGGGGGTGATCGGCGCGGTGCCGTATGTGATGGTCAAGGCGTTCCCGGCGGTGGTGCGCTTCAGCGGGTTGTCGTTCTCCTACAACGTCGCCTACGCCATCTTCGGTGGCCTGACGCCGATGGTGGTGACGGCGCTGCTCAAGGTCAGCCCGATGGCACCGGCCTACTATGTGGCTGGCTTGTGCGCCGTCGGTCTGGTCGTGGGCCTGTATCTGCTCGCCAACAAGCGCTGATCTGCGCCAAGGCAACTGGCCTCTTCGCGGCTTCAGTCGAGAAGAGGCCAGACCTCTTTTCGTGATGGCCTTTCATCCATTTGTCACAATTGAGTCATATCGTATTCATGCGGCCTGCAGATACTTGGCCCCGTTCCATCCAACACCCCAATATTCCTGCTAGGAGCAAGGCATGAAACTGAAGCGTTTGATGGCGGCCCTCACCTTTGCCGCCGCTGGCGTTGCGACCGCCAACGCGGTAGCCGCTGTCGACCCTGCGATCCCGACCTACACCAAGACCACCGGTGTTTCGGGCAACCTCTCCAGCGTCGGTTCCGACACCCTCGCGAACCTCATGACTCTGTGGGCCGAGGCCTACAAGAAGGAATATCCGAACGTAAACATCCAGATTCAGGCTGCCGGCTCCTCCACCGCGCCACCCGCGCTGACCGAAGGTACCGCCAACCTCGGCCCGATGAGCCGCAAGATGAAGGACGTCGAGCTGCAGGCCTTCGAGCAGAAGTACGGCTACAAGCCGACCGCCATCCCGGTCGCCGTCGATGCCCTGGCCGTGTTCGTGCACAAGGACAACCCGATCAAAGGCCTGACCATGGCTCAGGTCGATGCCATTTTCTCGTCCACCCGCCTGTGCGGCGCCAAAGCCGACGTCAAGACCTGGGGCGACCTGGGCGTGACCGGCGACCTGGCCAACAAGCCGGTGCAGCTGTTCGGTCGCAACTCGGTATCGGGTACCTACGGCTACTTCAAGGAAGAAGCCCTGTGCAAAGGCGACTTCAAGCCTAGCGTCAACGAACAGCCTGGCTCGGCTTCGGTCGTGCAGTCGATCAGCTCCTCGCTGAACGGCATCGGCTATTCGGGCATCGGCTACAAGACTGCCAGCGTCAAGACCGTGGCCTTGGCCAAGAAAGAAGGCGGCGAGTTCGTTGAAGACAACGAAACCAACGCCCTGAACGGCACCTACCCGCTGTCGCGCTTCCTGTACGTTTACGTCAACAAGGCGCCGAACAAGCCGCTGGCCCCGCTGGAAGCCGAGTTCGTCAAGCTGGTCCTGTCGCAGGCTGGCCAGCAGATCGTGGTGAAGGATGGTTACATCCCGCTGCCGGCCAAAGTGGTCGACAAGGCACTGGCTGACCTGGGCCTGTCCCACGCCGGTAACGTTGCAAAGAAGTAAGTAATTGAGGATGAGGCCGGTGCTGATGCCCGGCCTCTTCCACGACTTTCCAGTCCGGTGCCAGGGTTCCTGAGCGGCGGGCTTTTTTGCGTCAACTCACTGTCATGTTTTTGTCATACGGGACCGCTAGGGTGTGCGCATGAATGATCTGGCCAATTCCACAATGACCCCAAATTCCCCGCCCGTGCGGATTGACTTCAATACGCCCGAGTTGCAACGCAAGCGCCGCATGCGCGCCCTCAAGGATCGCCTGACCCGCTGGTATGTACTGGTGGGCGGGCTTGCCGTATTGGCAGCCATCACGCTGATCTTCTTTTATCTGGCTTATGTGGTGCTGCCACTGTTCCAGGGCGCCGAGCTGACCAGCAAGAAGGCCCTGGAGCCAACCTGGCTGCAACAGGATGCCGGCAAGCCACTGATGATCGCCCTTGAAGAGCAGAACCTGGTCGGCATGCGCGTTTCGGACAAGGGTCAGGCCATTTTCTTCGACACCAAGAGCGGTAACCCGCTCAGCCGCGTCGACCTGCCATTGCCGGCAGGTACCCAGGTCGCTTCGATCGGCGCTGACCAGCCGGGCAGCCCGCTGGTCGTGCTCGGTCTGTCCAATGGTCAGGCACTGGTGTTCCACCACACCTACAAGATCACCTACCCGGACAACAAGAAGACCATCACCCCAGCCATCGACTACCCGTACGGCCAGGCGCCGTTCGTGCTCGACGACCAAGGCCGTGCGCTGGAGCACGTGAGCGTCAACGTCAATGGCGACACCCTGGTGCTGGCCGGCTCCACGGGTGCGCACCTGCAGGTGGTCGAGCTGTCGCGCAGCGAAAACATGCTGACCGGCGAGACCAGCACCGAGCAGAACCGCATCGAATTGCCGCAGATGACCGAAGTGGTGAAGAACATCTTCATCGACCCGCGTCAGCAGTGGTTGTACGTGATCAACGGTCGCGCCACCGCCGATGTCTTCAGCCTGCGCGACAAGAGCCTCAATGGCCGCTACAAGCTGGCCGAAAGCGCCGACACCGAAATCACCGCCACCGCCCAGCTGGTGGGTGGCATCTCGCTGATCATCGGCGATTCCAAGGGCGGCCTGGCCCAGTGGTTCATGGCCCGCGACCCGGATGGCGAGCAGCGCTTCAAGCAGATCCGTACCTTCCAGTTGGGCAAGGCGCCGATCGCCCAGATCGATGCCGAAGAGCGTCGCAAGGGCTTCATCGCCCTGGATACCGACGGCAAGCTCGGCGTGTTCCACAGCACCGCGCACCGCACCCTGCTGGTCGAGCAGGCTGCCGAAGGTGCAGGCATCCTGGCCCTTTCGCCGCGTGCCAACCGCATCATCATCGAAGAAGGCGGCAAGCTGCTGCCGCTGAGCCTGCGCAACCCGCACCCGGAAATTTCCTTCAGCGCGCTGTGGGGCAAGGTCTGGTACGAGAACTATGACGAGCCCAAGTACGTCTGGCAGTCGACCGCCTCGAACACCGACTTCGAACCCAAGCTGAGCCTGTCGCCGCTGACCTTCGGTACCCTCAAGGCCGCGTTCTACGCGATGATCCTGGCCGCTCCGCTGGCCATTGCCGCCGCCATCTACACCGCCTACTTCATGGCCCCGGGCATGCGCCGCAAGGTCAAGCCGGTGATCGAGCTGATGGAAGCGATGCCGACGGTGATCCTCGGCTTCTTCGCCGGCCTGTTCCTCGCACCGTACCTGGAAGGCCACCTGCCCGGCGTGTTCAGCCTGTTCCTGATCATGCCCCTCGGCATCCTGCTGGCAGGCTTTAGCTGGAGCCGCCTGCCGGAGTCGATCCGCCTGCGCATCCCGGATGGCTGGGAAGCGGCAATCCTGATCCCGGTGATCCTGGTGATCGGCTGGTTCGCCCTGTCGGTCAGCCCGTACCTCGAAAGCTGGTTCTTCGGTGGTGACATGCGCCTGTGGATCGAGCACACGCTCGGCCTGCGCTATGACCAGCGCAACGCCCTGGTGGTCGGTATCGCCATGGGCTTCGCGGTCATCCCGAACATCTACTCGATCGCCGAAGACGCCGTGTTCAGCGTGCCGCGCAGCTTGACCCTGGGCTCCCTGGCCCTGGGTGCGACGCCGTGGCAGACCCTGACCCGCGTGGTCATCCTCACCGCCAGCCCGGGCATCTTCTCGGCGCTGATGATCGGCATGGGCCGTGCGGTGGGCGAGACCATGATCGTGCTGATGGCCACCGGCAACACCCCGGTGATGGAATTGAACCTGTTCGAAGGCATGCGCACCCTGGCCGCCAACGTGGCGGTGGAAATGCCTGAATCGGAAGTTGGCGGCAGCCACTATCGTGTGCTGTTCCTCGCCGCTCTCGTGCTGCTGATGTTCACCTTCATCATGAACACCTTGGCCGAGCTGATTCGCCAGCGTCTGCGCAAGAAATACTCGTCGCTTTGATAGAAAGGTAGCGATCCGTGAAAAAGGATTCCCTCAAAGGCTGGTTCAAGAGCGGCGCCCCAGGCGTCTGGATCAGCGGTGGCGCGGTGGCCATGGCGGTGATCATGACCGTTGGCCTGCTGGCGGTGATCGCCGTACGCGGCCTGGGCCACTTCTGGCCAGCCGACCTGATCCAGGCCACCTACAAGGTGCCGGGCCAGGCCGACCTCGTTGTCATCGGCGAAGTGGTGCAGAAGGAAGAAGTCCCGCGTGCCCGCCTCAAGGGCGCCGGCCTGCCGGTGCCGGACGACGGCCCTGAGTTCATGACCCGCGAGCTGGTCAAGGTGGGTAACCGCGACCTCAACGGCAGCGACTTCACCTGGGTGGTCGGCGACTGGCTGGTCGACCAGCAGCACCCGGCTGACCTGATCGCCCTGGAACGCCGCGAGTGGGGCAACTTCTACGGTTACCTGGTCAGCGTCAAGGAAGAAGGCCGCGTGGTTGCCCAAGGCCCGGCGGCCTGGAGCGAGCTGCAAGCCCGCCTGAAGCGCGCCAACCAGCTCAACAGCGAGCTGCAAACCCTTGAGAAGAAGGACATCGGTGCCATCAACCATGGCCTCGAGCGCCTGCGCCTGCACGGCCGCAAGCTGGAACTGGACGGCAAGCTGGACGCCACCGCCCAGGCCGACATGGACGCCGAACGCGCCGAGCTGAACAGCCGCTACAAGGCCATCGAGGACCGCCTGCTGGGCCTGCACCAGGCCTTTGCCCGCGACAGCCTGGTGGCCCGCGACGGCAACGGCCGCGAAGTGGAAATCAACCTGAGCAAGGTGGTGCACGCCGTCCAGCCGAACGGCATGTCCGGCTTCAGCAAGATGGGCACCTATTTCGCCAAGGTCTGGGAGTTCCTCAGCGACGATCCGCGTGAAGCCAACACCGAGGGCGGCATCTTCCCGGCCATCTTCGGCACCGTGATGATGACCCTGATCATGGCCGTAATCGTCACGCCGTTCGGCGTGCTGGCTGCGGTCTACTTGCGCGAATACGCCAGGCAAGGCCCCGTAACCCGCCTGATCCGCATCGCGGTGAACAACTTGGCCGGCGTACCGGCGATCGTCTACGGCGTATTCGGCCTGGGCTTCTTCGTCTACGTGCTGGGCGGCTCGATCGACCGCCTGTTCTTCCCCGAAGCGCTGCCGGCGCCGACCTTGGGTACCCCGGGCTTGCTGTGGGCTTCGCTGACCCTGGCGCTGCTGGCCGTGCCGGTGGTGATCGTGGCCACCGAGGAAGGCCTGGCGCGGATTCCGCGGACTGTGCGTGAAGGCTCCCTGGCCCTGGGTGCGACCAAGGCCGAAACCCTGTGGAAGATCGTCCTGCCGATGGCCAGCCCGGCCATGATGACCGGCATGATCCTCGCCGTGGCCCGCGCCGCTGGTGAAGTGGCGCCGCTGATGCTGGTGGGTGTGGTGAAGCTGGCGCCATCGCTGCCGCTGGACGGCAACTACCCGTACCTGCACCTGGACCAGAAGATCATGCACCTGGGCTTCCACATCTACGACGTCGGCTTCCAGAGCCCGAACGTCGAGGCTGCGCGACCGCTGGTATACGCCACCGCGCTGCTGCTGGTGCTGGTGATTGCCACCCTCAACCTGTCGGCGGTGTGGATCCGTAACCACCTGCGCGAGAAGTACAAGGCGCTCGACAGCTGATTGAAGCTTTAAGTCACAAGCGGCAAGCTCCAAGCAGATTGCCGCTTTGCCCTAACTTGCAGCTTGCAGCTCGAAGCTTGCAGCTACAAATGGAGTCAACCATGCAGAACGAATCCCATACCCACGGCATCGACATGTCTGCCCTGGGTCGCGACAAGCAGGGCCTGCGCCTGGCTGAAGAAACCGTGGCCATCGAAGTGCCGGGCCTGAGCCTGTTCTACGGCGACAAACAAGCCCTGTTCGACGTGCAGATGAACATCCCCAAACAGCGTGTGACCGCCTTCATCGGCCCGTCCGGCTGTGGCAAGTCGACCCTGCTGCGCACGTTCAACCGCATGAACGACCTGGTCGACGGCTGCCGCGTGGAAGGCGCCATCAACTTGTACGGCAACAACATCTACCGCAAGGGCGAAGACGTGGCCGAGCTGCGTCGCCGGGTGGGCATGGTGTTCCAGAAGCCTAACCCGTTCCCCAAGACCATCTACGAGAACGTGGTCTACGGCCTGCGTATCCAGGGCATCAACAAGAAGCGCGTGCTCGATGAAGCCGTGGAGTGGGCACTGAAGGGCGCCGCCCTGTGGGACGAGGTCAAGGACCGCCTGCACGAATCTGCCCTGGGCCTGTCCGGCGGCCAGCAGCAGCGTCTGGTGATTGCCCGCACCATCGCCGTCGAGCCTGAGGTGCTGCTGCTCGACGAACCGTGCTCGGCGCTGGACCCGATCTCGACGTTGAAGGTCGAAGAGCTGATCTACGAACTGAAATCCAAGTACACCATCGTCATCGTGACCCACAACATGCAACAGGCGGCGCGTGTTTCGGACTACACCGCGTTCATGTACATGGGCAAACTGGTCGAATTCGGGGATACCGACACCCTGTTCACCAACCCGGCGAAGAAGCAGACCGAAGACTACATCACCGGTCGTTACGGCTAAGCCCGGCTTGCCCAGGGAACGATACGAACTACTTGAAGCTTGCAGCTGCTTCGCGGAGCGAAACGATGATCAACAAAGAAAGCCTGACGCACCATATTTCCCAGCAGTTCAACGCCGAACTCGAAGAGGTGCGCAGCCACTTGCTGGCCATGGGTGGCCTGGTCGAGAAGCAGGTGAACGATGCCGTCACCGCGCTGATCGAGGCCGACTCGGGCCTGGCCCAGCAGGTGCGTGAAGTCGACGAGCAGATCAACCAGATGGAGCGCAACATCGACGAGGAATGCCTGCGCATCCTCGCCCGCCGCCAGCCAGCGGCCTCCGACCTGCGCCTGATCATCAGCATCTCCAAGTCGGTGATCGACCTGGAGCGCATTGGCGATGAATCGACCAAGATCGCCCGCCGCGCCATTCAGCTGTGCGAGGAAGGCGAGTCGCCGCGTGGCTACGTCGAAGTGCGCCACATCGGCGACCAGGTGCGCAACATGGTGCGCGACGCCCTCGATGCATTCGCCCGCTTCGATGCTGACCTGGCACTGGCGGTGGCCCAGTACGACAAGACCATCGACCGCGAGTACAAGACAGCCCTGCGTGAACTGGTCACCTACATGATGGAAGACCCGCGCTCGATCTCGCGGGTGCTCAGCGTGATCTGGGTGCTGCGTTCGCTGGAGCGGATCGGCGACCACGCACGCAACATCTCGGAGCTGGTGATCTACCTGGTGCGCGGTACCGACGTGCGGCACATGGGCCTCAAGCGCATGAAGGCAGAAGTCGAAGGCACTGCCGGTGACGCGGCCGAAAGCGCTAATGTTCCGGGCAAACCTGACGATAAATAAGATTGCTCCCGAGCATCGACGCCCGGCCCGTGCCGGGCGTTTTCGTTTGTGGCAGAGCAATCAGCAGGCACCCGCGAACGATGCGAAGAAGTCCCGGCGTGACCCTAGAGTTGGCAAGTGGCCACCCTTGCGCGGTAGGCTAGTCGGGTTCAAGAGGAGTATCGATGAGTAAAGTCAATGTGCTGGTCGTGGATGACGCGCCGTTCATTCGTGACCTGGTCAGGAAGTGCCTGCGCAACGCCTTCCCGGGCATGGTCATCGAAGATGCGGTCAACGGTCGCAAGGCCATGGCCATGCTGGCCAAGGAGCCGTTCGACCTGGTGCTGTGCGACTGGGAGATGCCGGAGATGTCTGGCCTTGAGTTGCTGACCTGGTGCCGTCAGCAGCCTGAGATGAAGGACCTGCAATTCATCATGGTGACCAGCCGTGGTGACAAGGAGAACGTGATCCAGGCCATCCAGGCCGGCGTCTCCGACTTCGTCGGCAAGCCGTTCACCAACGAACAGCTGTTGACCAAGGTGAAGAAAGCCCTGAGCAAGATCGGCAAGCTGGAAAGCCTGATGGCCGGTGCACCGGCACGGGTGAATTCGGCATTCGCCAACGACTCGCTGAGTGCACTGACCGGTGGCAAGCCTGAAGCGGCCAAGGTGGCGGCGCCTGCTGCCGCGCCGGCCAAGCCTTTGCTCAATGCGCCGAAGCCGCAGACTGCGGCGGCTGCGGCCCAGGCCGGGCGGGGGCAGGGCCAGTTGCGCCTGGCCAGCGGCACCCAGCCCTGCGTGATCAAGGCCCTGAGCCTGAAGGAAGCGTTGCTGGTGGTACGTCGCAGTGCCGCGTTGCCACAGGTGCTGGAGGGCGCAGTGCTCGACCTGGAGCAGGGTGAGAATGCCGAAGTGGCGCGCCTGAACGGTTATCTGCACGCCATCGCGGCGCTGGAGCCCAAGCCAGAAAGTGACTGGCTGCAGCTGACCTTCAAGTTCGTCGACCAGGATGCGCAGAAACTCGACTACCTGTCGCGCCTGATTGCCCGCGGGACCCAGCAGAAGCATTTCACCCCCGGCGCCTGATCTGGGCGATACACAGCACCTTGTGGGCTCGGGCTTGCTCACAAGGTCCGCGCCAATCTGCCAGGTTCTTCCGACCAGCTGTAATACCGCCTACAGATCCCGCTGCTAGTCTTCGACAGACCATACCTGTCAAAAAGCCACCATCATGCCAGCCGTCGCCCGCTTGCTGCTTTTCTGTGCCTTGCTTTCGGCCTCGGCGTCGAGCATGGGCATGACGATCTACAAGACCGTCGACAACACCGGCGTGGTCTCGTACTCCGATCGCTACAGCCCGGGGGCAAAAACCTTCGAGCTGAGCGAGCCGATCCTCGATCACATCGATGGCAAGGTGCGCCTGCAGGCCGAAACCTTCCCGGGCGGTGTGCGCTTCATGGTGCGCAACGATCTGTACGTGCCGATGCAGGTTGAGCTGCGCGTCGACAAGCTGACCAATGCCTTCGGCGGCAACCAGCCGCGCAACATACGCGCCGTGGTGGGGCCGCGTTCGAGCAAGGTGCTGAGTTCGGTGCTGGCCGCCCCAGGTGGCAAGTTGCAGTACGCCACCCATTTCCAGTACGCCATGGGTGACCCTGGCCAGCGCTCTTTGGCCTACCGCTATCCGTTTCCCTGGAAGGGCGGGCCATTTCGCCTGACCCAGGGGCCCAATGGGCGCTTCAGCCATTTCGGCCCCAGGAGCCGCTATGCGATGGACATCGCCATGCCGGAGGGTACGCCGATCATTGCAGCGCGGGGCGGCATGGTGGTGAAGGTCGAGAATGACCAGAGTGGTCGAGGTGGCAACCCGGGGGGCAATTTCGTGCGGATACTGCACCCCGACGGCACCATGGGCGTGTACCTGCACCTGATGCGCGGTACGGTGCTGGTGCGCGAAGGGCAACAGGTGGTGGTGGGGCAGGCCCTGGCGAAGTCGGGCAATACCGGTAACAGCACCGGGCCCCATCTGCATTTCGTGGTGCAGCGCAATGTGGGGCTGGCGCTGGAATCGATACCGTTCCAGTTCGACCGTCCGCTTGGCGGGTTGCCGGACTTCACTGCCGGCAACCCGTAGGGTCAGTCGAGCTTGAGGACCTTGGCCAGTACGATCTTCGGCCCTTTCATCTTCTTGATGATGATGCGCAGGCCTTCGACTTCCAGCACTTCCTCTTCCTCAGGCACACGCTTGAGGGTTTCGTAGACCAGGCCGGCGAGGGTTTCTGCCTCGATGTGGTCGAGGTCGACACCGAGCAGGCGCTCAACCTTGAACAGCGGCGTATCGCCGCGCACCAGCAGCTTGCCCGGCTGGTAGGCGAGGATGCCGCGTTCGGTCTTGCGGTGCTCGTCCTGAATGTCACCCACCAGCACTTCCAGCACGTCTTCCATGGTCAGGTAGCCGATCACCTTGCCGTCGGCTTCTTCCACCAGCACGAAGTGCGCGCCGCCTTTGCGGAACTGCTCCAGCAGCTGCGACAGCGGCATGTGCCGCGATACGCGCTCCAGCGGGCGGGCCAGGTCGTCCAGGTCGATGGTTTCGGGCAGGTGTTCGAGTTCGGCCAGCTCCAGCAGCAAGTCCTTGATGTGCAGCAGGCCGGTGAATTCCTCGCGCTCGGCGTCGTACACCGGGTAGCGGCTGAACTTGTGCCGGCGTACCAGGGCGAGGATTTCCTTGAGCGGGGCATGGGCGTCGATGCTGACCATGTCCTCACGCGAATTGGCCCAGTCCACCACTTCCAGCTCGCCCATTTCGACGGCTGAGGCGAGTACGCGCATGCCTTGGTCGCTCGGGTCCTGGCCACGGCTGGAGTGCAGGATCAGCTTGAGTTCTTCGCGGCTGTAGTGGTGTTCGTGGTGTGGGCCGGGCTCACCCTGGCCGGCGATGCGCAAGATGGTGTTGGCGCTGGCGTTGAGCAGGTAGATGGCCGGGTACATGGTCCAGTAGAACAGGTACAGCGGCACGGCAGTCCACAGCGACAGCAGCTCGGGCTTGCGGATTGCCCACGACTTGGGCGCCAGTTCGCCGACCACGATGTGCAGGTACGAAATGACGAAGAAGGCGACGAAGAACGACACCCCCTTGACCAGTTCGGCGCTGTCCACGCCCAGGTAGGCCAGCAGCGGTTCGAGCAGGTGGGCGAAGGCCGGCTCACCGACCCAGCCCAGGCCCAGCGAGGCAAGGGTGATGCCCAACTGGCAAGCGGACAGGTAGGCGTCGAGCTGGTTGTGTACCTTGCGCAGGATGCTGCCGCGCCAGCCATGCAGTTCGGCGATGGACTCGACGCGGGTGGCGCGCAGCTTGACCATGGCGAACTCGGCGGCAACGAAGAAGCCGTTGAGCAGCACCAGCAGGAAGGCAAAGATGATCATGCCGAAATCGGCGAATAACGAGGCGAGGCTGATACCAGGGGAAGGGTCCATGATGGAGTTTTTACGGGGTCCGTCTTTGAGATAGAGAGAAAAAAAGTGCCAGCTCTTGCTGGCACAGGGGGTCCAATGTAGCGGCTGGGGCAGCAAAAGCAAAGGGCTGCAAAGCGGCCCCTGGTCCGTCAGGCCTTGCCGTTGGCCAATTGTGCGGGCCCGAAGTGACAGGTGAAGGTACTGCCATGCCCCGGCACGCTGCTGATTTCCAGCTTGCCGCGGTGGCGCATCAGCACATGCTTGACGATCGCCAGCCCCAGGCCGGTGCCGCCGGTATTCGACGCACGGCTGGAGTCGACCCGGTAGAAGCGTTCGGTCAGCCGCGGCAGGTGCTTGGCGTCGATACCGACCCCGGAATCCTGCACCGACAGGTGCGCGCCGTGTTCGTCGCCCCACCAGCGGATGCGAATGGTGCCTTCATCCTGGGTGTACTTCACGGCGTTGAACACCAGGTTGGAGAAGGCGCTGCGCAGTTCTGACTCGCTGCCCTTCAGGCGCAGGCCCGGCACGGCTTCCAGGGTGATTTTCTGGTTACGCGGCCCGGACAGTGCCTGGGCGTCCTGCTTGATCGCGGTGAGCAGGGCATCGACCGCCACCGGCTGGTTGTCCGACGGGTAGTCGGTGGCTTCCAGCTTGGCCAGCAGCAACAGGTCGTTGAGCAGAGTCTGCATGCGCGAGCCTTGCTGGGTCATCTGCTGCAGCGCCCGGGCCCAGCGCGGGTTCACGTCATCGACGTTGTCCAGCAGGGTTTCCAGGTAGCCGGTAATCACCGTCAGCGGTGTGCGCAGTTCGTGGGAGACGTTGGCGACGAAATCCTTGCGCATCTGCTCAAGCTGGTGAATGCGGGTCACATCGCGCACCAGCATCAGGTGCTCGTTGTTGCCGTAGCGGGTGATATGCAGCTGCACGCGCAGGCGGTCGTTGATCGGTGAGGGGATCTCCAGCGGTTCGGCGTAGTTCTCCGCCTCGAAGTATTCCTTGAAGCGTGGGTGGCGCACCAGGTTGGTCACCGGCTGCCCGCCGTCCTGCGGGGTCTTGAAGCCCAGCAGCGTCTCTGCGGCTCGGTTCCACCACTCCAGGTTGCCGTCGCTGTCGAGCATGATCACCGCATCCCGCAGTGCCGCAGTGGACTCCTGCACCCGGTCGATCACCGCCTGCAGGCGCCCGCGCACGCGCTGGTCGCGGCGTTGCAGGTGGTAGATGCTGTCGAACACTTCACCCCACAGGCCGTAGCCATCGGGCGGTGCTTCGTCGGGTTGGTGGTTGCGCAGCCAGTCGTGCAGGCGCAATAGCTGCTTGAGCGTCCAGCCCAGATAGAGCGCCAGGCCGGTGGCCAGGCTCCAGCCGTAATAGCCACTGACCAGGCCGCCGATCAGGCAGACAGTGATCAGCAGCAACAGGTGGCGAATCAGGGTCGCGTGCCAGTTCTGGTTCAATTGACGGTCCTTGTACAACGACTTGCAGCTTGGCGCTTGGCGGCTCGATCAGCTCTTGGTCGAGAAGCGGTAGCCAGTGCCCCGGACGGTTTGTACCAGATTTTCGTAGGCTTCACCCAGTGCCTTGCGCAGGCGACGGATGTGCACATCAACGGTGCGCTCCTCGACATACACGTTGCCGCCCCACACCTGGTCGAGCAGCTGGCCACGGGTGTAGGCGCGTTCCTGGTGAGTCATGAAGAACTGCAGCAGGCGGTATTCGGTAGGGCCCATCTCGGCCGGCTTGCCGTCGATGGTCACGCGGTGGCTGATCGGGTCGAGCAGCAGGCCGCCGACTTCGATCGGCGCTTCACTGTCGCTCGGGCCGGTGCGGCGCAGCACGGCCTTCAGCCTGGCTACCAGTTCGCGGGGCGAGAACGGCTTGGTGATGTAGTCGTCGGCGCCGACTTCCAGGCCCTGGATCTTGTTGTCCTCTTCGCCTTTTGCGGTGAGCATGATGATCGGGATGTCGCCGGTCAGCTCGTCGCGCTTGAGGCGGCGTGCCAGCTCGATGCCGGAAGTGCCGGGCAGCATCCAGTCGAGCAGGATCAGGTCCGGTTTGCGGTCGACGATGATCGCGTGGGCTTGCTGGGAGTTCTCGGCTTCCAGGCAGTCATAGCCGGCCATTTCCAAGGCAACGGCGATCATCTCGCGAATCGGTGCTTCGTCGTCGACGATCAGAATGTTTCTGCCAACCATGCTCAAAACCTCTCCCAGGAATCGTGTCTTGGCCCGCATTAGATAACGGAATTATTGCAGCTGTGTGACAGGGTGTTGGCCGTTCTGGCGACATTCCATGACTGGGCTAGGCTTCACAGGGCCGCTGCGGCGGTAAACAGCATGCAATCCACCCCCGAATTCATGGTGATTCCAATGACACGACATACGCTGAGCTGGATGGCCCTTTTCGCTGCACTGGCGCTGCCGGGGGTGGCGTCTGCCCACCATGCCATGGAAAAAGACGGCATGTGGGTCGACCACAAAGGCATGACCTTGTACACCTTTGACAAGGACGCCGGTGGCAAGTCGATGTGCAATGGTGAATGTGCAACGAACTGGCCGCCATTGATGGTCGAAAAAGGTGAAAAAGCCGAAGGAAAGTGGACGCAGATCAAGCGTGACGACGGCAAGATGCAGTGGGCCTATGACGGCAAGCCGCTGTACACCTTCGTCAAGGACAAGAAAGCCGGAGACATGACCGGTGACGGCATGAAGGACGTCTGGCACGTCGCCAAGCCGTAAAGCCTGACACTTGCCCCTGTGGGAGCGGGTTCACCCGCGAATGCTGCGGTGGAGCCACCATCGCATTCGCGGGTAAACCCGCTCCCACAGTGACGCTGAACCTCAGCGCATTGCGTAATCCAGCACCACCCCGATGAACACCAGTAACCCCGCCCAGTGATTGTGCAGGAACGCCTTGAAGCACGACTCGCGGTCCAGCTTGCGCGTCGACCAGTATTCCCAGGCAAAGCACGCCGCCGCCCCCAGCAAACCCAGGTGGAACCAGCCACCCAACTCGAAACGGCTGCCCGCCAGCAGCAAGCAGCCGAGCGACAGCAACTGCAAGGTCAGGATGATAGCCCGGTCCGCATCGCCGAACAGGATCGCGGTCGATTTCACCCCGATCTTCAGGTCGTCATCGCGGTCGACCATGGCGTAGTAGGTGTCGTAACCCACCGTCCACAGCAGGTTGGCGATGTACAGCAACCAGGCACTGGCCGGCAACTCGCCACCGGCAGCGGTGAAGGCCATGGGGATACCCCAGGAATACGCTGCACCCAGCACCACCTGCGGGTAATAGGTGTAGCGCTTCATGAACGGGTAGCAGGACGCCAGCGCCACCGCGCCGAACGACAGCCACACGGTCCGGCTGTTGGTGCACAGCACCAGCAGGAAGCTGACCCCGACCAGGATGGCGAACAACGTCAGCGCCTCGCGCGATTTGACCCTGCCACTGGCCAGCGGGCGGTCAGCGGTACGCTTGACGTGGCCATCGACCTTGCGGTCGGCGAAGTCGTTGATGCAGCAGCCAGCGGCGCGCATCAGCACCACCCCCAGGCCGAAGATCAGCACGTTGGCCAGAGTTGGCGAGCCGTGCCCGGCGATCCATACCGCTGACAGGGTCGGCCAGAGCAACAGATAGATACCGATCGGCCGGTCCATGCGGCTGAGCTGGACGAAGTCCCAGGCCCGTGGGTGCAGACGGTTGAGCGACTTGAGCAGTTGCAGGTACATCAGCGCTTCTCCTCCTTGGCCGCTTGCCACAGTGTAGGCAGGAAAACCTCGGCTACCAGCAGGTCGAGGCCGCCACGGGCGAAGCGTGAGCGGCGCCCCCACAGGCCGTCTTGCGCGGCATCGGCTGGTAACCAGCCTTGTGGATAACGGCACACCTCGATCGGGTGGCGGATGAATGCCTGGTCGCAGAACAGCAATTCGCCCAGTGAGCGGCTGCCCAGGGTTTCAAGGTCCAGGCCGCCCCGTTCCAGGGCGCTGCGGCTGGCCACGCTGCGGGCGAACACCCAAGGTTCGCCATGCCCGCGCAAGAACACCTCGCGCACCCAGCCTTCGGCACCTGGCGCGATGTTCAGGGCCAGGCATTCGTCATCGCGCAGCGGTTGCCAGCCTTCGAACAGGGGAGTGACACTGAAGTGGTCCAGGGACAGCTGGGTGAGGCGGCGAGTCAGGGAGCCTTCGTCAAACAGCCAGTCCAGGGTTGGCTGGTCGATTTCAGTGGCCAGCTGTGAATACGGCAGCCACGCGACAGCGGCTGCTTGCGGGGATTCGTACGACACGTCGGTATGCTTGATGACAGCCAGAGAGGCGGCGAGCTTAGCATGATTGCCCCCACTGCTTGCATAATGCCGGGCTACAACAACGCCTGAGCGACACCGAGGAAAATGACCTGATGAAAAAGTGGCAGTGTATTGTCTGTGGCCTGATCTATGACGAAGCCGAAGGTTGGCCGGATGACGGCATCCCGCCCGGTACCCGCTGGGAAGACGTGCCGGCAGACTGGCTGTGCCCTGACTGCGGCGTGGGCAAGAGCGACTTCGAAATGATCTCCATCGGCTGATAGAAGGAAAGCAGCGCATGACGTCCCCCGTGGTAATCATTGGTACCGGCCTGGCCGGCTACAACCTGGCCCGTGAATTTCGCAAGCTCGATGGCGACACGCCGCTGCTGCTGATTACCGCCGACGATGGCCGTTCCTACTCCAAGCCCATGCTCTCCACCGGTTTTGCCAAGCAGAAGGACGCCGATGGCCTGTGCATGGCCGAACCTGGCGTGATGGCCGAGCAGCTCAAGGCCGAGGTCCGCACCCACACGCGCATCAGCGGTATCGACCCGGGCCACAAGCGCCTGTGGATCGGTGAAGAGGCGATCGCGTATCGCGACCTGGTACTGGCCTGGGGGGCGCAGACCGTGCGAGTGCCGATCGAAGGCGATGGTGCCGAGCGGGTATTCCCGATCAACGACCTTGAAGACTATGCGCGCTTCCGTGCCGCTGCCGCGGGCAAGCAGCGCGTGCTGATTCTCGGTGCCGGGCTGATCGGTTGCGAGTTTGCCAACGACATGCGCCTGGGCGGCTTCGAGGTCGAGGTGGTGGCGCCTTGCGAGCAGGTCATGCCGACCTTGTTGCACCCGGCTGCCGCCGCTGCCGTGCAGGCCGGCCTGGAAGGGCTGGGCGTACGCTTCCACCTCGGCCCCGTGCTGACTCGCCTGCAACAGGCGGGTGAGGGGCTTGAGGCGCATCTGTCCGATGGGCAAGTCATCGCCTGCGACCTGGTGGTCTCGGCCATCGGCCTGCGCCCGCGTACCGACCTCGCCGCTGCCGCCGGGTTACAGACCAACCGCGGCGTGGTAGTGGACCGCCAACTGCGCACTTCGCACAGCCACATCTTCGCCCTTGGCGACTGCGCCGAAGTCGACGGCATCAACCTGCTCTATGTGATGCCATTGATGGCCTGCGCCCGTGCCCTGGCACAGACCTTGGCCGGCAACCCGACCCAGGTAAGCTACGGGCCGATGCCGATCACCGTAAAGACCCCGGCTTGCCCGCTGGTGGTGTCACCGCCGCCGGCAGGCCGTGAAGGCAGCTGGCAGGTCGAAGGGCAGGGCAGCGACTTGAAAGTGCTCTGCCATGCCCCGGACGGCCAGTTGCTCGGCTACGCCCTGACCGGCAGCGCCGTGATGGAAAAACTCGCGCTGAATCGGCAGTTGCCCGCCCTGATGGCGTAAATAGCGGGTGTTCTGTCGGATTTATCCTGTTGTTGCCAGCACAATGGCCGCCCAGATACTGGCGCGGCCTCGGTGGGCGTGCCATTCTCAGTTCCGTCTGCCGCAGATTAGAGCCTGCGGTGCCTTGAACGCTGCTTCAATGGCAGCACGGCATAACAACAAGAAATTCCGTCAAAGAGGCTTCACTATGCGCAAACCAGAACTCGCCGCCGTCATCGCCGAAAAGGCTGATCTGACCAAGGAAAAGGCCAATTTGGTGCTGAACGCGATTCTCGACAGTATCACCGGAGCCCTGGACAAGGACACGGTCACCCTGGTCGGTTTCGGCACCTTTGAAAAACGTCATCGTGGTGCCCGCACTGGCAAGAATCCGCAAACCGGTGAGCCGGTGAAGATCAAGGCCAGCAACACTGTTGCCTTCAAGCCTGGCAAGAACCTGCGCGACAGCGTCAACGCTCCCGCCAAGCCAGCCAAGAAAAAGTGATCGACTGCTGACCCCCAGTGTCATCCACGCGGGCGCCCCAGGGCGCCCGTTATGCATTCTGGAGGCTAAGTGTTGCGAACTTGCGTAAATAGTTCAGGAAAAGGATAAACTGCGCGCCTCAGTCATTTTTTATTCGAGGCGCGTTGATGAAGTTTCGCTTTCTTCTCTGGGCCATGGGGCTGCTGATGGCCAGGGCCAGCCGCAACAACCCGGCGTTCCAGCAGCAACTCAAGGACAAGGACCTGGTGTTCCAGATGCAGACGCTGGACGGCAAGGTGGCGCGGCACTTCATCGTCAGCGGTGAGCGCATCAGCAGCAAGGGCGGTAGCCATCCGCAGCCGGCCTTTGCCATCGCCTTCAAGGATGCCGCTTACGGCTTTGCCACGATGCAAGCGGGGAACAAGCAACTGGCGTTCATGCAGGGCATTCAGGACAAGAACATCCAGATCAAGGGCAATCCGGCGCTGGTGATGTGGTTCCAGGGGTTGATGAAGTACCTGAAACCCAGGAAGAAAGGCTGAAATCGCCGGGGCCGCAAAGCGGCCCCGATGTTCTCAATGCGGGGCGTTGAGCTGCGATGCCAGATCGCGCAACAAGGCCTCGGCTTCGAGCACCTTGTTCACCACATCCTCCGCCTTGTCCCGGGTGATATCCAGGCGCTCCAGCAACTCATCCGGAATCTGCTCCTGTGGCCCCGAGCCAATGCCCCGCGAGCGCAGCAGACGCGTCGCCAGGCACACCAGGTTGGGGTACGCCGAGTATTCGCCGTCATACGCCGGGTCATGCTGGAAGCGCAGCGCGGTCGACAGCTCTTCGGGCATGTCCCACAGCTTCATCAGCCAGGCGCCGATCTGCTCGCGGCTGATGCCCAGCAGGTGCTGTTCCACGTAGGTGTGGCACAGGTGCGGGTTGACCTCCAGGTGGCGGCAGATCAGCGAGAAGTGCGGTGGGAATACATGCGCCAGCAGCAGGTAGCCGAAATTGTGCAGCAGCCCTGCCAGGTAGGTCAGGCCGGCCTCCGGGCGCTCGGCGCGGGGCATGGCGCGGGTCAGGCCTTCGATGATGGCGGCGGTATAGATCGACTGCTGCCAGTACGGCGTGGCCTGCTGCGGATGGTCCTTGGGCAGGCTCAGGGTCTTGCCCAGCGCCAGGCCCAGGGCCAGGTTGATCACCAGGTCGAAGCCCAGCACGCGGACGATAGCGTCTTCCACCGAGCGGATCTTGCCGGGTGACGCGTAGTACGGCGAAGCGGCCCAGCTGACCACCTGGGCGGCCAGGGCCGGGTCGGTTTCTACCACGCCGGTGATGTCGTCGATGCTGGCGTTGGGGTCGACCCGCAGCTTGATGATCTTCTGCGCCGTGTCGGCCAGTGGCGGGATCTCGATGGTTTCTTCCAGGCGCTTCTGGATGCGCCGGGCCGTAAAGGCCTGGACCGCCAGCGTGATTTCCTTGGGGTCGTCATCCGGGCGATCGAGGTTGGGGCGGATGTCGCGCACGGGCTGGCCGAAACTGCCGGCACTGGCCTTGGCGAGCATGCGCTTGAAATCATTACGATGAACCTTGAGCAGCAGGCCGGCTTCGCCTGACTGGATCAGCAGGTGTTCGGCATCGAGCAGTTTGCCTTCGTACAGGCAAGGTGAGCTGGTCAGGGCCGGAATGGCCGGCAAGGCCTTGAGCTGATGCTTGTCGAGCATCTGCTTGAGGCGTGGCAACGGCACGGCCTTGAGTTTGCGACCGGTCAGCTCTTCGAGACGGTTGAGGTCCAGCAGCTTGCTCTGCGGGAACAGCACCAGCAGGGCGCCGATCTCGTCATCAAGCAGGATCGCCTGTACCCGAGACGCGGCTGGCAGCTCTGGATGTTCCGCCACCTCTTCAAAGGCAACGTGCAGTTTTTCGAGCAACAGTCGGATAACAGACGGTGCGTGTGGGGTTGCAGTGTCCAGGGCAACTTCAGTCATGGTCTGTATCCACAGGTTCTTTTAAACGCGAAGTATAACCAGCCTGCAGGCAAAGCTGGATCCATTCTGGGACGGGCGTCACACCTGCCCATATTGTTGACCGTGGCGCAGCCAGCGATCGAGCAGCGGGCTGACATGGTCGGGCCAGCGCGCCAGCAGCGCCTGGGCCGCGTCACGCACGGCCGGCAGCAGGTCGGCGTCGCGCATCAGGTCGGCGACCTTGAACTGCAGCAGGCCGGTCTGGCGTGTGCCGAGCATTTCGCCGGGCCCGCGCAGTTCGAGGTCTTTCTCGGCGATGATGAAGCCATCGTTGGTTTCCCGCATGATCCCCAGGCGTTCGCGGCCAATCTGCGACAGTGGCGGGTGATACAGCAGCACGCAGTGGCTCACCGCGCTGCCCCGGCCAACCCGGCCACGCAGCTGGTGCAGTTGGGCCAGGCCCAGGCGCTCGGGGTTCTCGATGATCATCAGGCTGGCGTTGGGCACGTCCACGCCAACCTCGATCACCGTGGTGGCGACCAGCAGTTGCAGGTTGCCTTGCTTGAACTCGGCCATGACCTCGGCCTTTTCTGCCGGCTTCATGCGGCCGTGGATCAGGCCCACGCGCAGCTCGCCAAGTGCGCTGCCAAGCTCTTCGAAGGTGCTCTCGGCTGCCTGGCAGGTCAGCTCTTCGGATTCCTCGATCAGCGTGCATACCCAGTAAGCCTGGCGCCCCTCCGCGCAGGCGGCGCGAACCCGCTCGACCACTTCGAAGCGGCGGCTGTCGGCGACCAGCACGGTATTCACCGGCGTACGCCCTGGCGGCAGCTCGTCGAGTACCGAGGTGTCGAGGTCGGCATAGGCGCTCATGGCCAAGGTGCGCGGGATCGGCGTGGCGGTCATGATCAGCTGATGCGGGCACAGCTCGCCGGCCACGCCTTTCTTGCGCAGGGCCAGGCGTTGCTGCACGCCGAAGCGGTGCTGTTCGTCGATGATCGCCAGGGCCAGGTGCTTGAAGCGGACCTCTTCCTGGAACAGTGCGTGGGTCCCGACCACCATCGGCGCACCGCCGGCGATCTGCTCCAGGGCGCTGGCGCGGGCCTTGCCCTTGAGCTTGCCGGCCAGCCAGGCGACTTCGATGCCCAACGGCTCCAGCCAGCGCTTGAAGGTGATGTAGTGCTGTTCGGCAAGGATCTCGGTCGGCGCCATCAGCGCCACCTGGTAGCCGGCTTCCAGGGCCTGCAGTGCAGCAAGGGCGGCGACCACGGTCTTGCCGGCGCCGACATCGCCCTGTACCAGGCGCATCATGGGCTCGTGCTGGCTGAGGTCATAGGCGATTTCGTTGGCTACCCGCTGCTGCGCCCCGGTTGGCTTGAAGCCCAGGTTGGCCAGGTATTGCGCCTGCAGGCGCTTGGCCTTGGGCAGCACCGGCGCGCGCAGGCTGCGCAGGCTTTCGCGCAGGCGTTGTTGTGACAGCTGGTGGGTCAGCAGCTCTTCGAAGGCCAGGCGGTGCTGGGCCCAGTGCTGGCCCTCGGCGAGCTCGTCGAGGTCGGCGTCGGCGGGCGGGTTGTGCAGGTAACGGATGGCATCGTCCAGCGGCGCCAGGTGGTAGTCGCGGGCCAGTTCGTCGGGCAGCCAGTCGGGCAGGCTGCGCGGGCCAAGCATGCCCAGGCTCTGTTGGCAGAGCAGGCGCAGGCGCTGTTGGGTGAGGCCTTCGGTGGACGGGTAGATCGGCGTCAGGGTCTGTTCGACCGGAGGCGGCGGCTCGTCGCCATTCAGCGCACGGTACTCTGGGTGGTAGATCTCCAGCCCCGAGGCGCCGGGGCGGGCTTCGCCGTAGCAGCGCAGGTGGGTGCCCCGCTTGAGGCCTTCCTTCTGCGCATTGCTGAAGTGGTAGAAGCGCAGGCTCAGCACTCCGGTGCCGTCACCCAGGCGTACCACCAGGCTGCGGCGCTTGCCCATGGTCACGTCGGCACCGCTGACCACGCCCTCGATCACCGCATCCTGGCCCGGGCGCAACTGGCCGATGGGCACCACGCGGGTACGGTCCTGATAGCGCAGGGGCAAGTGGAACAGCACGTCCTGCAGATTCTCCAGGCCGACCTTGGCGAGCTTTTCCGCCATGGCATCGCCTACGCCCTTGAGCGCCGTGACCGAAACCTTCGACAGCTCAGTCATGGATCAGGCCGGTTGTTCCACAGGCGGCTTGGCCACCGAGCAGAGGCGGATCGAGTCGGCAAGGATCTCGATCGCTTTCGGCCGCGGGAAGCTGGCGCGCCAGGCGATGGCCACGGTGCGGAACGGTGCAGGCGGGGTAAGCGGGCGCACTTCGATGACCCCTGGCGCATAGTGATGGCTGTGCACGGCCGACAGCGGCAGGATCGACACACCCAGGCCGGAAGCGACCATGTGGCGGATGGTTTCCAGCGAGCTGGACTCGACCGTGGTGTGCTTGGAGCCTTCGCCACCTTTGTTCAGCGTCGGGCAGGCTTCCAGCACCTGGTCGCGGAAGCAGTGGCCCTCGCCGAGCAGCAGCAGGCTCTTGTCGTTGAGCATGGCCGTGTCGATGGTCTTCTTCGCCGTCCAGGGGTGGTCGGCTGGCATCAAGGCACAGAAAGGCTCGTCGTACAGTGGCAGGGTCAACACGTCGGCTTCGTTGAACGGCAGGGCGATGATCACTGCGTCCAGTTCGCCGTTGCGCAGCTTCTCGCGCAGCACGTGGGTGAAGTTTTCTTCGATGTACAGCGGCATCTGCGGCGCAACCCGGTGCAGCTGTGGAATCAGGTGCGGGAACAGGTACGGGCCAACGGTGTAGATGGCGCCGACCTTGAGCGGAGCGGTCAGCTGGTTCTTGCCGGCCTGGGCCAGCTCGCGAATGCCCTGGGCTTGCTCCAGCACCTTCTGCGCCTGGGCCACGATGCTTTCGCCGACCGGGGTCAGGCGCACCGCGCTCTTGCTGCGCTCGAAAATCAGCACGCCAAGCTCGTCCTCAAGCTTCTTCACGCCGACCGACAGGGTCGGCTGGCTGACGTGGCAGCGCTCGGCAGCGTGGCCGAAGTGCTGCTCCTGGGCGAGCGTGACGATGTAGCGTAATTCTGTGAGGGTCATAACGTGCGTCCATGAAGTTGCGGGCCCAGCATAGCGGCTGCAATTGATAGACGCACGTTATCAGACTTGCCGATTTGTGACAGAACCAAAAGTATCAGCGACGGTCCAGCGAGTAGACGAACGGTGCTACTACTTCGATCGTGCCATTGGTCAGCAGCTCGGCTGGCGGCTTGGGTACCGTGCCGGCGCGGCGGATCATTTCCATGGTCGCCCGGTCCAGGGCTGCGCTGCCGGAGCCGCCTGCCATGGAGTAGGACACCACCTTGCCCTCGGCGTCGACCACGAAGCGCAGGCGGTTGATGCCTTGCAGGCCGCGTCGGCGAGCGTCCTCCGGGTAGCGCTTGTACTTCGCCAGGTGGCGCAGCAGGTCGCTCTGCCAGGTTGGCAGCGCCTGGCTGTTGGAAGCGATGCTTGGCGCCGGTGCCGCCGACTTCTGCGGTGGCGTGTTGCTTGGCGGCGTATCGGCTACCTGTTCCTTGGCCGGTGGCTCATCCTTCGGCGGCTCAGGCTTCTTCTCAGGCTTGGGCGGCTGAGGCTTGGGCTTCGGCTTGGGCGGCTTGGCGATGGCGATCTTCGGCTTCGGCGCCTCGGCCAGCTTTGGCATTGGCGGTTCTTCGACCGGTGCCGGTGGCTGTGGGGCGGCTTTCGGGGGTGGCGGCGGCGCGGGCTCGGGCAGCGGTGCCAGCTCGACCATCATGGCTGCCGGGGGCAGCTCGATGGCCTGGGGCACCGACCAGTTGAGCGTCAGCAGCACGGCGACCACGTGCACGCCCAGCACGATCGCCAGGCTGCCAGCGTAGCGCGCCACGTTTGAGCGCGGTTTCGTCATTTCTTGGCTGCCGTCTCAAGGCCTACCAGGCCGACTTTGAGGTAGCCGGCCGCGCGCAGGGTGTTCATCACTTCCATCAGGTCACCGTAATCCACGCCCTTGTCGGCCTGGAAGAAGATGGTGGTTTCCTTGTCGCCCTTGGTCTTGGCGTCGAGCATCGCGCCAAGCTGTGCAGGGGCAGCAACCTGATCGTCGCCGACGTACAGCTTCTGGTCGGCCTTGACGCTGACGAACACCGGCTTTTCGGGCCTCGGTGCCGGCTTGGCCGTCGAGGCTGGCAGGTCGACCTTGATGTCGACCGTGGCCAGCGGGGCTGCGACCATGAAGATGATCAGCAGCACCAGCATCACGTCGATGAACGGCGTAACGTTGATTTCGTGGTTTTCGGCGAGGTCGTCGCCACCTTCGTTGAGATGCAGGCCCATGGTTTACCCCACTTTCACCATGTGCGGGGCGGCGCGGTCGCTGCCCTGGTGGTCCAGATCACGGCTGACCAGCAGCAGCACCTGGGCGGAGGCGTCGGACACCTGTGCTTTGTAGCCGGCGATGGAGCGGGCGAAGACGTTGTAGATGACCACGGCCGGGATCGCTGCGACCAGGCCCAATGCAGTGGCCAACAGGGCCTCGGCGATACCTGGGGCAACCACGGCCAGGTTGGTGGTCTGGGTCTTGGCGATGCCGATGAAGCTGTTCATGATGCCCCACACGGTACCGAACAGGCCGACGAACGGCGCGGTGGAACCGATGGTGGCGAGCACGCCGGTGCCGCTGCTCATGCTGCGGCCGCTGGCAGCTACCAGGCGCTCCAGGCGGAAGCTGACGCGTTCCTTGATGCCTTCTTTCTCGCGGGCATTGGCCGACAGGCGCATCTCTTCGAGGGCATCGTGAACCAGGGTATGTGCCAGGGTGCCTTCTTTATTGGCGACGGTGCTGGCTTCTTTCAGGCTCACCGACTTCTTCAGCGCGGCGATCTCGCCACGCAGGCGGCGCTTGGCGCCCATCAGCTCGAAGCCCTTGGCGATCCAGATAGTCCAGGTGATGATCGAGGCGATGGCCAGGCCGATCATCACGATTTTGACGACGATGTCAGCGTTCTTGTACATGCCCCATGGGGACAGGTCGTGGGCCATGCCCAGCGAGGTGTCTTCAACCAGTTCCTGAACGGCCGGGTCGGCGGCTACAGGTGCTTCGACCGGAGTGGCGGCCTGGCCTTCGACAGCAGCGGGCGCTGAAGTGGCGGGGGTGGCCGGAGCGACAGCAGCAGCCGGGGTGGCGGTGTTGGCGTTAGGCTCATCGGCCATGGCCACTGGGGCCAGCACCAGGCTGAACATCAGCGCGGCGATGGCGCGCCAGGCGCGCGACGGTGTTGGCGAAGCGGAAGGTTGAGTACGTGTCATGCTGGCCGGACCTGATGAAGAAGAAAGTGTGCGTTCTCCAAGGCCTCGATATAGGCCGAGAACAGATAGGGGTGCCATTATTGCAAGTAATTCTTGTTAACAAAAGCAATCTTGTTGCTTTTTTCGCCCATGGTCTAGCCGCCTATCGTGTAATACAGCTAGCCTGATCCTTTGGTCTAGGGAGTTTTGTGATGTCAGACCTTTCCGCAATTATCGTGGGATGTGGTGATGTAGGCGGCCGCTTGGCCCGCCAGCTGCTGGCCAAAGGCTGGCAAGTCAGTGGCTTGCGTCGCTCGGTCGAGCAACTGCCCAAGGGCGTCGCGCGCATCGCTGCCGACCTGTCCGACCCGGCCATTCCACAGGCATGGCCACAGCGTTCGCCGGACTATCTGGTGTACTGCGTCGCCGCCAGCCAGCATGACGAGGCGGGCTATCAGGCTGCTTATGTCGACGGTTTGCGCCATGTGCTGGCGTGGCTGGGCGAGCGTGGCCAGCGCCCGCGGCGGTTGCTGTTCGTCTCCAGCAGCAGCGTGTTTGCGCAAAAGGAAGGCGAATGGATCGACGAAACTGCGGCCACCGAACCTGAGGGTTATTCCGGAAAGGTGATGCTTGAGGCCGAAGGGTTGGCGTTGGCGAGCGGCATTCCCGCCAGCGTGATTCGCTTGACCGGCATCTACGGCCCGGGGCGCGAGTGGCTGCTGAGCCAGGTGCGGCAAGGCTATCGGGTAGCCGAGGAGCCGCCGCTGTATGGCAACCGGATTCATGCCGAAGATGCCGCGAGCCTGATGGCGTTCCTGCTGCAGGCCGATGCCGATGGTGTGGCGCTGGAGGAATGCTACATCGGCGTCGACGACGACCCGGCGCCGCTGGCCGATGTGGTGGCTTGGTTGCGGGGGTACATGGGGGTTACCGAGTGGTCCGATGAACAGCGCGTGCGCCGTACAGGCAGCAAGCGTTGCAGCAATGCCCGGGTGCGGGCGTTGGGCTGGGTGCCGGCGTATCCGAGCTACAAGGAAGGCTATGCCGCCATTCTGGCAGGCGAGGGCTGATTCCCGTGCCTTGCATGGGTCACCTGTGGGAGCCGCGCTTGCCGGCGATGGGCCGCGAAGCGGCC
>NZ_JBDJMM010000004.1:0-222857 GCF_039673865.1 Pseudomonas sp. TWI628 | reverse complement strand
ACCGCGTTTGTCCGGGGATTGGGCGGGCCCCGGCCCGGCCCTTGCGGGGAAAACCCCCCCACCGGCCCGGCACTGGCAGAAAAAATCAACTGGCCGAACGCGCCGGCACCTGCAGCAGCACTCGCAACCCATCATTGCGGCTGTCAAACCTCAGGCTGCCAGCACAACGCTGCACGATCGCCTGAACGATCGCCAGCCCCAACCCACACCCACCACTCTGCCCGTTACGCCAGAAGCGCTCGGTCAGGTGCTGCAAATCGGCTTCGGCAATGCCCGGACCATGGTCGCGCACCATGAACCCCACCTGCCCATCGGCCATTTGCACTTCCAGTTCCACCTCGGTATCGCCGCCGTGACGCAGGGCGTTGTCCAGCAGGTTGCGCAAGGCCGCCACCGCCAGCGGCGCAGGCATGCCCAGATAGATCTGCGTCGCCTCCTGCGGCAGGCGCAAAACGATACGCCGGTTGTCACCGCCGCCAGCATCCTGCACCGCCTGGCGGGCGACCTGCTCGGCACTGCACTGCACACCGTCCTCGAACGACAGGCTGCCCTCGACCCGCGCCAGCATCAGCAGCTGCTCCAGGGTCCGATGCATGCGGTCGGCGCCTTGCTCGGCATGCTCCAGCGCCTGCTCGCGCACCGCGCCGTCGGTCATGCGCGCCACCTGCAGGTGGGTCTTGATCGCGGTCAGCGGGCTGCGCAGTTCGTGGGCGGCATCGTCGGTCAGGCGCCGTTCGCGCTCGATGGTCTGAGCGATGCGCAGGAACAGCTGGTTCTGGGTGTCGAGCAAGGGTTGCAGCTCGCTGGGCAAGCCGGCCACCTGCAACGGTTCGACACTGTCGGCACGCCTTCGTCGCAGGGCATCGCGCATGCGATTGAGCGGCTCCAGGCCTTTGCCCAGGCCGATCCACAACAGCCCGAGGCTGCCGAGCAAGGCCATCAGCACCGGTGCCGAGGCAGCCAGCAGAATCGACTGGTTCAGCGCCTCGCGCTCCATGTGCCGGTCGGCGGTGGTGATGCGCACGTCATTGTGGCTATAGGTGAAGGTGCGCCACAACGCGCCATCGATGGTCTGGTCGCGGAAGCCGCTGCGCTGGTCGTCCATGGCGCCGTCATGCTTGTGGTTGCTCGCGAGGATCTCGCCGCGCAGGGAACTCACCTGGCAGGCCATGCCGTCGGGCACGCTCAACTGGTCGGCAGAAAAGTGCGCGTCCTCGCCCTTGGCCGCCAGCGGTTGCGGCAGCTGGTCGATCAGCCCCGCTACCATGCGCGCCGAAGCCACCAGGCGCTGGTCGAGGGAGAACATCATCTGCTGGCGCAGGTCGCGCAGCATCCACGCGGCTGCCAGCGCCCAGATGATGATGAAGGCGGTACCGAGGATCAGGCTGAGGCGTACCCGCAGGCTCATGAAGCGCTTCTCTCAGGGGCCTGCGCCGGGCCCAGGCGATAACCCAGGCCACGCACGGTCTCGACGATGCTGTTGCCGAGCTTGCGCCGCAGGTGGTGGATATGGACGTTCAGCGCGTTGCTTTCGACCTCATCGCTGAAGCCGTACACGCAGTCCTTGAGCTGTTCGCTGGACAGCACCCGGCCGGGGTTCTGCAGCAATGCCTGGAGCAGCGCCTGCTCACGCCGTGACAGGTCCACAGGTTGGCCGGCCAGGCTCGCTTCGCAGCTGCTCGGGTCGTAGCGCAGCGGGCCATGCTCGATCACGTTGACCGCACGCCCTGCCACCCGGCGCAGCAGGGTATGCAGCCGTGCGGCCAGTTCGCGCAGGTCGAAAGGTTTGAGCAGGTAGTCGTCGGCACCGGCCTGCAGACCGTCAACCCGGTCGGTGACCGCGTCGCGGGCGGTGAGCACCAGCACGGGCAGGTCCACACCTTGCTGGCGCAGGCGGCGCAAGAGTTTCAGGCCATCTTCGTCGGGCAGGCCGAGGTCGAGGATCATCACGTCGAACTGCGCCGCCTGCAGCAGGGCCCGGGCGCTGGCGGCATTGGCTACGCGGTCGACGGTCAGGCCCTGGGCGGTGAGGCCGGCGCAGATGCCGCTGGCGATCAGGTCATCGTCCTCGCAGAGCAGAACGTGCATGGTGAGGCTCCCGGAGTGTGTGTGGCTGGCATTGCACTATGGGGGGATTAAGGGGGGATTATGGACCTTTTTGTGTTTGCCTTGATGCTTTCAGCGCCTGAGGGGGGCTCGCCTTGGTGTTTTCAGCGCCTGTGAGATCGAGCGCCGGGCGGGGGGCGCTCGATCTCACAGGCGACAAATCCCTCCAGCCTTACCCATCGCAGCAACACCTCAATCCCGCCCCCTCTACCCCCACCAACAACGAAATAGACTTTTCCTACCAGCGACTCAGGAACGTCCTACGCCCACTCCATGATGTGATTTCCCCTGCACAAAACTGGCAGGGAGACGCCTCATGCTGTTCTGGCAAATCGTGCCAACCTGGCGCGATATCGAGACCCGCATCACCGATGAAATGGGCTATCAAGGAGGCGCCCATTTCCGTACTTACCTCAACGAAGCAGTGCCGTCACTGGCCCTCAACCTGCGCCGCGTCGATAGCGTGCGACGCGCGTTTTACAAGGCCGAATCGGTAGCCGGCCAGCTGCTGCGCCAGCGCTTCGCCGACCTCGACATCAAAAGCATCCTCAACGACCTGCTCGGCGTCGCCGAGCAAATGGCGATGATCGTCGCCGGCACTGCCCTCACCGGCGGCCTGCTCGGTGCCGGCATTGGCGCCTTCGCCGGCGGTGTCGGCGCCTTTCCCGGTGGCGTTGCGGGTACCGCCATCGGCTTCAAGGTCAGCGGCTGGATCCTCGGCGTGCTGGGCATCGCCTCCCTCGCCGAGTTCTTCGTCGACGGCCTGCCGCGCATTGGCGAGTACTACCTGGACGGCATCGGCCTCGCCTGGGAAGGCACACGCGGTGAAGACGGGCTGAACGCGTTCAGCCAGGACAACCCGTATGCCATCAATCAGGCGGCGCATTTCATTGCCACCGGGCATGTGGAAGTGGTGATGCTGCTGTTGGGCGCCATGGTGTCCTACCTCACCCGTGGGGGTGGCAACGCAGGTGTGCTGGCCCAGGAAATGGCCGCCAGCAAGAAAGGCGCGCGGATTGGGCAGTGGATGCTCAAGCACGAAGATGCTTTGAAGAAACGGCCGGACCTGCAGGTGCCGGAGCGGCGCAAGGGCGCGGTGGGTGAGCCACAGCCTGCGCAGCCTAACTGCCGGCGGGGAAAGACAAGGAGCCATCCAAAGGCAAGCCCGGTAGCATGCCGGTGCATACGGTGGCGTGCTTCAAGGCGGACAAATTGCCGCCATCGAAGCATGGCGAGTTTGAACGGCAGCTAAAAGGACAGCAGGATGGGTTAAACCGGCTTACGGTGGAAGAATTCCTGGAAAATGTTGCCAATCCAGTCAAACGTGATCCGAAACTTGCTAAAAAGGCACGCAAGGACCTTTATGTAAGTCTGAGAGATAGAATCCAGGAGGATTTATCCAAAACGATGGGGCCGCGAGAAGCGAGAAGACTTTCAGAAGTGCAAGCTAGGGAGACGATGTCAACACTCGCCGCCTTGCATAACCCTGACCTTAGTGCAGGTGGATGAGACGCTATTGCTGACTTTGACGACAGACAGGTGAATTCAAGTATTGGCCCTCAATGGAAAAGTAGAATAGGAGGGCTTCGACGAGCAGCCGAAGAAACGGCCGGAATGGGAGGCAAGACCGGCCTTTTAAACGTGAAATTAAACAAATGCTAACTGACTGGAGGTCATCAAATGGATGAAGCATTTTCTGTTTTTATTGAAGAGGTCGGTGAGCCTACGCACAGGCAGGAGGTACCCACATCGACCATCGAGCGTTACAAGGGGAAGCTCCCGGATAAACTTCTGCAATATTGGATTGAGCACGGATGGTGTGGATACGGAGATGGTTTGTTTTGGACCGTAAACCCTCTAGAGTACGAGGGCGTGGTGGCATCTATGCTTGAGAGTGCAAACCTGGAAACTTACGACAAGTTTCATCTCATCGCCCGCGGAGCCTTTGGCGACCTTTATCTATTTGGTGAGAGAACCGGATTTTCACTGAAAATCGCACCACATATAGGTCGGTATATTGGCAGCAAACGAGAAGTAACGCCGTCCGACATGGACAGACTAGTGCAGAGTTTTTTCGCCTGTAGAGATTTGGATTCAAATGATTTTGATGACCTGTTTGAACCTGCAAAAAATAGCCTCGGCATACTTGGTCCGGACGAGATGTACGGCTTTGTTCCAGCCTTGGTGTTCGGCGGCCCCATTCGACTCGATAATCTTGAGAAGCTGAAAGCCATTGAACACTTGGTACTGCTGTCTCAGCTTTGCACAATCGAGCCCTATAGCTTTTCTGATTTTTGAAGCCCTTACCCAACAGTAATAAAAGGATCTAAAAAATGAACGCACTCTTCTCCATCTTCCTCGAAACCTTCAACGACCCCATCGGCCACCAGCCCGTCCCGCCTGCCGCTCTGGACCACTACCAAGGCAAACTCCCCAACCAACTCCTGACCTACTGGAAAGACCACGGCTGGTGCGGCTACGGCGGTGGCCTGTTCTGGATGGTCAACCCGCAGGAATACGAAGACGTCGTGGCCTACTGGCTGACAGGTACGCCCTTCGAAACCCGCGACACCTACCACCTCATCGCCCGCAGCGCTTTCGGCGAGCTGTACCTCTGGGGCGAAGAAACCGGGTCAGTCCTGACCATCACTGCCTACGCTTCCCAATACATCGATGGCGCCTGCAGCTCGACCGACGAAGAGCGTGACGCGAAGATCCAGGGGCTGCTGATGTGGGTCATGACTGAAGGCATCGACCTGGACCTGTTCGAATCGGCCAGGGAAACACTCGGGACGTTGGCGCCAGACGAGATGTATGGCTTCGTTCCGGCGCTGATGCTGGGCGGGCCTGCAAGCCTGGCCAATCTCCAGCGGCTCAAGGCCAACGTGCATCTGATTTTGCTTTCCCAGCTGAGCGAATTGGAACCTTATGCATTCGATGAGGAAGAAGATGAGTAAAACCGACGCTCATTCGCGCAGCGCATCGGGCGTATCGACATCCCGCAGCACGCCGGCATCCTCGACGGCCAGCCTGACGCAACGGTCCGGATGGTCCTTCACCACCGAACGCGCCCCTTCATCGCCCGTCAGCCGCGCAAGCGCTGGCCAGAAATCACGCCCAAACAGCACCGGATGGCCCTGCTGCCCGGCATGACAAGGCAACACTATCGTCGACCCACTGGCCTCGCGTGCAAGCAAACCAAGGGTCCCGAGTCCCACCCAGGGCATGTCACCCAGCAGAATCGCCACCGCCTGCGCCTCGCTGTCGACCAGCGAAGCGGCGCCAGCCGCCAGACTATGACCCATTCCCTGCGCGAAATCCGCACTGCAGATGACCCGGCACGCCGCTGGCAACCCCAGCTCCTCGCCCCGCTCGCCATCACGCAGCACCACCCGTACGTCATCGAAAACGGCACAGGCATGTTCGACGCTGTGCACCAGCAAGCTGCGACCATCCGCCATCAGCGCCCGACGCTTGTCAGCACCGAAGCGCATGCTGCTGCCGGCCGCCAATACCAACGCCACCACACTCACAGCGCTGCCCGCCCGATGCCATTGCGCAGGCGCAGGATATCGGCGAGCACCGCCAAGGCGATCTCGGCCGGGGTCTTGCTGCCCAGGTTGAGGCCGATCGGCGCGTGGATCCGCGCCAGCTCGTCGTAGCCCAGGCCGCCGATGCGCTGCAAGCGTTCGCGACGCTTGTCGGAGGTCGCCTTCGAGCCCATCACGCCAATGTAGAACGCTTCGGTACGCACCGCTTCAAGCATGGCCAGGTCATCGATTTTCGGATCATGGGTCAATGCAACCACCGCTGTGTCGGCATGGCAACCACCCTTGGCGATAAACTCCGACGGCAGTTCACGACGCACCTCGATGCCATCCAGCACCACGCCTTCGAGCACCTCGTCACGCGGGTCGCAGAGGATGACTTCAAAGCCCATGGCTTTGCCGAACTCGGCGCAGAAATGCGCGACGCTGGAGTACCCAGCCAGCAGCAGGCGCTGGGCAGCCCCGACGCGCAAACGCACCCGGTCGCTTGCAAGCTCCACGCGCGGCCCCTGGCTGTGGTCGTCGAGCAGCTGACGATCCCCTTGTGGCAAGCTCACCTCGCGCAGCAGCCGGCGCTGGCCGCGCAGCGCGCCTTCCAGCTCACGCAGGTGGGCCTGCACGTCACAGTCGGCCGGCAGGTTTTCCACCAGCACCTCGAGCACGCCGCCACAGGGCAGGCGGATGCTTGAACGCGGGTCGCTGCCATCGCCATAGCGCACGATGGCAATCGGTTCGGGAAACTCACCGCGCCCCACACGTTCGAGGAAATCTTCCTCGACACAGCCACCGGACAGTGAACCCAGCCACTGCCCGCTGGCGTTGACCGCCAGCAGCGAGCCCGGCGCACGCGGCGCCGAGCCGTAGGTGGCGAGCACCGTGCACAACCACACCCGCTGGCCGCTGCACGACCACTGCAGCGCCTGGCTGATCACCTGAAGATCGAGATGCTGCACGGTTTACTCCGCCTTCAGCTCGGCAAGCTGCTGTACGGTCAGGTCGCCGGGCAATCCACCCCAGGCCTGGCGCAGGTAGTTGACCATGTCTGTCACTTGTTGGTCGTCGAGCTTGTCGGCGAAGCCCGGCATCGGCTGCATGCGCTCGAAGCCGGTGAACTGCTGCTCACGGATGCCGTCGCGGATGGCCTTGACCAGGTTGCGCGAGTCGCCCTGGCGCAGCACCGTGTTGCCGCGCATGGCCACCGCGATGTGCGGCTTGCCCTCGCCATCGACGCCATGGCAACCGGCGCAGACGTTGAGGTACTGCTGCTGGCCGCGCTTGGCACTGTCGCTCATCTGCTCCAGGGCAACGGCCTGGATCGCCTTGGCCGGCGGCGGCTGGTCGCCGAGCAGGTAGGTGGCCATGGCCGCCAGGTCGGCGTCTTCCAGGTGCTGGGTGCTGTGGTGCACCACCGGGAACATCTCGTTGAACATGCTGCCCTGGGCACTGATGCCGTGCTTGAGGAAGGTGGTCAGGTCCGGCTGGGTCCAGCCGCGGTCGGCCAGGTCCTGGGCCAGCAGGCTCGGTGCCAGGTAGCCACCGAGCAAGCCGCCGCTGAAGCGCTGGTCCTGTTGCAGGGCACCGATGGCGTTGCGTGGGGTGTGGCATTCGCCGCAATGGCCCATCACCTCGACCATGTACTGCCCGCGCTGCCAGGCCGGGCTTTTGCCTTCGGTTGGCTGCAGTTGCACGCTCTTGCCATACAGCATGTTCCAGCCGGTCAGCCCCAGGCGCACGTTGAACGGGAAGCTCAACGCCGTCTGCGGTGCCGGGCGGTTGATCGGCGGCACGGTCATCAGGTAAGCAAGAATCGCATCGGAATCCTCGCGCTTGATCAGGTGGTACGAGGTGTACGGCATCGCTGGGTAGAGGTTGGCGCCGTCCTTGCGCTTGCCCTCGGTGACCGCGGCAAAGAACTCGTCAGCCGTGTAGTTGCCGATGCCGTACTGCTTGTCCGGGGTGATGTTGCTGCCGTAGATGGTGCCGAACGGCGAATGGATCGGCAGGCCACCGGCGAACGGCGCGCCGCCTTCGGCGGTGTGGCAGGCCATGCAGTCGGCCGCACGGGCCAGGTATTCACCGCGTTTGACCTGCGCCTCATCGGCCGCCTGGGCCAGCGAAACAACGGCAAGGCCGAGGGCCAGCGCGAGTGTGTTGCGAACGAAGCCCATGCTCAACCCTCCTTGACCAGGCCGAGGTCGTTGAGCACCGTGCGGGTGGCGTCGTAGTAACGCACGTAGCCGGTGCAGCGACAGATGTGGTGGCCGAGGCTGGCTTCGATACGGTCTTCCACTTCGCTCTTCTTGAGCGGCTGGCGCTGGGCGGTTTCCACCAGCACCGTGGCGGCGTTGACGAAGCCCGGCGCGCAGTAGCTGCACTGGAAGGCGAACAGGTCGACGAACTTCTGCTGGATCGGGTTAAGCGTCAGGTTGCCGGCCTCGTCCTGCTTGGCGTGGCCTTCGATGGTGCGCACCTTCTTGCCTTCGAAGTAATGCGCGCCGGTGATGCAGGTGCGCACTTCCTCGCTGGTGCCGTCGGGGTTGTCGACGATCACCACGCAGGCGTGGCAGATGCCCTGGCCGCAGCCCAGACGGGAACCGGTGAGGTTCTGGTGTTCGTGCAGGTAGTCGATCATCGCCAGGTCGTCAGGGACCTCGACCGGGCCGACCGGTTGACCGTTGAGGGTCAGTTGCAGTGGACGGTTAGCCATTGAGGGCCTCCTTGATACGGGCTGGAGTGATGGGGAGATCGCGCACGCGCTTGCCAATGGCATGTGCCACGGCGTTGCCGATGGCACCGACGACCGGGATCATCACCACTTCGGCGATGCCCTTGGACGGGTCGGTCGGTGACAGCGGCGGGAGGATTTCGCTGGTCTGCTTCCACACCGCCACATCGCGTGCATGCGGCAGGCGGTAGCGGTTGAAGTTCCAGTCGCCCTCCCCGGGCCCGCCCTCGTACAACGGCATTTCTTCGGTCAGCGCATGGCCGATGCCCATGGCGATACCGCCTTCGAGCTGGCCCTTGACCAGTTCCGGCACCAGCACGCGGCCGCACTCGACCCAACTGTGGTGGTTGAGCACCTGCGTCTCAAAGGTGCCCTTGTTGACCTTGACCTCGACGATGGTCGCCACCGGGCTGTAGTAGGTGACCATGGCGTTGTTCAGCTGGGTATCCGGGTAGGCGGCGTTCTGCCGGTCGAGCAGGTGGTAGCCATGGCTGCTCATCTGCGCCTTCTTGGCATTCACCGCGCCATCGCCGTACTTCACCGCCACGGCATCGAGCGGGAAGCGCTCGCGCACGCCGTCGATGACGAAGTCGGCCTCGGCCCAGCTCCAGCGGTTGAAACCGTGCACGCTGACGCCAGTGACCAGGCCCATCTCATGGGCCTTCTGCGCCAGTTGGGCGAACGGGATCGGCGCCAGGCCGTTACCGGTCAGCTCGCCGTTGACCCACACCGCGTTCTCGCGGCGCACCACCAGCGGGTTGGCCTGGCCACCGTGCGGGCCCTGGCTCCAGAGTGCCATGGCTGCCGGCCACAGGCCGTGGTTGAACAACACACGGGCCGCTTCGCGGGTGGCGTGGCTGAAGTAGAACGCCGAGTTGGTCGCCGACGACGGCGAGGCGAGCTTGCCGACCCAGCGCGGGTTGCGCAGCGCGGTGTCCTGCTCAGGCTGGCTGATCAGGTACGGGTTGCCGCTGGTGGTCAGTTGCAATTCCGGCCATTCGGTGACCGCCGTCTTCACCTCGTCGGCCGAGCGGCCAAGGAAGTCGCTGACCACCAGGGCCTGGGAAGTGGACATGCCAGTCCCCAGCTCGGTGCCGATGTGGCGCAGGCTGATGCGCCCATCAGCGCTGAACTCGATGCTCGCCATCGGCGCTTCAGAGCCGGTGCCGAAGTCCTTCTGGCAGATGGCGAAGCCGACGCCATACCAGTGGTCCGGGTCCTTGGCGTCCATCTGCTGCTTGCGTGCATCGCGGTTGCGCCACCCGTCGTGCACTGCAGCCTTGTCGAGGATCTCGTACAGGCGCAGGGCACCGGCCGGGACCGCGCCCTGGGTGTTCTTCATGCCCGACTTCAAGGCGTTGGCACGGCGCAGGTCGATGGCATCGACGCCCAGGCGACCGGCGACTTCATCCACCATCATCTCGGTGGCGGCCATGGACTGCAGGGTGCCGTAACCGCGCATGGAGCCGGCCTCGACACCGCGGGAGAAGTAGGCGGTCACCGACAGGTCGTTCTGCGGCATGTAGTAGATCGACTGCGCCGCGGTGGCGCCCACTGCAGCCACCGACGGGCTGTAGTTGATGCGCCCGCCGCCGTCGCAGCTCATGTCGGCGCGGAAGATCTTGAAGCGGTTGTCCTTCTTGTCCACGGCCAGCTGGTAGCGGATGTCGAAGGCATGACGCTTGATACCGCTCTGGAACTGCTCGTAGCGGTCGTTGGCCAGGCGGATCGGTACACCGGCGCCATACAGCGCGGCCACGGCAGCGTAGAAGACGAAGATGTTGTTGTCTTTGGAACCGTAGCCCACGGTGTAGCCCGGGTGCATGTTCAGCGTGTTCAGGGTGAAGCGCGACGGCTTGATCATGTGCACGCATTCCTGCGCCACTTCGAACGGGCATTGGGTCGCGACCACGAAGTGCAGCGTGCCAGTCGCCGGGTCGTACCAGCCGTTGCCGTTGTCCGGCTCCAGTGCCGCAGGCTCGATCGACGGCGTCTTGTAGCGCTCGTCGAACACCAGCCAGTCCTCGGGCGGGTTGTCCAGTTGCTCACCCATGCGCTTGGCGTAGAACAGGCCCTGTTCGGTCAGGTCGCCGTGCTGGTCAGGCTGCTTCGACCACACCGGTTTGCGGTTGAGTATGGTCGGGAACAGCATGGAGTTCTTCAGGCTGGAGAACTCATCGTCGTCGAACGGCGTGGCGCCGCCCACGCGCACGAAGCGGAAGCTGCCATAGGGGTCGCGCTGGTACAGCGGGGCCTGGGCGCCGTATTTGATCGCCTTGTCGTTGAACTGCAACTTGCGCTTGGCCTGACGGAAACGCTCGAAGTCGTGCCAGATCAGGATCGCCACCGGATGGCCGATGAACATCGGCACCTGGCCGGGCGGCAACAGTGGGTCGGGCGAGTGGGCCTCGGGCCAGGCAATGCCATCTCGCGCCAGGTCGGCGGCGGTGACGATACGGTCCGGCTGCAGGTCGGCGCCGAGCAGGCTGAGGTCATGGCCGTCATAGATCCGGTCGACCTTGGTCACCTTGAGCAGCAGCGCGTGGCCTTGCTGGGTCGGCCAGCCGGGCATGTCCTTGGCGCGGATGTCGCGGGCGAAAACCTTGTTGCCACAGACCTTGGACAGCGCGTCGTTACGGAAACGCGCCTTGCCGTCATGGTTCATCCACTTTTGCGGCGAGGTAGTAACGCGCTCCTCCATCAGGGCGGCGAACGCCTGGCTGCCGAGTGGCGCCATGGTCACGCCGACACCAGCAATCAGGCCGCCTTGCAAGAAGGCGCGCCGGGATATATCACGGTTGGACATGCTTGATCCTCTGGGCAGAAGAATTTCTGCCCATGTTTTTTGATTCTTGTGCGGGGGACTCGGAAGGGTAAAAACCTTGTCACGCGGGACGTAAAAACTGACTTCTGCGTCAACTTTACAACAAGAATATGGGCATAAGCAAAGTCAAGCCGACAATATGTCGCGCTGTGTCAAAGGCCGACATGCGGCAGCGCCGCAACAGCTTCGGCAGCAACGGTTAACCTTGGGTTAATCGACCCCAGCCAGCATGGCCACCATTCCGTACTGCCAAGGCGAAGACATGCGCATCCTTCTGCTCTTCCTGACGTTCCTTCTGGCCGGCCCGTTGCAGGCCAACCCGTTCGACGCCAAGCCCGACTTCCTGCCGGTCAACCAGGCGTTCGTGCTGACTCACGACCGCCAGGCCGATGGCCAGATGCGCCTGTACTTCCAGATCAAGCAGGGTTACTACCTGTACCAGAAGCGCCTGAAATTCGACGGCTTGCCTGCCGAACAGCAGCCGCAACTCCCACCCGCCCTGAATCACCACGACGAGTTCTTTGGTGACAGCGCGGTGTACCGCGACCAGCTCGAACTGCTGATCCCGGCCAATGCCCAGGGCCAGTTGCGCCTGGGCTGGCAAGGCTGTGCCGATGCCGGCCTGTGCTACCCACCGCAGACCACCGCCATCGACCTGGGCGGCAACGCGCCGCCGGCCGCCGAACAAGCCAGCGACCAGGCTCTGGCCAGCGGCCTGCAAAGCGCCAGCCTGGCCTGGAGCCTGCTGGCATTCTTCGGCCTCGGCCTGCTGCTGGCGTTCACCCCCTGCTCGCTGCCGATGCTGCCGATTCTCGCCGGCCTGGTCCTGGGCAACGGCGCCAGCGCCCGGCGCGGCTGGCTGCTGGCCGGGGTGTATGTGCTGAGCATGGCGCTGGTGTATGCGGCCCTGGGCGTGGTCGCGGCGCTGCTGGGGGCCAGCCTGCAGGCGTGGCTGCAGCAACCCTGGCTGCTGGGCAGCCTGGCCGGCTTGTTCATCCTTCTCGCCCTGCCGATGTTCGGCGCTTTCGAGCTGCAACTGCCGGCCGCCCTGCGTGATCGCCTCGACCGCGCCGGCCAGGGCACCCGTGGTGGCAACCTGTACGGTGCGGCGCTGCTGGGCGCCCTCTCCGGCCTGCTGCTCGGCCCCTGCATGACCGCGCCGCTGGCCGGTGCGCTGCTGTTCATCGCGCAAAGCGGCGATGTGCTACAAGGTGCGCTGGTGCTGTTCAGCCTCGGCCTGGGCATGGGCGTGCCGCTGCTGTTGCTGGTGACCCTGGGCAACCGCTACCTGCCGCGCCCGGGGGCGTGGATGAACCGGGTCAAGGGCGTGTTCGGCTTCGTGTTCCTGGCCATGGCCCTGTACACCGTGCGCAGCCTGCTTGCCGCCCCGGTGATGCTGGCCCTGAGCGGGGCCTGGCTGATTGCCCTGGGCTGGGCCATGTGGCCAGCCCTGCAGCGCTTGCCAGCGCTGCGTGCGGTCCCACTGCTGGGCGCTTTGTGGGGTGGCCTGCTGCTGGTCGGCGCCGCTGCGGGGGGCGACGACCTGTGGCAACCGCTGCGGCCGTTCGCCGGCGGCAGCGTAGCCGCCACCGTACAAAAGGCCGACGAGCACTTCGTCACGGTCAGCAGCCCTGAAGCCCTGCAACGCGAGCTGGACGCCGCCAAGGCCCGCGGCCAGTGGGTCATGGTCGATTACTATGCCGACTGGTGCGTGTCGTGCAAGGTCATGGAAAAACAGGTGTTCACCCGCCCCGACGTACAAACCAGCCTGGCCGGCGTGCACCTGCTGCGCCTGGACGTGACCGCCGACTCTGCCGCCAGCCGCGCCCTGCTGCAGCGCTACCAGGTGCCAGGCCCCCCCAGCATCATCTGGCTCGGCCCGGAAGGCGAAGAGCGCCGCGCACGGCGCATCACCGGTGAGGTGGATGCCGCCGCGTTCCTGCAACACTGGACCCAGACCCGGAGCCAAGGCTGATGCTCACGGTAACCCTTGGGCCGCTGACCATGGCCCTCAACCACCTGCTGATGCTCGCCGCCCTCGGCGTGGCCTGCCTGGTCGGCTGGTGGGTCGCCCGGCGTGGCGGCGAAAGCCCGGAGTCGGCGCTGTTCAACCTGTTCCTGGTCGGCCTGCTGTGCGCCCGCCTGGGTTTCGTGCTGGCCTACTGGCCGATGTACCGCGACGACCTGGTGCAAGTCATCGATATCCGTGATGGCGGCTTCCTGCTCTGGTCGGGCCTGGTCGGCATTGTCCTCGCCACCCTCTGGCAGGGCTGGCGCCAGCCTGGCCTGCGGCGCCCGCTGGGCTGGGCACTGTTCAGCGGTGCGTTGTTCTGGGGCCTGACCAGCCTGGGCAGCCACCTGTACAGCAAGGGCACCGCACTGCCTGAACTGAGCCTGCGCAATGCCGCTGGCCAGTCGGTGGCCCTGCACAGCTACCGTGGCAAGCCGCTGGTGATCAATATCTGGGCCACCTGGTGCCCGCCCTGCCGCCGGGAGATGCCGGTGCTGCAGCAGGCCCAGGGCGAATACCCCCACGTGACCTTCATATTCGTCAACCAGGGCGAGACGCCGGAAAACGTCACGACCTTCCTCGCCACCACCGGGCTGAGCCTGACCCATGTGCTGTTCGACGGCACCGGCGTGCTGGCCCAGCGGGTTGGCTCGATGGCCCTGCCCACCACCCTGTTCTACGACGCCGACGGCCGCCTGATCGGCAGCCACCTTGGCGAGCTGTCGCGGGCCAGCCTGCGCCATGCGCTGGAACCTTTCGAGCGGGCCAAGGCGCCCGCCCCTGCCGCACAAGGAAACTGACATGCGATTGACTGCCCTGTTGCCCCTGTCCCTGGCCCTGCTGGCCGCCCCGCTGGTGCAGGCCGAAGACCTGCCCAAGGCGATCCAGCAACTGCAAGCCAAAGGCGCCGAGATCAAGGGCAGCTTCGATGCGCCCAACGGCCTGCGCGGCTATGCCGCCGAGTACCAGAACAATGCCCTGGCCTTGTACCTGACCCCGGACGGCAAGCACGTGCTGGTCGGCAGCCTGTTCGACGAACAAGGCAAGGACCTCAGCGCCGAGCCGCTGCAGAAGTTGGTGTACGCGCCGATGAGCAAGGAGATCTGGGCGAAGATGGAGAAAACCGCCTGGATCGCCGACGGCAAGGACAGTGCGCCGCGCAAGGTGTACCTGTTCAGCGACCCCAACTGCCCGTACTGCAACATGTTCTGGGAACAGGCGCGGCCGTGGGTGGAGTCGGGCAAGGTGCAGCTGCGCCATATCATGGTCGGCATCATCCGCGAGGACAGCCCGGGCAAGTCGGCAGCCCTGTTGGCAGCCAAGGACCCGGCCAAAGCCCTGCATGAGCATGAGAAAGCGGGCAAGGCGAGCAACCTGAAGCCACTGGACAAGGTGCCCGATGCCGTGCAGCAGAAGCTGGCGGCGAACATGGCGTTGATGGAGGAGATGGGGCTGCAAGCGACCCCGGCAATCTTCTATCAGGATGAGCAGGGCAACCTGCAGAGCCAGCAAGGCGCGCCGCGGCCGGAGTTGCTTGGCAAGATTCTCGGCAAGCGGTAGTGCACGGCTTGGGTTTTGCGGTGACGTGCAGATCGAGCGCCGCCCCGCAAAACTCAAGGCGAGCCCTACGCTCTACAGCCCTTCGAGCTCGGCCATCAGATCACTGAGCCGATCAGCCTTGGCCTCATCCACCTCGCCCCCCTGCAACCCACGCACATACTCGGCCAATTCCTCCACCGTGCTGCACTCGAACATCGCCCGGCATGTTCAATCGTGCATGAGAGCGAGACCAAATATTTTGAAACAATCTGCCGCAAAGATTATTGGCTAAACATCGCGCCGCCGCCTCTGACACCCAAAAATCGAGAGACGTGAAGAACTAGAATTATCTGACATTACAAAGAAAATTTTCTTACCGCGAGACGATTATAAAACTTACAAAAAATTAAGCCCACCGCATAAGTAGTCAGAAACAACGCCCCTAGGTAGGAATTTTCCACAGGAACGCTCCTACACCCACCTCTTCAAACCAAACATAATTATTACGCCTGCAATCCACGCAAGCCTCGCCGCCGCATTGACAATTAAAAGTCAAACTTCTAAACCTGTAGATGCCCGCACACATCGGGCGACAACAAAAACAGTTAAGGAGACACTATGGAAACTCAATACGGCATCAACATCCTTGAACTGTCCTCAGACAGTAATTGCGATATGGACTCCGAGTTTTTCGGTGGTTCTGGCGGCGCCGGTGGTTGCGGTGGTAGTGGTGGCTGCGGCGGTGGAGGCGGGTGCAGCGGTGGCAGTGGCGGTTCCGGTGGCAGCGGGGGAAACGCTATTGACATCGAAGGCAACGCAAACTGATAACCCCATAACTTACTAAGGAGCGAGCGTTCCCGGCATAACGCTAGGAACGCCCGCATCACGCAAAAGGCAATCCAATGAACGTATTGAGAATCTACAATTACGAGATATTAAATTTCGACCTAGACCCCATGATATTTTCGAGCACAGGATTTACAAAAATCACAGAACCCAAAATAATCAGGGCCTTGCAGAAAATTGAGAGCACCCAATCCAAATACATTAAACACCACGAACTTGAAGAGATTTTTGAAACTGAGAAGCTTGAATCAAAAAGTACGTTAAACTTCCTAAAATCGCTATCAATTCTGGGAGAGAAAGCTGAGCCGCCACACTTTCATAACGTGATAATTTATCACGACCTAGACGTACCACTACCACTGATAAAGTTTTACGAGAAAAAACACAGCAACACAATAACAATCAAAAAAATCGAGCACTTTAAAGCACCTGACACCTGCACACCAACGTTATTCGTTTTCGCCTGCCTTAAACTTCACCCTAACTCAATCAGAAGCATCTACACAAATCTAACGAAAGAGAACCCGGAGCACGGCATCAGCATCGGATTCATAAGCAATCGTTACTTCCACCTAACAGAAGTGCATGTGCCATCAATAGGAAACCCGTGTGCCTTTTGCACTCTCGATCGAGTTACATATTACGAATCCAAGCGCCTAAGCCAACACCCATGGAGCAAAATATGGGCCTTCTGCTGCAACAACAACTATGACCTACCTAAAGCAGCAATTGACGACTTCCAGACTTCACTGATCCTGGGAACCATCATTTCCTTCACAAACAAGCTTACGCAAGCACCAAAGTCCAAGTACACGCAAGACCAGACACTTCTATCCAGAACCATCGACCTTGAGACCGGTGCTACCACCGAAGAAGTAAGCGTCCACTGGCCATTCTGCGAATGCTTAGGTAAACAAAATGAGTATTAGTCACGATCAGTATTCAAGATTCACCGACTCCAGAGTTCTCGACGAAACATTAGCATTTCATGCCAAAGGGAACTATACACTTCACGAGACAACACGACATATAAGCACTCTCCATCACATACCCGCTAAAGAACTAAGCAAGCTAACCGGCAGAGAGCTGAAACTCAACACCCTCACAAATGAGGCCGAAAACCCCGAGTTTCAGTTATCAGCGCTCCCCCTGGATCATCCCCTCGTAAGAAACGAGTCGTGCGATCGCTTTCGTGAGCGCCACCTGCACTTTGATGCCGTTCGCAATCTAATTGCCCCCATTTTGAAAAAAATAGGATCCAACCACAAGCGCGGCTACCCGAGCGCTGGAGCAATTTTCCCAATTGAAATATTTTGCATCAATCTAAACAATAGAATTGAACAGTGGCCAACTGACTGCATGGCCCTGCATCTGCTCCCATCATCCCAAACATTTGAAATACACAGCACAAACATCAATATCAAACAGCTCAGTCAAGCTATTACTCCACAAAATCCAGAAATCGGCGCACCTGCCCTAGCACTCGTCTATGTGATTTACCTGCCTAAAGCATTGTTTAAATACCGATATCGAGGCTACCGCCACGCCCTAATGGAGGCGGGCTCGCTGTACATGCTCACAGACCTACGCTGCAAAGAATTAAATTTTGATAGCAGACCTTGGTCCGCCTTCACAGACCATCAAATAACAAAACTCTTAAATCTTAATCCAACCCTATTCCTGCCGACATGCATCCAATTAATAGGTTAAAACAATGAACATATTCAACGAGGTACATCATCCTTCGTCTCCTGATTTCGAACTGCTTCGCCCAAGCGCGGTAACACACCTACCTCATAGCGTAGAGTGCGGCAGTCGCTGGCAAACCTACGGATCCAGTAGCGGTTGGTCAACAAATGTCACGGTCTGTGCCAGAGGTGAGCATTTCGAGCGGAAGCATTTTTACTTGGACATCCCGGTCAACGACGCCGAGAAGCTCGCCGATGGACTGAGCAACCAAGAACTTAATGAGTTCAGGGAGGCATTTCTGCAGACATCCACATACGACTCAGATACAGAACTTCAATCACACGTCTTCGATCGCACCACCGTGTACAGAGTAATCGATTTTACCTCCTGCAAAGTCCCAACGGCATGTCTTTCGATAACAAAATGTAGAAACCACATTGACAACAAGTATTACCCAATGCGAGACACCTGCGGATGCAGCGCGCATGACAACATTGAAAGTGCCATATTTGGCGCTGTAAAAGAAAGTGTCGAACGGCAATTTTTGCTGCGATTCTGGCTCACCCTTAAATTCAAAAAACGTCTTGACCATCACGAGGCCTGTGCTCTCCTAGAGTTTCGACCCAGCTCAACCCTCTTTCGTGAGCTATCAAAGTCTGGGGATATTCTCGTTCTAGACCTCACTGACGGGCGTTTTCCAGGCACCTGCATTCTTCTCTGCTATGGCAACATGCGTGCCGAAGCCAAGGTCCAGTATTGCGCAGGCATGTCATATTCAGACACTGCAAGCAACGCGCTTGAAAAAGCTGTCCTAGAACTCTGGCAAACGTTCCGTTATATGCAGTCCATTGACAGCTTAGCCAGTGAGCCTCAAGACCCCTACCTTAGGCATTTCCTTGCTTGCAACAACTACAAAACTTACATAGAAATGTCTACAGCCACCCCTTACGACGACTGTGAAGCGCTTATAATCAAGCACCCACCATTAGACTGCCGAACACTTCTGAGCACACTCAGATGCTTAGAGCTGAACGGTTACATCTACCTATCCAGACTGACACCCAATCATCCAAAAATATACTTTTGCAAATACTTTTCACCAAATCTGTTCCTCCACATGAACAATGCGAATCATTTCAACCTGAAGAACAGATACTCCGCCAACTTCCTCAACCAGGTTATCGCACGCCAATCATCCCGAATGGTACCCTTCCCATGACCAGTCACTTAACACCCATCATCATCAATACAAAAAAAGTATTCCATATCACGCGAATCTTAACCCTAGAGCACCTGAGAGAACCCACAGCCCTTATATGGTCAGCCATCGCGCCCTGCCTGCTATTCTTGTTGACACAAGGTCATGCAGAAGCAGAGCCTGCCCGTAATGAAACTTATGTTCTCTCTGCATCGTGGTTTTTCTCGTACATCTCTGCAAGCGTTGCCTTTTTTGGATTCAGTTTTTACCTGATCGGAAGACGTGAGAGCGGTTTCACCAGGTCATTCATCTACCAGCCCGACGCGATTAGGCGCTTTCTGGCAGCTCACTTCCTTAGTTATTCCACGATCAGCGTGCTCTATGCGGCACTCTTTTACCTTCTCACCAAACCGCTGTATGGCGATTACAGAATTACGGAACTGCTATACGTGACTGCATGTTTTTACACCAGCTTCTTGACATTCAGCTGCATCGGACTCGTCGTAGCCGCGCTACCCATTAAATTCAATACAGCCAGCACCTTGTTTTCACTGTTATCATTTCTCATGTTGCTCTCTGGATACTTAGGATCCGCTCAGTCTCGCTCCGCGCCTCAGAGCGCCCTCTCTTTAAACCCACTGCAATTGAGCAGCAAAATTTTCAACCATGAATTCCCCCTGCTGACCTCCTTCTGCATCGCGCTCGCGGCGCTGCTCACCGGGCTTTACCTCACTGGGCGACACTTCAGGACCCAACCTGTCTGGAGCAGATACTAAATGAATCCACTCAGCCTAATAGACCTGAGCTTCAGCTATAAAGACATGCCGCTAATGAAAGAAGTTACACTCAACCTAAAACAAGGGGAATTGATAGGCATTTTAGGGAGCAACGGCGCCGGCAAAACAACATTATTTGATCTCATCTGCAATATAAAAAAACCTTCAAGCGGACACATTCTCAACTCAGCAAAGAGACAAATTTATCTTACCCAAATCCTTACACCGCCACCCTTGCTACGTATGAGCGAAACAGGTGATCTCATCAGGCACCTAGACTCATCCACAGCCCCTACCCAAAGCGAAATGCTGGCTCGCTTGGAAAGATGGTCACCGTCACTTTACAAACGATACAGCTTAATCTCCCAAAAAAAAGTCGCCCGCTGCAGCTACGGCGAGATCCGCAGCTACTTCACGCTTACGCTATTACTGCTAGAGAGTGATTTGATCATCCTCGACGAACCGACTGCAGGTGTGGACGCGGAGTTCAGGCATTACATCTGGCTTGCCATTAACAGTGCGCGCCAAGAAGGTGCAAGCGTGCTGGTATCATCCCATTACACCGAAGAGATCGCGGCAAATTGTGACCGCTTCTACATGCTCGCAAACCAGCGGCTTGAGGCGTTTGATAGCGGCGGGGAATTTATGTCGCGCTACAACGCTTCATCACTCGATGAGGCATTCATCAAAGCGTCCTCCCATGAGGATTGACAGGGCAAACTGCATTGCCAGCATGGGGCGCCGCGGCGGGAGTTCCTTGGCAAGATTCTAGGCAAGCGCTGATACCTCGGTTGCCTGTTCCGGCCCTTTCGCGGGTTTACCCGCGAAAGGGCCAGCACAGGCTAGCCAATCAACTTAAAGCCCTTCCAGCTCAGCCATCAGATCACTAAGCCGATCAGCCTTCGCCTCATCCACCTCGCTACCCTGCAACCCGCGCACATACTCGGCCAACGCCTCCACCGTGCTGCACTCGAACATCGCCCGCAGCGGCACGTTCAGTTGCAACTGCTTCTGCACCCGCGAAGCGATCTGCGTGGCCAGCAGCGAATGCCCGCCCAGCTCGAAGAAGTTGTCATGCACCCCGACCCGTTCGGCCTTGAGCACATCGGCCCAGATACCGGCCAGCACCTCCTCCAGCTCATCTCGCGGCGCCAGGTAGTCCTGGCAGTGCTGCCCACCAATCTCGATGGCCGGCAACGCCTTGCGATCAAGCTTGCCGTTGGCGTTGTGCGGCAGGCTGGCGAACCAGCCCCAGTGCAGCGGCACCATGTACTCCGGAAGCTCCGCACGCAGGCGCTGCTTGACCAGCTCCAGCAGCGCGGCGTCGGCAACCACACCTTGGTGTGCCACCAGGTAGCCAACCAGATGCTTGCCATTGACCCCCTCCTGCACCCCCACCGCCGCATCACGAATCTCGGCCTGCTCGTGCAGGCGCGCCTCGATCTCGCCCAGCTCGATACGGTAACCGCGGATCTTCACCTGGTGGTCAATGCGCCCGACATACTCGAGCACCCCGTCCGGGCGCTGCCGTGCCAGGTCACCGGTACGGTACAGGCGTTCGCCCGGTGCCCCGTGCGGGTGCGGGATGAAGGCCAGTGCCGTGCGCACCGGGTCGCCGACATAACCGCGACCGACACCAGTGCCGGCCACACACACCTCACCCACCGCCCCCAGCGGTACCAGGGCCTGGTCCTCGCCATACAGGTACAGCCGATTGTTGTCGGTCGGCGTGCCAATCGGCAGGTAGCTGCCGCGCGTCGAGGCCATGTCGACGCGGAAGAAGGCCACGTCATCCGAGCACTCCGCCGGCCCGTAGGCATTGACCAGGCCGATCTGCGGATAACGCTGCAGCCACTGCGCAGCCAGCTCCGGCGGCATCGCTTCGCCAGTCGGCAACATCCAGCGCAGGCCATCGAGCGCCTGATGATCGTTGGCCAGCATGCCCTGGATCAGCGATGGCACGCTTTCCAGCACCGTGATGCCAGTGGCCTGCACATGCGCCAGCAAGCCTTGCGGGTCGTGGGCGATGGCGTTCGGCACGATCTCCAGCCGGGCGCCGAACAACGGCGCGGCAAGGAACTGCCAGACCGAAATGTCGAAGCTCTGCGAGGCGGTCTGGGCGATCACGTCGTGCTCGCTCAAGGCCAGGTACGGCACCTTGCTCAGCTGATTGTTGAGCATCCCGCGCTGCTCGACCATCACGCCCTTGGGCAGCCCGGTGGAGCCGGAGGTGTAGATCACGTAGGCCAGGTTGTCCGGCCCACTGTGAATGCCTGGGTTGTGGCTGGCGATGCTGCTGCCCTGCACCTCTTCCCACACCAGCAACTGCGGCCGCGCCACACCTGCCAGTTCATCCAGCAACTGACGCGCCTGCTCGGCACAGGCCGCGCTGCACACCAGTACCGGCGTGCGGCTGAGTTCGACGATGCGCTGCAGCCGCGCCGACGGCAGCCCCGGGTCCAGCGGCAGGTAGCCGGCGCCCGCCTTGAAGCTGCCGACGATCATGCCCAGCAACGGCAAGCCCCGTTCGGCCAGCAAGGCGACCGGCTGGTCGATGGCCACGCCCGCGGCGACCAAAGCATGGCCCAGACGGTTGGCCGCCAAGTTCAGCCCGGCGTAGTCATAAGACGCGTCAAGGCAGCGGGCGACGGTTCGCTCAGGGTGCGCAGCCACCTGCGCTTCGAACAGCGACACATAGCTCTGCTCCAGCGGGTAGGCGTGCTCGGTGCGGTTGCAGCCGTCGAGCAGGAAGCGCTGTTCGTCCTCGCCCAGCAACGGCAACTCGCTCACCTCCCCTGCAAAGCCTTGCACCAGCGCCAGCAGCAGGCGCTTGAACTCGGCCAGCAGGCGCTCGACGGTCGGGTAGTCGAAGTAGCGTTGGTCGAATGACAGGTGCAGGCCCAGGTCATCGCCCGGATAGCACACCGCCGTCAGCGGGAAGTTGGTGTGGGTACGGCCCGAGTCGGAAGTGGCATTGAGGTGCTGGGCATGGTCGAGCACCGCCGTTTCCACCGGGGCGTTCTCGAACACGAACAGGCTGTTGAACAGCGGCTGGCCCTTGGGCAGTTCGCTGCATTCCTGGATCGCCACCAGCGGCAGGTACTCGTACTCACGCAGCTCCATGTTGCGTTCCAGCACGCCTTGTAGCCACTGGCGCACGCTGCGGCGCTGGCCCGGCTCAGGTAGTTGCACGCGCAGGGCGATGCTGTTGATGAACAGGCCGACCGTGCGTTGCATCTGCGGCAGGCTCACCGGGCGCCCGGCCACGGTCACGCCGAAGGCCACGTCGCGGTCGCCGCTGTAGCGCGCCAGCACCAGCGCCCAGGCCGCCTGGGCGAAGGTGTTGATGGTCAGCTGGTGGGCCTGGGCCAGTTCGCGCAGGCGCACCCCGTCGCTCACCTCCAGGCGGGTGTAGCAGTCGCCCACCACCATGCCGTCACCGGCGTGCTCGTTGCGCAGCGGGCGGTCGCTGGGGAGCGCTGTGGCGCGTTCGAAGCCGGCCAGGTTGGCCTGCCACCAGCTGCGCGCTTCGTCCATGTCCTGGCGTTGCAGCCAACCGATGTAGTCGCGGTAGCGCGGCGGCACCGGCAACTGGGCCTGGCGGCCTTCGCCGAGGGCCTGGTAGATCTCGAAGAAATCGTGCATCAGCAACGAACGGCACCAGGCATCGATGAGGATGTGGTGGTTGCTCATCATGAACCAGTAGCGTTGGTCATCAACCCGCACCAGGCGCAGGTGGAACGGCGCCTCCTGCAGCAGGGCAAAGCCTGCCTCCCGCTCCACTTTGTGCAGGGCTTGCAGGCGCGCCTCCTGGGCCGCTTCATCAAGGCCGCGCCAGTCCTGATAGTCCAGCGGCGTGTTGCCCGGCTTGTGGATGATCTGCAGCATGGTCTGGCCAGCGTTCCAGCTGAACGAGGCGCGCAGCGCTTCGTGACGCGCCACCACGGCCTGCCAGGCCTGGGCGAAACGTTGCGGGTCGAGGGTGCTGTTGATGCGATAGCGGTCCTGCATGTAGTACAGGCCGGTGCCCGGCTCCAGCAGGGTGTGCAAGAGCATGCCTTCCTGCATCGGCGTCAGCGGGTAGACGTCTTCGATCTGCGCGGCGGGTACCGGCAGCGCGTCGATCTGCTGCTGGCTCAGGTGCGCCAGCGGGAAGTCCGAGGGCGTGAAGCTGCCGTTGCCATCGACCAGGCAGTGGCTGACCAGTGCCAGGAGTTCCTGGCGATAGGCTTCGGCCAACTGCTCGATGGTCCGCGCGTCGTAGCGTTCACGGCTGTAGGTCCAGCGCAGTTGCAAGGCACCGCCAAAGACCTGGCCGTCGATGCTGAGCCAGTTCGGCAGCGGCGCATCCAGATCGTGAGCCAGGCCTGCCGGTGCATCCAGCGGCTGGAACAAGGCGGCCTCGTCAAACTGCTGGTCGAACTGGCCCAGGTAGTTGAAGGTGATGCGCGCCTGGGGCAGCGCCGCCATGCTTTCGCGGCTGGCAGCATCGCCCAGGTAACGCAGCACGCCGTAGCCCAGCCCCTTGTGCGGCACCTGACGCAGTTGTTCCTTGATGTGCTTGATCGAGGTGGCACGCGCAGCATCGTCGTCGCCAGCCTGCGGGTTCAGGCGCAGCGGGTAGGCATTGGTGAACCAGCCGACGCTGCGGGTCAGGTCCATGTCCTCGAACAGGCCGTCGCGGCCGTGGCCTTCGAGCTGCACCAGCACTTCCTGATCACCGCTCCAGCGGCACAGGGTGCGGGCCAGCGCGGTCAGCAGCAGGTCGTTGACCTGGGTGTGGTAGGCCGCCGGGGCCTGTTGCAGCAACTGCCGGGTCTGCTCCGCGTCCAGGGCGATGGCCAGGGTGTCGGCATGCCGGTGCAGGTTGCCACCTTGCGGGTGATCGCATGGCAGCTCGTGACGCACGCTGCCGAGCTGGCCTTGCCACCAGCCCAGTTCGTCGCGCAGCGAATCGCTGCCGGCGTAACTGGCCAGGCGCGCGGCCCAGTCGGCCATGGCGTGGGTCTTGGCCGCCAGTGGCTGGCCGCGATACAGCGCCTGCAGGTCTTCGAGCAGCACGCGCCAGGACACGCCATCGACCACCAGGTGGTGGATCGCCAGCAACAGGCGCTGGGCACCTTGCCCGTCACTGACCAGCAAGGCACGCAGCAGTGGGCCGCGCTCCAGGTCAAGGCTGCGTTGTACGTCGGTATACAGCGCCTGGCAGCCGTCGAAATCGGCGACCGTGGCAGTCCACAACAGTTGCTCGGCAGATACCGTAGCGAAGGCCGCCTGCCCTTGAGTGAAGCGCAGGCGCAGGCTGTCGTGGTGCGCCAGCAGCCCGGCCAGGGCCTGCTCAAGGGGGGCACGGTCCAGGGGCTGACGCGCCTCCAGCAGTACTGCCTGGTTCCAGTGCTGCGGCTGGACCACGCCACTGTCGAAGAACCAGTGCTGAATCGGCGTGAGGCCGCTGCGCCCCTCGCGCGGGCCCTGCTCGATGCTGCTCGGCGCCACGCTGCGGCTGACCACGGCAGCCAGGGTCTGGATGGTCTGGTGCTGGAACAGGTCGCGCGGGGTGAACTGCAAGCCCAGCTGGCGCGCACGGCTGACCACCTGAATCGACAGGATCGAGTCGCCGCCCAGTTCGAAGAAGTTGTCCTGTACACCCACGCGGGACGTGTTGAGCACTTCACGCCAGACTTGCGCCAACTGCGCCTCCAGCTCATTGGCCGGGGCCTGGTAATGCTGGCGCGCCTGCTCCAGGTCCGGCGCTGGCAGTGCGCGGCGGTCGAGCTTGCCGTTGCCCATCAGCGGCAGGCGGTCGAGTAGCACCAGGTGCGCAGGCACCATGTAGTCGGGCAAATGCTGACGGGCATCGGCCTTGACCGCTTCGCGCAGCCTGGACTGAGCCTCGCTGTCGGCAGTGGCCTGCTGGCAAACAAGGTAACCGACCAGCTGCTTGCCACCCGGCAGGTCGAGGGCCAGGACCACGGCCTCGTCGACATCGGCATGTTCCTGCAGGCGGCTTTCGATTTCGCCCAACTCGATGCGAAAGCCGCGGATCTTAACCTGCTGGTCGGCACGGCCGACGTATTCCACCAGCCCATCGGCACGCAGGCGCACCAGGTCGCCGGTACGGTACAGGCGCCCGCCGTCACGGCTGAACGGATCGGCGACAAACCGCTCGGCGCTCAGGCCTGGGCGGTCATGGTAACCCTGGGCCAGGCCGGCGCCGCCGACGTAGAGCTCACCAATACCGCCTTGCGGCAGCAGGGCCAGGTCCTCGTCAAGAATGTAGGCGGTGCGGGCACCGATCACCCGGCCGATCGGCACGCTGCCGGCGTCGGCAGGCATCACCTGCGGCGCCAGGCAGGCCAGCGGCATGACCACGGTTTCGGTGGGGCCATAGGCGTTGAACAACTGCTGCGGGGCAAAGGCCTGGCGAATACGCTGCAGGTGCTCGCCGGTCAGCGCTTCGCCGCCGGTGATCACCAGCCGCACCGGCAGCTGCTCCCCCTGCCCGGCCAGGTACTGGGCCAGCTGGCTGCCATAGCTAGGGGTGAAGCCGAGCACGCTGACCTGCTGCTCGCGCACCAGCTGGCAGATGTCCTCGGCGCCCCATTGGCCCTGGGCACGCAGCACCACACGGGCGCCGCACAGCAGCGGTACCAGCAAGCGTTCGCTGGCGGCATCGAAGTTGATCGAATAGAAGTGCAGCTCGCAGTCATCGCTGCGCATGCCGAAGGCGTCGATCACGGCCTGGCAGTGCATGGCGATTTCACCGTGGCTGACCACCACCCCCTTGGGCTTGCCGGTGGAGCCGGAGGTATAGATCAGGTAAGCCTGATGCTGCGGCAGGTTGAGGTTGTCCAGCGGCGCATCGCTGTAGGCCGACAGGCTCGCGGCATCGTCTTCCAGGCTCCAGCGTGCCACCCCGTCAGGCAATTCACCGAGGGTTTCGAGCAACACACGCTGGCTGAGCAGCAGGCCGATGCGGCTATCCTCGATCATGTAGCGCAGGCGGTCGAGCGGGTACTCCGGGTCGAGCGGCACATAGGCGCCACCGGCCTTGAGAATGGCCAGCAGGCCGACCACCATCTCCAGCGAGCGCTCCAGCGCCAGGCCCACCCGCACCTGCGGGCCGACCCCGCGCTCACGCAGGGCACGGGCCAGGCGGTTGGCCTGCCGGTCGAGCTCGGCGTAGCTCATGTGCTGGCCGGCGAAGGTCAGCGCACCGGCAGTCGGCGTGCGTGCCGCCTGGGCGGCGAACAAGCCATGTAGCGTCTGGTCGAGGGCGAAGTCCCGCTCGCCCTGCAATTGGCCGATCAGCACCTGCTGCTCGGCATCGGCCAGCATCGGCAGTTCGCACAGGCGCTGCTGCGGGTTGTCGAGCAGGCCGACCAACAGCTGCTGCCAGTGCTCGGCCATGCGCGCGATGCGCGGCTCGTCGAACAGGTCGCGGCTGTAGGTCAGGCAGCAGCCCAGGCGGCCGTCGAGGTCGGTGACCTCCAGGTACAGGTCGAACTTGGTGGCGCTGGCGTCGTTGACCAGGTAATCCACCTGCATGCCGGCCAATAGGCGGCTTTGCTGGAAGGCCCAGCGCTGCACGTTGCACATCACCTGAAACAGCGGGTTGTAGGCGCTGCTGCGTGGCGGTTGCAGGGCCTCGACCAGTTGGTCGAACGGCAGGTCCTGGTGCGACTGGCCTTCGATGGCGGCCTGGCGTACCTGGTCGAGCAAGGCGGCGGCGGTCATTTGCCCGTCCAGCTCGCAACGCAGCACCTGGGTGTTGAGGAAGGCGCCGATCAGGCCTTCGCTTTCCGGGCGGATACGGTTGGCCACCGGCGCGCCGATGCGCAGGTCACGCTGGCCGCTGTAGCGGTGCAGCAACGCGGCCAGCGTGGCGGTCATGGTCATGAACAGGGTCAGCCCACGCTGGTGGTTGAAGGCATGCACGCGGGCAACCAGGGCCGGGTCGAGGTCGAAGCGGTAGAGCTCGCCACGGTGGCTCTGCACGGCCGGGCGCGGGCGGTCGGCGGGCAGCGCCAGCACCGGGTGCTCATCGCCCAGGCGGTCTTTCCAGTAGGCCAGCTGGCGTGCACCCTCGCCGCTCTCCAGCCATTGCCGCTGCCACACGCTGTAGTCCAGGTATTGCACTGGCAGCGGCGCCAGTGGCGACTCGCGGTCATCGACGAAGGCTTCGTACAGCTCGCCCAGCTCGCGGGCGAAGATGTCCATGGCCCAGCCTTCGGTGACGATGTGGTGCAGGGTCAGCACGAAGTAGTGTTCACGGTCCTCGGTCTTGACCAGGCAGGCGCGCAGCAGCGGGCCGCGCTCCAGGTCGAATGGCTGGTGGGCCTGGTCGTCAGCCAGTTGCTGCAAGTGCTGCTGACGGCTATCGGCCGGCAGGGCCGTGAAGTCCTGCCAGTCCAGTTGCAGCCCGCTGTCGTCGGCCACGCACTGGTACGGCACGCCATCGATGCTGGGGAAGGTGGTACGCAGGGTCTCGTGGCGCACGATCAGCGCCTGCAGGGCGCGTTCGAAGGCATCCACATGCAGCGTTCCACGTAAACGCGCCATGCCGCCAACGTTGTAGGCCGGGCTGCCCGGCTCCATCTGCCAGAGGAACCACATGCGCTGCTGCGAGTACGACAGCGGCACGGCCTGGCGGCGGTCAACCCGGGCGATTTCACCTTGCTGGTTGCGCTCGCCGGCAGCGCGGATACGGGCGATTTCCTCACAGAACGCGGCCAGTTCGCTGGCCTCGAACAGCGCCTTGAGCGGCAGCTCGACATCACAGGCCAGGCGGGTGCGCGAGACGATCTGGGTGGCCAGCAGCGAGTGACCACCGAGGGCGAAGAAGTCGTCGTGCAAGCCGACCTGCGGCAGGTTCAGCACCTCGCGCCAGATGGCCGCGACCTGCTGCTGCAGCGCGGTCTGTGGCTCGACGTGGGCACGCTGCTGCCAGACCGGTGCGGGCAGCGCCTTGCGGTCGACCTTGCCACTCGGGCCCAGCGGCATGTGCTCCAGGCCGATCAGTTGGGCCGGCACCATGTACGCCGGTAATTGCTTGGCCAAGGCGGCCAGCAAGACTTCGGACGGTGCGCTGCCGCTGTAGTAACCGACCAGCTGTGCACCGACCGCGTCCTGGTGAATCAGCACCAGTGCCTGTTCGACACCCGGCTGAGCCAGCAGGCGCGCCTGCACTTCTTCCGGCTCTACGCGGAAACCCCGCACCTTGACCTGCTGATCGAGGCGACCGAGGTATTCCAGGGCTTCACTCTGCACCTGCCAGCGGGCGCGGTCGCCACTGCGGTACAGGCGTGCGCCGTTGCCGTCAGCCTGGGGCACGAAGCGTTCGGCGGTCAGGCCAGGGCGGCCCAGGTAGCCACGGGCCAGGCCGGCACCGCCAAGATACAGCTCGCCTGGTACGCCAGGCGCGGTCAGTTCAAGCTCATCGTCCAGTACCCGACAGAGCACGTTGCCCAGCGGGCGACCGATCGGCGAACGCTCGCCATCGCCGGCCTGGCAATGCCAGTGGGTAACGTTGATGGCGGTTTCGGTCGGGCCGTAGCGGTTGTGCAACTGCACCTGTGGCAGCAGCTGCAACACACGGTCACGCAGGTTCGATGGCAGCGCCTCGCCGCCCGAGAACAGCCGGCGCAGGCTGCTGCAACCAGCGGCCAGCGGCTCCTGCACGAACACCTGCAGCAGCGGTGGTACGAAGTGCAGCGTGGTCACGCCATGCTGCTGCACCAGCGCGGCGATGCGCTGCGGGTCGCGGTGCTCGCCGGGGCCGGCCAGCACCAACTTGCAGCCGGTGACCAACGGCCAGAAGCACTCCCACACCGACACGTCGAAGCTGATCGGCGCCTTCTGCATCAGCACGTCACTTTCATCCAGCGCATAGCGGGCCTGCATCCACTGCAGGCGCTCGGCCAGGGCGGCATGGGTGTTGCCCACGCCCTTCGGCTGGCCGGTGGAGCCGGAGGTGTAGATCACGTAGGCCAGGTTGTCGCCGTGCAAGTGCAGGCCCGGCGCCTGGCTTGGCCAGCTGTCCAGGTGCAGCTGGTCGAGGGCGATGGCGCTGACGCCGTCGACCTGCGGCAGCGTGCCGAGCCGGCTGCTATGGCTGAGCAGCAGGCTGGCCTGGCAGTCGCCAAGCATGTAGGCCAGGCGCTCGGCCGGGTAGTCGACGTCCAGCGGCACATAGGCGCCGCCGGCCTTGAGGATCGCCAGCAAGCCAACCAGCAGTTGCGGCGAACGCTCGACCGCGATGGCCACGCAAGTGTCGGGGCCGACGCCTTTGTCGCGCAGATAGTGCGCCAGGCGGTTGGCCTGCTGATGCAGTTCGGCGTAGTCGAGGCTGCCACCCTCCCAGACCAGGGCGGTGCGCTCCGGGGTCAGGCGCGCCTGTTCGTTAAGCTGCTCGACCAGCAGGCGCTGCGGGGCAGGCGCAGGTGCCTCACCCCACGCGAGCAGTTGCTGACGCCCCTGCTCATCCAGCAGTTGCACGTCGCCCAGCGGCAGTAACGGTTGCGCGCAGACTTGCTCAAGCAGCGCCAGCAGGTGCTGGGCCAGGCGCTTGACGGTGCTGACGTCGAACAGCTCGGCAGCGTAGTCGAAGGCCAGGCTCAGGCGGCCCTGGTGGTCCTCTTCGCTGTGCAGTTGCAGGTCGAACTTGGCTTCGCGGCTGTGCCATGGCAGCTCTTCGGCGAGCAGGCCCGGCAGGCGGCGCAGCGCCGAAAGATCACGCTGCTGGTGGTTGAACATGACCTGGAACAGGCCCTGCTCACGCGCGTCGGGCAGGGCTTCGAGCAATTGCTCGAAGGGCAGGTCCTGGTTGGCCTGGGCGTCGAGGGTCGCGCCGCGCACCTGGGCCAACAGTTGGGCGAACGGCAGGCGGCCATCCAGCTGCGCACGCAGCACCTGGGTGTTGATGAAGAAGCCGACCATACCCTGGGTTTCCTGGCGTGGGCGGTTGGCATTGGGCACGCCGACACGGATGTCGCCCTGGCCGGTGTAGCGGTGCAGCAGGCCTTGCCAGGCGGCCAGCAAGACCATGAACAGGCTGGCCTGCTGTTCGCGGGCCAGGCCCTTGAGGGCATCGGCCAGCCTGGCCGGCACTTTTACTTTCAAGCGCGCGGCGCGGTTCTGGTGCTGGCTGGAGCGCGGCTGGTCCGGGTACAGGTCGAGCACCGGCAAGGCATCGCCCAATGCACTTTTCCAGTACGCCAGCTGACGGGCGCTTTCGCCCTCGGCCAGCCACTGGCGCTGCCAGCTGCCGTAGTCGGCGTAACCCAGGGTCAGCGCCGGCAACTTGGCGTCCTGGCCCTGGCAACGGGCGGCATACAGCTTGGCGAACTCGTCGAGCAGGATGTTCAGCGACCAGCCATCGGCGACGATGTGGTGCAAGGTCACCCACAGCTGATGGTCTTCGTCATCCAGGCGCACCAGGGTCACGCGCAGCAGCGGGCCCTGGGTCAGGTCGAAGGGCTGTTGCGCCTCTTGCTCGCGGCGCAAGGCCACCTGCTCGGGCGCCAGCCCTTCCAGGTCCAGGCGCTGAAGGCTGAACGGCTGCTCCGGCAGGACACGCTGCAACGCCTGTCCGTCCTCTTCGCTGAACACCGTACGCAGCGACTCGTGGCGCGCTACCAACGCCTGGAACGCTGCTTCAAGCGCGGGCTCATCCAGCTCGCCGCGCAGGTGCAGGCCGGCAGGAATGTTATAGGCCGCAGACTGCGGCTCAAGCTGCCAGGTCAGCCACAGGCGGTTCTGTGCCAGCGACTGCGGCAAGGCTTGGCCACGGTGCAGCGCCGTGATAGCGGTGGGCTCACCAGCCCCTTCAGCAAGGATGGCGGCCACCGCAGCGCTGTACTCGGCCAGTGTCGGCGCCTCGAACAAAGCCCGCAGGCTCAGCGCGATACCCAGCTCATCAGCCAGGCGCGCAGTGACCTGGGTAGCGGCGATGGAGTTGCCACCCAGCAGCAGGAAGTGGTCGTCAACGGCAACCGCCTCGACCTTGAGGACTTCGCGCCAGATACCCGCAATGCGCGCTTGCAGGTCGTCGCCGGTTGCTGTCTCTGCAACCGGCCCGGCAGCCACGGGGAAGCGTGCATAGCAATCCAGGCTGCCATCATTCATGCGCAGGCGGCAGGCCGAACGCTGCAGCTTGCCGCTGGAGGTCTTGGGCAATGCACCCGGGTTGAGCAGCAGGACCACCGCCGGTGCCTGGCGACAGGCATCGGCGATCACTTGGCGCAGGGCCTTGATCAGGGCCTCGGGTTTGACCGCCTTCTGCACGTTGCGGCTGATTTCCACCGCCACGCCGATGCCCTCCTCGCCTTGGTCGTCGACGGCGAACACGGCCACCCGGCCCTTGCGCAGCACTTCGACCTCACGCTCCAGGGTCTTTTCCAGGTCTTGCGGGTAAAGGTTCTGGCCGCGGACGATCAGCATGTCCTTCAAGCGACCGGTGACGAACACTTCGCCGTCACGCATGAAGCCGAGGTCGCCGGTCCGCAACCAGGTCTGGCCATCCCTTTCGACGAAGGTGCGCGCCGTGGCTTCAGGGTTGCGCCAGTAGCCCCGGGCGATGCTCGGGCCGCCGGCCCAGATCTCGCCGACCTGGTTGTCGCCCAGCACTTCAAGTTGCTGCGGCTCGACGATGCGCACCGCGTGCCCAGGCTGCGGGTAGCCGCAGCTCATCAGCACACTGCCCTTGCCGGCTTCGGCACGGTTGGCGGCGAACGCATCGCTGTCCAGTTCCAGCGCGCCGATGCCCTGGCCACGGCGGCTGCCACTGACGAACAAGGTGGCTTCGGCCAGGCCATAGCTGGCAAAGAAGCTGCCCGGCTGGAAGCCGCAGGCGGCGAAGGTGTCGGCGAAGGTGGCGAGGCTGTCCTGGCGGATCGGCTCGGAGCCGGAATAGGCCACACGCCAGCGGCTCAGGTCGAGGCCGGCAAGGGCCGCCTCGCTGACCCGCTCGCTGCACAGCCGGTAGGCGAAGTCCGGCCCGCCGCTGATGGTGCCGCCGTACTCGCTGATGGCCTGCAACCAGCGCAACGGCCGGGCGAGGAAGTAGCCCGGCGACATCAGCACGCACGGCACGCCACTGAAGATCGGCTGCAGCAGCCCGCCGATCAGGCCCATGTCGTGGTACAGCGGCAGCCAGCTGACGATCACATCGTCCGGGTTGAGGTCGATGCCAAAGCCGGTGCGGATCAGTTGCTCGTTGGCCACCAGGTTGCCGTGGCTGACCTGCACGCCCTTGGGCAGTGCGGTGGAGCCGGAGGTGTACTGCAGGAAGGCGATGTCGTGCGCATTCAACACCGGCTCGCGCCAGCGCTCGGCCAATGCCGGATCAAGCGCATCCACTGCCAGCAGTTCAGGCGCGTGGTCGCCGGCCAGGGCTTCGAGACCCTGCAGGCTGTCGTGCAGCGCACCGACGGTCAGCAGCAGGCGCGGTTCGGCATCGTCGATGATCGACAGCAGGCGCTCCTGGTGATGGCGGCGTGACGACTCCGGTGGATAGGCCGGCACGGCAATGACCCCGGCGTACAGGCAACCGAAGAACGCCGCCACGTAGTCCGGGCCGCTGGGGAACAGCAGCACGGCCCGCTCGCCGAAGCTGGCGCGGGCCTGCAACGCCGCGGCGATGGTGCGCGCACGGGCATCCAGGTCGCGGTAGCTGAGCACGGCCTGCTCGCCGGGGGCATCGGCCAGAAAGCGCAGGGCGATGCGGTCCGGGGTCTGCGCGGCGCGTTGCGCCAGGGCCTGGACCAGCGAGAGCGGGAGTTCGAAGGCGTCCGTCATGGGGGGTTCCTGCCAGTGTCTGGTTAAGTCGGGCTGGCTGCCCCGCACAAGGTCGGCGGGTAGCGGCAGCGGCCGGATGTACACAGGGGAACGGATGGGCGCGGCGGGAAATTAGCCGTGTAAGCAGGGGCGCAAGGTGAACTGCATCACGCGGTTCACCTTAGAACTGAAACTAATAGAAACTCATTAACTTTCGTATTTGACAATCATTATCATTCTGAATAGTTTGTCGCACGTCGTAGGCAGCTTCCCTTCAAGGGGTGCTCCCTTCCCCGTTCGAGACAAGGTGATTTCCATGGCGGAACAACTATCCACAAGTAAGTGCGATTCACCATTACTCCAGGCATTCGTCGACAACCGCAGCATCCTGGTCAAGATCGCAGCCCGCATCACCGGCTGCCGCTCGCGCGCCGAGGACGTGGTGCAGGATGCCTTCTTCCGGCTCAGCGCCGCCCCGCAGATCACCTCGTCGTTCAAGGCGCAGCTCAGCTACCTGTTCCAGATCGTGCGCAACCTGGCCATCGACCATTACCGCAAGCAGGCCATGGAGCTGAAGTATTCCGGCAGCGAAGAGGAAGGCCTGAACGTGGTCATCCCGAACGCCTCGCCCGAAGCCACGCACATCAACCTGGCGGCGCTCGAACACATCGCCGAGGCGCTCAACGAACTGCCCCAGCGCACCCGCTATGCCTTCGAGATGTATCGCCTGCATGGCGTGCCGCAGAAGGACATCGCCAAGGAACTGGGGGTTTCGCCGACCCTGGTCAACTTCATGATTCGCGATGCCCTGGTGCATTGTCGCAAGACTGCCAACCGGCAGGCCTGACAGAAGCTGCAAGCTCTAAGCTGCAAGCTGCAAGCTGCAAGAAACAGCGGTCTACCGCCAATCACACTTGCAGCTTGAGGCTTGCAGCTACACCAGCTTGCAACGCTCGAAGAACCGCTCCCGCCCCAGAATCATCAATGCCGCGCGCTTGTGCGGGAAGTCGAATTCCTTGTCGCAATGGAAACACTGGTCGTGCATGTAGCCGATCATCTTGCCGTTGTCGGCACGGGGCTCAGCCACCACGCGCTGGGTGCGCGGGTCGTCCAGGAACAGGTAGTGCACCAGCGCCGACAGCCAGCTGGCGACCTTATGCGGGCCCCGGTGTGCCTCCTCCCCCACCAGCATGTGGATGCCACGGTCATAATCGTCGGCTGGATAGAACGGCGCAATACGATCCTCCTTGGCCCAGTACGCTTCGAAGTAGGCGAACGGCTGATCATCGAAACAGCCGATCAGGGTCAGGGTGTGCGGGTCGGCTTCGAGCTTGGTCAGGTACGCGCGGTGCTGCTCCAGCGAGCCCGCCTCCTGCCAGAATTTCTCCACCCGGGGGTGGTTCTGCCAGCGGTTGAAGCGCTCCAGATCCTGGTCGACTTCCAGGGTACGCAACGACACCCAGGCGCCCAGCCGCGCATCGAACCGGCGATACACCTCGCCACGCGGCTTGGGTGCCCGGCGCGGGTGGCGCTTGCCGTTGCTGAACTGCATCTGCTGCGGATAGGCACCGCTGTTCGAAGCCACCAGCCACGGCTGCGGCAACTGCCAGAACAGCGCGCGCTCACACAGGTAGACCCCGGCGACTTCGCCGGCCAGCAACAAACCGCTGGCCAAAGCCTGCGGCACGCTGGACGGCAGGTGCACGGCCAGGCGCTGGCGAGCCGGATCACGTGACAGCAGCCAATAGCAGGCAGCCCATAGCGCTTGCTGCGGGCGCTCCGAACACAGGCTTTGCACATGCACTTGCAGCGTATCGCCCGGCTCCAGTCGCAGCTGAATCAATGGCTGCCCTTCAAGGGTCAGGCTCAACCGGCGGTCATCTTCCTCGGCATCGAGGCTGCGCCAGCGGGGTAAAGACAGAGGCTGCGAAGCGGCATCGAACGGCATGGTCTTGGCTCACGAAGTCATAAAGAAAGGCTCACTTCTGATGACGTGCCCATGCCTGGGGAATTTAGTCGTTCGGCGCGGCGACGGTGATCCGGTAGGGCTGGAAGATGCGCGTCAGTTCGCCCGTGTCGCGCAGGTGGCGCAGCAGCTCGGCGAACTTATGGTCGGTGATCGGGGCACCGGGACGCAGCAAGGCATAGTGGTGATAAACCTGGTCGATGCGCTGCGAGGCGATCAGCTGGCTGAGGCTGTCGGGGTTGCGGGCCAGGAAGTCGCTCAGGTAGGAGCGCGTCACCAGGGCAATGTCGGAGCGACCGGCCTGGACCATCAGCAGGTTGCTGTCGTGGGAGTAGGTCAGCGTTGCGTTGTAGGTCTTGCGCAGGTAGTTGGGGTCGGAGTTGAAGTTGGCAAAGGCATAGTGATAGCCGTTGAACAGCGCCAGACGCTTACCGCTCAAACTGTCGAAATAATGCTGATCGCGACCGCTGGTTTTCCTGGCAACGAACACTTCGGCATCCTCCAGGCCCATGTCCACCGCCTGGTGGGTAATCTGCTGCCAGCCCCACTCGGGGTTCTCGAAGATCGCCATGTCGGTGCGGCCTTGCTGGAAATCACCAAAGCGCCGCTGGATGGAGGTCGGCACCAGGATGAAGCGGTAGTCCGACTGCATGCGGTTCAATGCCTCGACCAACTGGGGCAGCAAACCGGTGTCGGCGCCCTGCTCCGGGCGCACGGTATAAGGCGGGAAATGCGCAGCGCCGATCTTCACCTCGATGGCCTCGACGGCCCACGCTGGCAGCGCCAGCCAGGCCGCAGCCAGCAGCATCAGAGTGGAGATTAGCTTCAGGCCGGGCGCTGGAGTCAAAGCGGACGCTCATCACGGTTCATACCTGGATGCGCTTAAGCTAGGCGTTTTCCCGGCACTGCACAACTGCTGGTTATGCCAAAGTAAGGGCATTTTGCCAGGGGATGCCGTAAGGCCAGACATTGGCTACGCTGCTTTGGCATGTTTGGCGAGGGAGCCTGGTATGGGCCACTGGTTGGTGATCGACCTGGAAGCCACCACCGATGACGGTGGCTGGCCGGTCACGGAGATGGAAATCATTGAAATCGGCGCCAGCCTGGTGACCCGCGAAGGCCGTGAAGTGGACCACTTCCAGCGCTTCGTGCGGCCCCGGCGGCGGCCGCAGCTGACACCGTTCTGCCGCGAGCTGACGCACATCAGCCAGGCCAGTGTCGACAGTGCCGCGGCCTTCCCCGAGGTCTGGGAGCGTTTCGAGCGCTGGCTGGGGCACCACCGCGGGCAGCTGCAAGCCTGGGTCAGCTGGGGCGACTATGACCGCCAGCAGCTGTTGCAGGAATGGCGCCAGCATGAAGTCGACAGCCTGCTGCGCGAGCTGCCGCACATCAACCTCAAGCAGCGCTTCGCCAAGGCTCGCCACCTGCAGCGCCCGGCCGGGCTCAATGGCGCGCTGCAACTGGCGGGCATGCACTTCTGCGGGCAGCAGCACCGGGCCCTGGAAGATGCGCGCAACACCGCACGCCTGCTGCCCTTGAGCCTGCCTGCGAACGGCACCTGAAAGCAGATGACGGGGCCAATGGGCTTGGGCATACTGGCCAGCCCTTTTTCACCCCCCATTCTTTCAGGAGTCGCCCATGTTCCAGGTCAACGAGTACTTCAACGGCACCGTCAAGTCGATCGCCTTCGCCGGTGATGAAGGCCCTGCCACTGTGGGCGTGATGGCCCCGGGCGAATACGAGTTCGGCACTGCCAAGCGCGAGATCATGCACGTGGTGTCCGGCGCCCTGACCGTGAAGCTGCCGGGTAGCGACAACTGGGAAACCTTCAACGCTGGCGACACGTTCAACGTGCCGGCCGACAGCAAGTTCCAGCTGCAGGTGAAAGTGGATACCGCTTACCTGTGCGAGTACCGCGACTAAGCGTTAGCCCGCACTGGCTTCTTCGCGGCGTCGAGCCGCCGCGAAGAAGCCAGCATTAATCCTTCAGAAAACCCTCCACTTTTTCGGCCGCAGCCTGCAAGTGCTGCTCATGGCTGAACCCCGAAGCCTTCAGCGGCTTCAGATCATGATCCCCCGCCACCAGCCAGCTCACGTCGATAGCCGGTGACAGCGCATACCCCTCCACCGCCTCCCGATTGCCCAGCGCATCGCGCTCGCCCTGCACGATCAGCGTGCGCGTCTTCAGCTCGGCCAGGTGCTCGACCCGTGGCTTCTCCGGCTTGCCCACCGCATAGAACGGATAGCCCAGGCACACCAGCGCATCCACCCCCAGTTCATCGGCCAGCAGGCTGGCCATGCGCCCGCCCATCGACTTGCCGCCAATGGCCAGCCTGCCCGTGACCAAAGGTCGCACCTGCCGGTACACCTCGCGCCAGCATTCCAGCAGCACCTTCTGCGGATTGGGCGGCCGCTTGCCGCCGCCGTTGCGCCGCTCGGCCATGTAGGGGAACTCGAAGCGAACCACCCCGACCCCAAGCGCCGCGAGCCTTTGCGCCATTTCGTCCATGAACTCGCTGTCCATCGGCGCACCCGCGCCATGGGCCAGGATCAGGCACGCGCACGCACTGCCCTCGCCGCCCATTCGCGGAGGATCGCAGCGCAAGCCTGGGACATTTCCGACTTGCGCCCATTGATCCCCGTCAATACCGGCACTTTGCCCATTACTCATGCTTGCCTCGCTGTAAAGCCTGCCAAAATAACCGTGGATGGGAACCCATACATGAACACAACCAGCAGTACCGCCTATAACTACAAGGTGGTCCGCCAATTCGCCATCATGACGGTGGTGTGGGGAATCGTCGGGATGGGGCTCGGTGTCTTCATCGCCGCCCAGCTCGCCTGGCCTTCCCTCAACTTCGACCTCCCCTGGACCAGCTTCGGCCGCCTGCGACCCCTGCATACCAATGCGGTGATCTTTGCCTTCGGCGGCTGCGCGCTGTTCGCCACCTCCTATTATTCGGTGCAACGCACCTGCCAGACCACCCTGTTCGCGCCCAAACTGGCCGCGTTCAGCTTCTGGGGCTGGCAACTGGTGATCCTGCTGGCGGCCATCACCCTGCCGCTGGGCTACACCAGCTCCAAGGAATACGCCGAGCTGGAATGGCCGATCGACATCCTGATCACCATCGTCTGGGTGAGCTACGCCATCGTGTTCTTCGGCACGCTGATGAAACGCACCACCAAGCACATCTACGTGGGCAACTGGTTCTTCGGCGCCTTCATCCTCACCGTGGCGCTGCTGCACATCGTCAACAACCTGGAACTGCCGGTCAGCCTGACCAAGTCGTACTCGGTCTACGCCGGCGCCACCGACGCCATGGTGCAATGGTGGTACGGCCACAACGCGGTAGGTTTCTTCCTCACCGCCGGCTTCCTCGGGATGATGTACTACTACGTGCCCAAGCAGGCCGAGCGCCCGGTGTATTCCTATCGCCTGTCGATCGTCCACTTCTGGGCACTGATCACCCTGTACATCTGGGCCGGCCCGCACCACCTGCACTACACCGCGCTGCCGGACTGGGCGCAATCGCTGGGCATGGTGATGTCGCTGATCCTGCTGGCGCCAAGCTGGGGCGGCATGATCAACGGCATGATGACCCTCTCGGGCGCCTGGCACAAACTGCGCAGCGACCCGATCCTGCGCTTCCTGGTGGTGTCGCTGGCGTTCTACGGCATGTCCACCTTCGAAGGCCCGATGATGGCCATCAAGACGGTCAACGCCCTGTCCCACTACACCGACTGGACCATTGGCCACGTGCACGCTGGCGCCCTCGGCTGGGTAGCGATGATCTCGATCGGCGCGCTGTACCACACCATCCCGAAAGTGTTCGGCAAGCAGCAGATGCACAGCATCGGCCTGATCAACGCGCACTTCTGGCTGGCAACCATCGGCACCGTGCTGTACATCGCCTCGATGTGGGTCAACGGCATCGCCCAGGGCCTGATGTGGCGCGCGGTCAACAGCGACGGCACGCTCACCTACTCGTTCGTGGAAACCCTGGTGGCCAGCCACCCAGGCTTCATCGTGCGCTTCGTTGGCGGCGCGATATTCCTCAGCGGCATGTTCCTGATGGCCTGGAACACCTGGCGCACCGTGCGTTCGCCGGCGCTCGACGCCGCCCCTGCGAACGCCCAGCTGGCTTGAGGAGACCTGCCTGATGAAACATGAAGTCATCGAGAAAAACGTCGGCCTGCTGGCCCTGCTGATGGTGTTTGCCGTGAGCATCGGCGGCCTGACCCAGATCGTCCCGCTGTTCTTCCAGGACGTCACCAACAAGCCGGTCGAAGGCATGAAGCCCTACACCGCGCTGCAACTGGAAGGCCGCGACATCTACATCCGCGAAGGCTGCGTCGGCTGCCACTCGCAGATGATCCGCCCGTTCCGCGCCGAAACCGAACGCTACGGCCACTACTCGGTCGCGGGCGAAAGCGTCTGGGACCACCCGTTCCTGTGGGGCTCCAAGCGCACCGGGCCGGACCTGGCCCGCGTGGGTGGCCGCTATTCGGACGACTGGCACCGCGCGCACCTGTACAACCCGCGCAACGTGGTACCGGAGTCGAAGATGCCGTCCTACCCGTGGCTGGTCGCCGAAAAGGTCGACAACAGCCACACCGACACCAAGATGCGCACCCTGCGCACCCTGGGCGTGCCGTACACCGACGAGGACATCGCCGGTGCCCGTGATGCGGTCAAGGGCAAGACCGAGATGGACGCCCTGGTCGCCTACCTGCAGGTGCTCGGCACCGCCATCAAGAACAAGAGGTAACCCGCATGGAAATGGACATCGGCATGATCCGTGGCCTGGGCACCCTGGTGGTGATGGTCGCCTTCATCGGCCTCTCGCTATGGGTGTTCAACCGTCGCCGCGACCATGATTTCGCCGAAGCGCGCCTGCTGCCCTTCGTCGACGACCGCCTGCCCCCTGCCGGGCAGGAACCTGCTGCCATGACTGCGGCTGTGAGGAGCAAAGCGCAATGACCACCTTCTGGAGTACCTACATCAGCGTACTGACCATCGGCAGCCTGATCGGCCTGGCGTGGCTGTTGCTGTCGACCCGCAAGGGCCAGAGCAACAGCACCACCGACCAGACCATGGGGCACAGCTTCGATGGCATCGAGGAGTACGACAACCCGCTGCCCAAGTGGTGGTTCTGGCTGTTCGTCGGCACCCTGGTGTTCGGTGCCGGCTACCTGGTGCTGTACCCGGGCCTGGGCAACTGGAAAGGCATCCTGCCCGGCTACGAGAATGGCTGGACCGGTGCCAACGAGTGGCAGAAGGAGATGGAGAAGGCCGACGCCAAGTTCGGCCCGATCTTCGCCAAGTATGCCGCCATGCCCGTCGAGGAAGTGGCCAAGGACCCACAGGCACTGAAAATGGGTAGCCGCCTGTTCGCCTCCAACTGCTCGGTGTGCCACGGTTCGGATGCCAAGGGCGCCTACGGGTTCCCCAACCTGACCGACCAGGACTGGCGCTGGGGCGGCGAGCCGGAGACCATCAAGGCGTCGATCATGAATGGCCGCCACGGCGTGATGCCGGCGTGGGCCGAGGTGATCGGGGAACAGGGTGTGGCGGATGTCGCCGCGTTCGTGTTGACCAACCTCGACGGCCGCAGCCTGCCGGAAGGGGTCAAGGCCGACCCGGTCAAGGGCAAGGAAATCTTCGCCGGCAACTGCGTGGCCTGCCACGGGCCTGAAGGTAAAGGCACCCCGGCCATGGGCGCACCGAACCTGACCCATCCGCAGGCGTTCATCTATGGTTCGAGCTTTGCCCAGTTGCAGCAGACCATTCGCTATGGGCGCCAGGGGCAGATGCCGGCCCAGGCGGAAATCCAGGGCAATGACAAGGTGCATCTGCTGGCTGCCTATGTGTACAGCCTGTCGCAGAACGGCACCGCCGAGAACCTGACCGCCCAGTAATACCCTTGGGGCCGCCTTGCGGCCCCCCCTCCCCGCTCTACCTCCGCCCTTGCACCCCCTCCGAACAGAACTAAGCTTGTTGCCTCAGTGGGCTTCGCTCCGCAAGGACCGAAGCAGACGCGGCGCACAGCCTGATGCCGCCCCCGAAAAAGCCTGACCGATCGATCAGAAAAAGATGAAAAACGGTACACATTACAAATATTTATTTGTGTACAATCGTCCCGACCCTATCGCCGTGGGACACCGGCGAAAGGGCCCGGACACGGGTCGGCGCAAGGATCCTTGCGTTGCCATAACCCAAGTGGTTATCGATACTGGCGCCGATTTTTCGACCAACAAGAACACCAAAACCGTGGAACCTTAGAATGAGCACAGCAATCAGTCCGACTGCTTATAACTATAAGGTCGTCCGCCAGTTCGCCATCATGACGGTGGTCTGGGGGATCCTTGGCATGGGCCTGGGCGTCTTCATCGCCTCGCAGCTGGTGTGGCCGCAACTGAACCTGGACCTGCCCTGGACCAGCTTCGGCCGCCTGCGCCCGCTGCACACCAACCTGGTCATCTTCGCCTTCGGTGGCTGTGCGCTGTTCGGCACCAGCTACTACGTGGTGCAGCGGACCTGCCAGACCCGGCTGATCTCCGACAGCATGGCCGCCTTCACCTTCTGGGGCTGGCAGGCGGTGATCGTCGGCGCGCTGATCACCCTGCCGATGGGCTTCACCACCACCAAGGAATACGCCGAGCTCGAGTGGCCGCTGGCGATCCTCCTGGCCATTGTCTGGGTGACCTACGGGTTGGTGTTCTTCGGTACCATCGTCAAGCGCAAGACCAAGCACATCTATGTCGGCAACTGGTTCTACGGCGCCTTCATCGTGGTCACCGCGATGCTGCACATCGTCAACCACATCTCGCTGCCGGTGAGCCTGTTCAAGTCGTACTCGGCCTACGCTGGCGCCACCGACGCGATGATCCAGTGGTGGTACGGCCACAACGCGGTGGGCTTCTTCCTCACCACCGGCTTCCTGGGGATGATGTACTACTTCGTACCCAAGCAGGCTGAACGGCCGATCTACTCCTATCGCCTGTCGATCGTGCACTTCTGGGCACTGATCACCCTGTACATCTGGGCCGGCCCGCACCACCTGCACTACACCGCGCTGCCGGACTGGGCGCAATCGCTGGGCATGGTGATGTCGATCATCCTGCTGGCACCGAGCTGGGGCGGCATGATCAACGGCATGATGACCCTGTCGGGCGCCTGGCACAAACTGCGTACCGACCCGATCCTGCGCTTCCTGGTGGTGTCGCTGGCGTTCTACGGCATGTCCACCTTCGAAGGCCCGATGATGGCCATCAAGACCGTCAACTCGCTGTCGCACTACACCGACTGGACCATCGGCCACGTGCACGCCGGTGCCCTCGGCTGGGTGGCGATGATCTCGATCGGCGCGGTCTACCACATGATCCCGAAACTCTACGGCCGCGAGCAGATGCACAGCGTCGGCCTGATCAACGCGCACTTCTGGCTGGCGACCATCGGCACCGTGCTGTACATCGCCTCGATGTGGGTCAACGGCATCACCCAGGGCCTGATGTGGCGCGCCATCAACGATGACGGCACGCTCACCTACTCCTTCGTCGAAGCCCTGCAGGCCAGCCACCCTGGCTATATCGTCCGCGCCCTGGGCGGTGCGTTCTTCGCCACCGGCATGCTGCTGATGGCCTACAACGTGTTCCGTACCGTGCGTGCCGCCAACCCGGCACAGGCCGAGGAAGCCGCCAAGATCGTCGTCGTGGGAGCGCACTGATGAAGCATGAAGCCGTCGAGAAGAACATAGGCCTGCTGGCCTTCTTCATGGTCATCGCCGTGAGCGTCGGTGGCCTGACCCAGATCGTCCCGCTGTTTTTCCAGGACGTCACCAACAAGCCGGTCGAAGGCATGAAGCCGCGCACCGCGCTGGAAGTCGAAGGCCGCGACATCTACATCCGTGAAGGCTGCGTGGGCTGCCACTCGCAGATGATTCGCCCGTTCCGCGCCGAAACCGAGCGCTACGGCCACTACTCGGTCGCGGGCGAAAGCGTCTGGGACCACCCGTTCCTGTGGGGCTCCAAGCGCACCGGCCCGGACCTGGCCCGCGTGGGTGGCCGCTACTCCGATGACTGGCACCGCGCGCACCTGTACAACCCGCGCAACGTGGTGCCGGAATCGAAGATGCCGGCCTACCCGTGGCTGGTCGAGAACAAGCTCGACGGCAAGGACACCGCGAAGAAACTGGAAGTGCTGCGTACCTTGGGCACACCGTACAGCGACGCCGACATCGCCGGCGCCCGCGACGCGGTCAAGGGCAAGACCGAAATGGACGCACTGGTCGCGTACCTGCAGGGTCTTGGCACCATCATCAAAAGCAAACGGTGACGCTGATGGATATCGGGATGATTCGCGGCCTGGGCACCGTCGTGGTGATGGTGGCCTTCGTGGGCCTGGCACTGTGGGTGTTCAACCCCCGGCGCAAGAAGGACTTCGACGAGGCGACGCAACTGCCCTTCGCGGATGACCCCGAGGCCAGCCGGCACGTCGAGCAAGCAAAAGCTTCTGGGAGCAAACAACAATGACAACCTTCTGGAGTCTGTACGTTACCGTCCTGACCCTGGGCACCATCTTCTCGCTGACCTGGCTGCTGCTGTCGACCCGCAAGGGCCAGCGCGAAGAGGTCACCGACGAGACCGTCGGGCATGCCTTCGATGGCATCGAGGAATACGACAACCCGCTGCCGAAATGGTGGTTCTGGCTGTTTGTCGGCACCATCATCTTCGCCCTCGGCTACCTGGTGCTGTACCCAGGCCTGGGCAACTGGAAAGGCATCCTGCCGGGCTATTCGTACCTGGATAACGACAAGCAGACCGAGTTCTCCAACGGCCAGCCGGGCTGGACCGGCGTGCACGAGTGGGAAAAGGAAATGGCCAAGGCCAACGCACGCTTCGGGCCGATTTTCGCCAAGTTCGCGGCGATGCCGATCGAAGAGGTTGCCAAGGACCCGCAAGCGCTGAAAATGGGCGCACGCCTGTTCGCCTCGAACTGCTCGGTGTGCCACGGTTCCGATGCCAAGGGCGCCTATGGCTTCCCCAACCTGACCGACCAGGACTGGCGCTGGGGCGGCGAGCCGGAAACCATCAAGACCACCATCATGGGCGGCCGCCATGGCGTGATGCCGGCCTGGGGGGAAGTGCTTGGCGAACAGGGCGTGGCCGATGTCGCCGCGTTCGTCACCAGCAAGCTCGATGGCCGCAGCCTGCCGGAAGGTGCCAAGGCCGATGCCGAGAACGGCCAGAAGCTGTTCGCCGCCAACTGCGTGGCCTGCCACGGCCCTGAGGGCAAGGGCACCCCGGCCATGGGTGCGCCGAACCTGACCCACCCGCAGGCGTTCATCTACGGTTCGAGCTTTGCCCAGCTGCAGCAGACCATTCGCTATGGCCGCCAAGGGCAGATGCCGGCGCAGGAACAGTTGCAGGGCAATGACAAGGTGCACTTGCTGGCGGCTTATGTGTACAGCCTGTCGCACCAGGCTGAACCGGCCCAGCAGGCTGAGTAAGGCAGGCCTGGCCTCTCGCGGATTTATCCGCGATGAGGCCGGCAAATGCAGCACAAGATGACCTGGATCAATTGACACCCGCCATAACACGATTCATACCACGAACCCAACGCGACTAAAGGTCGCAGCGCGATCCCATATCGCCACCAGCGGCGTATCATTGATCGCAGAGCGCTAGCAGCATGCGCGAGACTGTGGCCGGCACGCACTGGCCGCGGCGTTTCTCCACTGCCGTGGGACTTGATGATGAGCAAGCAAATTCCGGTACATGACGTCACCCCGCCTGCCAACAAAGGGAAGGATTCCGTCGACCTCTACGCCTCTCGCGAGAAAATCTACACCCGCGCCTTCACCGGCATCTTCCGCAGGCTGCGGATGGTCGGCGGGGCCGCGCTATTCCTGCTCTATTTCGGCACCGTGTGGCTGAACTGGGGTGGCCACCAGGCTGTGTGGTGGAACCTGCCTGAGCGCAAATTCTACATTTTCGGCGCCACCATCTGGCCCCAGGACTTCATCCTGCTTTCAGGCATCCTTATCGTCGCCGCCTTCGGCCTGTTCTTCATCACTGTGTTCGCCGGCCGCGTGTGGTGCGGCTACACCTGCCCGCAAAGCGTGTGGACGTGGATCTTCATGTGGTGCGAGAAAGTCACCGAGGGTGACCGCAACCAGCGCATGAAACTCGACCGCTCGCCCATGAGCGGCAACAAGTTCCTGCGCAAGTTCGCCAAGCACAGCCTGTGGCTGCTGATCGGCTTCGTCACCGGCATGACCTTCGTCGGCTACTTCTCGCCGATCCGCGAACTGCTCACTGAGTTCTTCACAGGCGATGCCGATGGCTGGGCCTACTTCTGGGTCGGCTTCTTCACCCTGGCCACCTACGGCAACGCCGGCTGGCTGCGCGAGCAGGTGTGCGTGTACATGTGCCCCTACGCGCGCTTCCAGAGTGTGATGTTCGACAAGGACACCCTGATCGTCTCGTACGACCCGCGCCGCGGCGAAACCCGTGGCCCGCGCAAGAAAGACGCCGACTACAAGGCCATGGGCCTGGGTGACTGCATCGACTGCACCATGTGCGTGCAGGTCTGCCCCACCGGCATCGACATCCGCGATGGCCTGCAGATCGAGTGCATCGGCTGCGCAGCGTGCATCGACGCCTGCGACAGCATCATGGACAAGATGAACTACCCCAAAGGGCTGATCAGCTACACCACCGAGCACAACCTCTCGGGGCAGAAGACCCACATGCTGCGCCCGCGCCTGATTGGCTATGCCGTGGTGCTGCTGGTGATGATCGTCGCCCTGGGCACCGCCTTCGCCACCCGCTCGCTGGTCGGTTTCGACGTCAGCAAGGACCGCGTGCTGTACCGCGAAAACGCCCAGGGCCGGATCGAGAACGTATACAGCCTCAAGGTCATGAACAAGGACCAGCGCGACCACGTCTACGTGCTGGACGCCGCCGGCCTGCCCGACCTGCGCCTGGAAGGCCAGCGCGAAATCCGCGTAGCCGCCGGCGATATCGTCAGCCTGCCGGTACAGCTGTCGATCGCCCCCGAGAAGCTGCCCTCGACCACCAACGAAATCACCTTCATCCTCAAGAGCGCCGACGACAGCGCCGCCAAGGTTGAAGCCAAGAGCCGCTTCATCGGCCCACAGATCCGCTGACAGAGAGAACCCTGACAATGCCTGCCGCCACCGCCGCCAGCCCTTGGTACAAGCACCTCTGGCCCTGGATCATCATCGGCATCCTGACCACTTCGGTGTGCCTGAGCCTGACCATGGTCAGCATTGCCGTGCGCAACCCGGACAACCTGGTCAACGACAACTACTACGAGGCCGGCAAAGGCATCAACCGTTCGCTGGACCGTGAGCTGCTGGCCCAGACCCTCAACCTCAAGGCCAGCGTGCACCTGGATGAGCTGACTGGCGAGGTGGACGTGCGCCTGAGCGGCAACAGCGACCCGCAGAGCCTGGAGCTGAACCTGATTTCGCCCACCCAGCCGGACAAGGACCGCAAGGTGCTGCTCAGCCGGGTGGCGGCCGGGCGTTATGTCGGGCAACTGGAGGACAAGGTCGACGGGCGTCGGTTCGTGGAGCTGTTGGGTAGCCAGGACGAGCATGTATGGCGGTTGTTCGAGGAAGAGAAGGTCGAACATGGCGTGACCTTGCAGCTGGGCGATGAAGCGCTCCAGGGCGCCGAACACCAACAGTAGCCACATCATCATTCCCTGAGGGGGCAGGCAAGCCCGCCCCCTCAGGAATTGTCATCTGCCCCACCAGCCGTGCCTGCCTTATGACCCAGCCCACCCCTTGCTACCACTGCGCCCTGCCCGTTCCCGCCGGCAGCCGCTTCACTGCCGTGGTGCTCGGCGAGCCCCGGCAATTTTGCTGTCCCGGCTGCCAGGCGGTGGCCGAATCCATCGTCGCCGGTGGCCTTGAGCACTACTACCAGCACCGCAGCGACCGCAGTGCCAACCCCGAGGCGCTGCCGAAACAACTGCAAGACGAACTGGCGCTGTACGACCGCAGTGATGTCCAGCAGAACTTCGTCCGCCATGCCGGCGACCTGGCCGAGGCGACCTTGCTGGTCGAAGGCATCAGCTGCGCCGCCTGCGGCTGGCTGATCGAAAAGCACCTGCGCAATCTGCCGGGCGTCGCCGAAGCCCGCCTGAACCTGTCCAACCACCGCCTGCTGCTCAACTGGGACGACCACCAGCTACCGCTGTCCCGGCTGCTCGCCGAACTGCGCCAGATCGGCTATGCCGCCCACCCGTATCAACCCGACCAGGCCGCCGAGCAGCTGGCCCGGGAGAACCGCAGCGCCCTGCGCCGCCTGGGCGTAGCCGGCCTGCTGTGGTTCCAGGCGATGATGGCGACCATGGCCACCTGGCCAGAATTCAACATCGACCTGTCGCCGGAAATGCACACCATTCTGCGCTGGGTCGCGCTGTTCCTGACCATTCCCATCGTCTTCTACAGCTGCGCGCCGTTCTTCAAGGGCGCCGCGCGCGACCTGCGCACCCGCCACCTGACCATGGACGTGTCGGTGTCGCTGGCCATCGGCCTGGCCTTCGGTGCTGGCATCTGGACCGCCGTGACCGGCAGCGGCGAGTTGTATTTCGATACCGTCGGCATGTTCGCCCTGTTCCTGCTCACTGGCCGCTACCTCGAACGCCGCGCCCGCGAACGCACGGCCGCAGCCACCGCGCAGCTGGTCAACCTGCTACCGGCCTCGTGCCTGCGCCTGGACAGCTACGGGCGGGCCGAACGCATCCTGCTTGGCGAACTGCAGCGTGGCGACACCGTGCAGGTGCTGCCCGGCGCGGTGATCCCGGCGGACGGGCGCATCGTCGAAGGGCGTTCCAGCGTCGACGAATCGCTGCTGACCGGCGAGTACCTGCCGCTACCACGGCGGGCCGGCGAGCGCGTCACCGGCGGCACGCTGAACGTGGAGAGCACACTGAACGTGGAAGTCGAAGCCCTCGGCCATGACTCACGCCTGTCGGCCATCGTCCGCCTGCTTGAACGCGCGCAGACAGAAAAGCCACGGCTGGCGGAAATCGCCGACCGCGCCTCGCAATATTTCCTGCTGTTCTCGCTGCTGGCCGCCGTGGCCATTGGCCTGTGGTGGTGGTACCTGGACCCGGCACGGGCCTTCTGGATCGTCCTGGCCATGCTGGTGGCGACCTGCCCGTGCGCCCTCTCGCTGGCCACCCCGACCGCGCTCACTGCCGCCACCGGCACCCTGCACAAGCTCGGCCTGCTGGTGACCCGTGGCCATGTACTTGAGGGCCTGAACCAGATCGACACGGTGATTTTCGACAAGACCGGCACCCTCACCGAAGGCCGCCTGACCCTGCGCAGCATCCGCCCACTGGCGGCACTGCCGGCCGACCGTTGCCTGGCCCTTGCCGCCGCCCTCGAGAACCGCTCCGAGCACCCGATCGCGCGTGCCTTTGGCCGCACCGCCGCCGCTGCCGACGACGTGCAGACAGTCCCGGGGCTCGGCCTTGAAGGCAAGGTGGACGGCCAGCCGCTGCGCATCGGCCAAGCCACATTCGTCTGCGCCCTTAGCGGCGCCGAGATCCCTGCCGTGCCGGAACCGCGTGGCCAGTGGCTGCTGCTGGGCGACCGCCAGGGCCCGCTAGCCTGGCTCGGCCTCGATGATCGCCTGCGCGAGGATGCCCCGGCCCTGCTCGCTGCCTGCCAGGCACGCGGCTGGCGTACCTTGCTGCTGTCCGGCGACAGCTCGCCGATGGTCGCCGAGGTGGCCGCGCAACTGGGCATCGACCAGGCCATCGGCGGCCTGCGCCCGGATGACAAGCTCGACCGCCTCAAGGCACTGCAGGCCGCCGGGCGCAAGGTGCTGATGCTCGGCGATGGGGTCAACGACGTGCCCGTGCTGGCCGCCGCCGACATCAGCATCGCCATGGGCAGCGCCACCGACCTGGCCAAGACCTGCGCCGACGCAGTGCTGCTGTCCAACCGCCTGCAGGCACTGGTACTGGCCTTCGACCTGGCCCGCCGCACCCGCCGCAACATCCTCGAGAACCTGCTCTGGGCAACCCTGTATAATGGCCTCATGTTGCCGTTCGCCGCGCTTGGCTGGATCACCCCGGTATGGGCGGCCATCGGCATGTCGGTCAGTTCGCTGATCGTGGTGCTCAATGCGCTGCGTCTAACCCGCTTGCCTGCATCAGCTGGCTTACCGGCGAACGACACAGCCGCTTACGGAAGGAAGTCGCCATGCCCGCCCTCTATGTGATGATCCCTGCCGCCCTGCTGTTGGTTGGCGTGGCCGTCTACATCTTCTTCTGGGCAGTGGACAGCGGCCAGTACGACGACCTCGAAGGCCCGGCCCACAGCATCCTGTTCGACGATCAGGACCCGCGCCACCAGGCAGCCGTCAAACCCGAAGAAACCGCAGCACCAGACGACAAGGCAGCGCCACCCCGTGCCTGACCTGCTTCCCCTGCTCGGCTCGGCACTGGTCCTTGGCCTGCTCGGCGGCGGCCACTGCCTGGGCATGTGCGGTGGCCTGATGGGCGCGCTGACCCTGGCCATCCCCCCCGAACAACGCGGCCGGCGCCTGCGCCTGCTAATGGCCTACAACCTGGGGCGCATCCTCAGCTATGCCTGCGCCGGCCTGCTGCTGGGCCTGGCTGGCTGGGCGCTGGCCAGCAGCCCGGCGGCGATGGCCTTGCGCGTGGTGGCCGCGCTGCTACTGATCACCATGGGGCTGTACCTGGCCGGCTGGTGGAGCGGGCTGACCCGCATCGAAGCCCTGGGCCGAGGGCTGTGGCGGCATATCCAGCCGGCTGCCTCGCGCCTGATGCCGGTCTCCAGCATGCCCCGTGCCCTGCTGTTGGGGGCACTGTGGGGCTGGTTGCCGTGCGGCCTGGTCTACAGCACGTTGCTGTGGGCGGCCAGCCAGGGCAATGCCGGCTACAGCGCGGCATTGATGCTGGCATTCGGGTTGGGCACCTGGCCGATCTTGCTGGCCACGGGGCTGGCGGCAGAGCGGGTAAACGCTTTGTTGAGACGGCGCAGCGTGCGCATGGCCGGCGGGGTACTGGTGATCCTGTTTGGCATCTGGACCTTGCCCGGCCCGCACCAGCACTGGCTCATGGGCCACTGACAGAGAGGCCGCCTTGCACCCCCTGTATGCCTTGATACAAATCAACACAGTTTCCTACAGACGGCCATAGACTCCGGACACTGCTGCATCATCCGGGGACCGCCCACATGCTCGCCGACCTACGTTGGGATGCCGACCTGATCCGCCGTTACGATCTCGCCGGCCCACGCTACACCTCCTACCCGACCGCCGTGCAACTGCACAGCGAGGTAGGCTCGTTCGACCTGCTCCACGCCCTGCGCGAGAGCCGCCGGGCCGTGCGCCCGCTGTCGCTGTACGTGCACGTGCCGTTCTGCGCCAACATCTGCTACTACTGCGCCTGCAACAAGGTCATCACCAAGGACCGCGGCCGCGCCGCACCTTACCTGCAGCGCCTGGAGCAGGAGATCCAGCTGATCGCCTGCCACCTGGACCCTAAACAGCGCGTTGAGCAGCTGCATTTTGGCGGCGGCACACCGACCTTCCTCAGCCATGTCGAACTGCGCCAGCTGATGGCCACCCTGCGCCAGCACTTCAACCTGCTGGATGACGATTCCGGCGACTACGGCATCGAGATCGACCCGCGCGAAGCCGACTGGTCGACCATGGGCCTGCTCCGTGAGCTGGGCTTCAACCGCGTCAGCCTCGGCGTGCAGGACCTCGACCCGGCCGTGCAGCGTGCAGTCAACCGCCTGCAGAGCCTGGAGCAGACCCGCACCCTGATCGAGGCCGCGCGCACCCTGCAGTTCCGCTCGATCAACCTCGACCTGATCTACGGCCTGCCCAAACAGACCGTGGAAGGTTTTGCCCGCACCGTCGACGAAGTGATCCGCCTGCAACCCGACCGCCTCTCGGTGTTCAACTACGCCCACCTGCCCGAGCGCTTCATGCCCCAGCGGCGCATCGACAGCAATGACCTGCCGGCGCCGGCGGCGAAGCTCGAGATGCTGCACAACACCATCGAACAGCTGACTGCCGCCGGCTACCGCTACATCGGCATGGACCATTTCGCCCTGCCCGACGACGAACTGGCGATCGCCCAGGAAGAAGGCACTCTGCAGCGCAACTTCCAGGGTTACACCACCCACGGTCATTGCGACCTGATCGGCCTGGGGGTATCGGCGATCAGCCAGATCGGCGACCTCTACTGCCAGAACAGCAGCGACCTCACTACCTACCAGGACACCCTGTCCAACGCCCAGCTGGCGACCCAGCGTGGGCTGGTCTGCAACCACGACGACCGCCTGCGGCGGGCCGTGATCCAGCAGCTCATCTGCCATTTCGAACTGGACTTCGAGCCGATCGAGGAGGCTTTCACCGTCGATTTTCGTGGCTATTTCAACGATCTCTGGCCAGAACTGCAGACCATGCAGCGCGATGGCCTGATCAGCCTGGACGACAAGGGCATCCGCATCCTCCCGGCCGGGCGCCTGCTGGCGCGCTCGGTGTGCATGGTGTTCGATGCCTACCTGGCGATGCATAACCGCCAGCGCTTCTCGCGGGTTATCTGATTACGGAGTCAATCGACCACATGGACATGCCCCCTGGGGCTGGCACACTATGGGCTGACAAGGACTCCCGGCATTTTCCCGCCGGGGTTTCGCCAGTTCGCTTCAAAGTAGCGCAGACTGGCCTACACCCTCGTCGTGAGTTACCCTTACGACTTATGTGTGCTTTCCCACAAGGATCGATTCAAATGTCCGAGCCAGTCAAACTGCGCGCCCACAACCAGGCCCATTGCAAGGACTGCAGCCTGGCCCCCCTGTGCCTGCCTCTTTCGCTCAACCTGGAAGACATGGATGCACTGGATGAAATCGTCAAACGCGGGCGCCCGCTGAAAAAAGGCGAGTTCCTGTTCCGCCAGGGTGACAATTTCGGCTCGGTTTATGCCGTACGTTCCGGCGCCCTCAAGACCTTCAGCCTGAGCGACAGCGGTGAAGAGCAGATCACTGGCTTCCACCTGCCCAGCGAGCTGGTCGGCCTGTCCGGCATGGACACCGAAGCCTACCCGGTGTCGGCCCAGGCCCAGGAAACCACCTCGGTCTGTGAAATCCCCTTCGAGCGCCTCGATGAGCTCTCTGTCCAACTGCCACAGTTGCGGCGCCAGCTGATGCGGGTGATGAGCCGCGAGATTCGCGACGATCAGCAGATGATGCTGCTGCTGTCGAAGAAGACCGCCGACGAACGCATCGCCACCTTCCTGGTCAACCTGTCCGCACGCTTCCGCGCCCGTGGTTACTCGGCCAACCAGTTCCGCCTGAGCATGTCGCGCAATGAGATCGGCAACTACCTGGGCCTGGCGGTGGAAACCGTGTCGCGGGTGTTCACCCGCTTCCAGCAGAACGGCCTGATCCGCGCCGAAGGCAAGGAAGTGCACATCCTCGACCCGATCCAGCTATGCGCGCTGGCCGGTGGTGCAATCGAGGCCTGAGGCCGACGTTTAGCGGGTATACTTGGGCATTCGTTTTCCCAGGATACCCGCAACAATGCACAGCGACGCCTTCGACCTCAAAGCCCTGATCCGCCCGGTAGTGGACTTCCCCAAGCCCGGCGTGATCTTCCGCGACATCACCCCGCTGTTCCAGTCGCCGCGCGGGCTGCGCTATGTGGCCGACCAGTTCATCGAGCGTTACGTCGAGGCTGAGTTCAGCCACATCGGCGCCATGGACGCGCGTGGTTTCCTGATTGGCTCGATCATCGCCCACCAGCTGAACAAGCCGCTGATCCTGTTCCGCAAGCAGGGCAAGCTGCCGGCTGACGTATTGAGCGAGGGCTACCAGACCGAATACGGCGAAGCCTTCCTGGAAGTGCATGCCGACAGCCTGTGCGAAGGCGATTCGGTATTGATCTTCGATGACCTGATTGCCACCGGCGGCACCCTGCTGGCCGCTGCCAACCTGGTGCGTCGCACCGGGGCACAGGTGTTCGAGGCGGCGGCGATCATCGACCTGCCGGAGCTGGATGGCTCGCGCCGGCTGCAGGCAGCCGGAGTGCCGACCTTCTGCCTGACCGAGTTTTCCCTGAGCGAATACTGAGTTGCTGGCTTGGGGCCGCTGTGCAGCCCCAGCCAATTACAGCGAGATCGGCTTGCGCCCGGCAAAGGCATGGGCCAGGGTGCCGCCATCGACCAGCTCCAGCTCGCCGCCCAGCGGCACGCCATGGGCAATCCGCGACGCCACCAGCCCTTTCTCGTTCAGCAACTGGGCGATGTAATGCGCCGTCGCCTCACCTTCCACAGTCGGGTTGGTCGCCAGGATCACCTCGGTGAAGCTGCCCTGCTCCTCGATCCGTGCCATCAGCTGCGGCACACCGATCGCCTCAGGCCCCAGGCCATCGAGCGGCGACAAGTGCCCCTTGAGCACGAAGTAACGCCCGCGATAGCCGGTCTGCTCCACCGCATACACATCCATCGGCCCTTCCACCACGCACAGCTGCGTGTCGTCACGGCGCGGGTCGCTGCACTGCGGGCACAGTTCCTGTTCGGTCAGGGTCCGGCACTGGCGGCAATGCCCTACCCCTTCCATGGCCTGGCTCAACGCCTGGGCCAGGCGCAGGCCGCCGCTGCGGTCACGCTCGAGCAGCTGCAGCGCCATGCGCTGGGCGGTTTTCTGGCCGACGCCCGGGAGGGTGCGCAGGGCGTCGATCAGTTGGCGGATCAGGGGGCTGAAGCTCATGGGTAAGGCCTGACAAATCAATAAGAGCCGGTTTATACCCACCAGTGCCTGTTGCGTCAAATCAACGCGGGATTGCCAGGCTTTTCACCCTTGCCCGAACGCACGGCCAGCACCGCCACCAGTGAGATGGCCACCGTCGCCAGCAGGTACAACGCCACCGGTTGCCAGCTGCCGTTGTAGCGGCTGAGCAGGAAGGTGGCAATCAACGGCGCGGTACCGCCGGCCAGGGCAGCGCCCAGCTGATAGCCCAGGGTGATGCCGGTGTAGCGCACCCGGGTGGAGAAGATTTCCGAACTCATGGTGCCAAGCACCGCGGTAACCGGCGCCCACAGCACGCCGAAGGCGATCACCGTCGCCAGCATCAGGCCCCAGGTGGTACGAGTGTCGAGCAATTTGAAGTACGGCACGATGAACGCGGCGATCAGCAGGATGCCGGCAATGTACACCGCCTTGCGCCCGACCTTGTCCGACAGCCAGCCCATGGCCGGGATCATCAGCGAGGCAACCGCCGCGCCGACCATCACTGCGTTGAGGGTGCTGACCTTGTCGTAGCCCAGCGTGGTGACCGCGTAGCTGACCACGAAGGTCGAGAAAATATAGAACGGCGCCGTTTCCACCACTTTCAGGCCAGCGGCAATCAGCACTTCGCGCCAGTGGTCACGCAAGGTTTCGACCAGTGGCATTTTCGCCACGTTGCCGGAAGCCTTGGCTTCTTTGAACTCCGGCGTTTCGTCCAGACCATGGCGGATCCACAAGCCCAGGAACACCAGCCCGGCGCTGAGCACGAACGGCACGCGCCAGCCCCAGCTCATGAACTGCTCGTCCGGCAGCATGGCCATCAGGCTCACGGCCATGGTCGCCAGCAGCATGCCGACGGTCACGCCGACCTGCGGCACGCTACCGAACAGGCCTTTACGATTGGCCGGCGCATATTCATAGGCCAGCAGCAGCGCACCACCCCATTCACCCCCGATACCCAGGCCCTGGATCACGCGCAGGGTGATCAGCAGCACCGGCGCCCACACACCGATGTGTTCATAGGTGGGCAGGCAGCCGATCAGCACGGTTGCGCCCCCCATCAGCGACAAGGTGATGACCAGGGTCTTCTTGCGCCCGATGCGGTCGCCGATGTGGGCAAACAGCACACCACCGATGGGCCGCACAAAGAAGGTCAGGGAAAACGACAGGTAAGCCAGCAGCAGCCCGACTACCGGGTCGAAGCTGGGGAAGAACAGCTTGTTGAATACCAGGGCGGCGGCGGTGCCGTAGAGGAAATAGTCGAACCATTCGATGGAGCTGCCGGTAAGGCTGGCGACCAAGGCTCGGCCACGCCCCTGGGTTGCAGAGGGGGTTGCACTGGAAGGCGTCATTCGAGTCTCCGTTTTTTTGATGTTATGTCGGCGAGCACCGTGTGAATTGGCGCAAAAGAGCAACCGGGTTGCACCGTTGCGAGCGAATCTTATTCAAACTTTCAAAAAAGGTGCAACCGTGATTAAACGATTAATCTTTAAAGATTTAGAAATTAATACGAAAATGCCCTGTTTTGATTCAATAAAACCACAGAAATACCCTAAATCACCAAAAGGGTGCATTGATGACTCATTAGTCACAGAGTCGCTTGTCGGCACACGCCACTTCGTGGTGTTTTTCAAGTTGCACCCGGTTGCACCTTTATCGAAAAAGCCCTTACTCTAAAAAACGAGAAAACAACAAACACAACGCGAGGCATTCAATGAACGTGCTTTTCATCGGTTATGGGCGCATGGGCGGCGCGCTGGGCGATGCCTGGCTCAAGGGCGGGCTGGTCGAACGGGTAAGCATCGTCGACCCTGGGCTGAGCGCCGACGCCGCAGCAGGCCGCTACGCCCGACTGCAGGATGTACCCACCGACCAGGCATTCGAACTGATCGTGCTCGCGGTCAAGCCCGCTTACGCCAGCAGCGCGCTGGCCGGACTAAGTGATCGACAGTGCAGCCAGGCGACCGTGGTTTCGGTGGCTGCGGGCGTCACCCAGGCCAGCCTGAGCGACGCCGTCGGCCAGCGCTGCCCGGTGGTGCGGGCCATGCCTAATACTCCGGTACTGCTGGGAGCCGGTTGCACCGGGCTGTATGCAGGTGCGCAGCTCGATGCCGCACGCAAGGCGGTGATTGGCCGCCTGTTCGAGGCAGTTGGCGCGGCATACTGGGTGGATGAGGAACAGCAACTGGATGCGGTCACAGCCATCAGCGGCAGCGGCCCGGCGTATTACCACCTGTTCAGCGAGGCACTTGCCGAGGCAGGTGTGAAGTTGGGGCTGAACCCTGAACTGGCACGCAACCTGGCGGCGCAAACTGCGTTCGGCGCAGCAACTTTGCAACATCAGGCACATGCCGATTTCATCGAACTGCGCGTCGCGGTAACTTCACCCAATGGCACTACCGCTGCGGCCATTGAAGTATTTGAAAGCCAGCGCAAGCTGCGGGAATTGCTGGAGCAGGCAACTTCTGCCGCGCATCGACGCTCGGTGGAACTGTCAAAAGGCGCTTGAGAGAGCAACTTTTAATTATTCAATCATTCAAATAAAAAAGCCGCCGCTGGATACCCAGCGGCGGCCTCTTGAAGGTGCCGATACCTTAGAACGGCATCTTGAAGCCCGGTGGCAATTGCATGCCAGCGGTCATGTTGCCCATCTTGTCCTGGCTATTCTGCTCGATCTTGCGTACGGCATCGTTCAGCGCAGCGGCGATCAGGTCTTCCAGCACTTCCTTGTCGTCTTCGTCGGTCGACATCAGGCTCTGGTCGATGCTGACACGCTTGACGTCGTGACGACCGGTCATCACCACGCTCACCAGGCCGCCACCAGACTGGCCGGTGACTTCGGCGTTGGCCAGCTCTTCCTGCATCTTCTGCATCTTTTCCTGCATTTGCTGGGCCTGCTTCATCAGGCCAGCCATGCCACCTTTCATCATGGGGTATACCTCGATTGGGTCATGTGATGCGGCCCGGCGAGGGGCCGGCCGCATGGTTATCGATTACTGGCCCTGGCTGACCAGGGCGTCTACAGGCTCAATAGTATCCTGTCGCACCGTGGCACCGAACTGCTTGATCATCTGCTGGATCAACGGATCCTGCTCGATCGACAGTACGGCGCCCTGCTGGCGCTCGGCACGCTTGCGCGACGCTGCCTGGGCCGGGGTTTCCTGCTCGGGGCGAATCAGCTCGATCCGCAGGTTCAAGGTGCGCCCCAGGTGCTGGTTGAGCGCCTCGTTCAGCCGGCGCTGCTGGGTGGAGTTGAACAGCGCGCCCTGGCCTGGGTCCAGGTGCAGCAGCCAGTCATCACCATCAGCGGCCATCAACGTACAGTTTGCAGCGATGTTGCCCGTCATGCCGGACACAGGCAACTGTGGGAATAATTCCAGCCATTGCAGGGCAAGGCCGGTCGCCGGCTGGGCAGCTGGCAGCGGCTCGGGCGCGGCGACAGGGGTTTCTTCCTGAACGTGTTCGGCCAGCTCGTCAAGATAACTGAAGCCTACCGGGTCGCTTTCGCCACCATAATAGTCCTCATCCATTGGCGGCTCGTCATCGCGATCCATACCAGCCGAAGCGTAGGCGGACGGGTCGAAGGGTGGCTCGTCGTAGACGGGCTGGGCGCTTTGCGCGGCAGCTACCGGGGCTGGTGCCGGCGCAGTTACAGGCTCGGGCGCGCGCGGCGCGGCTGGCTCCTCCCAGGGCAGGTCGATGACCTCCTCCACCGCCACCGGCTCAGGCGCGACAACTTCGGGCTCTGGCTCTGGCTCTGGTTCAGGCTCTGGCTCAGGAGCCGGTGCCATAACCGGCGCGACCTCGGCCTGCGGGGCCGGTGCCACGGGTGCAGGTTGCGCCGGCGCAGCGGCAGGCGCAGCGGCAGCAACGGCTGGTGCTGCCACCGGGGTTGCCGGATCAGCTGTGGCCTGGCTGATCCCCACTGGCTTTAGCACCGGCTTCGGCGCATCGTCGGTATCTGCCGGGCGGAACGCCAACATGCGCAGCAGGACCATTTCGAAACCGCCCCGCGGGTCCGGCGCCAACGGCAGGTCGCGGCGGCCGATCAAGCCCATCTGGTAGTAGAACTGCACATCTTCGGCCGGCAACGCCGAGGCCAGCGCCAGCACCCGGTCGCGATCGCCCTGGCCGTTGTCCACCGCCTCGGGCAGTGCCTGGGCGATGGCCACGCGGTGCAGGACGTTGAGCATTTCGGCCAGCACACCGCTCCAGTCCGGCCCCTGTTCGGCAAGGTTGCGCACCGCTTCGAGCAGCGCCCGCGCGTCCCCTTCGAGCAGCGCCTGCAGCACGCCATAGACCTGGCCATGATCGAGGCTGCCGAGCATGGCGCGCACATCGGCCGCCAATACCTTGCCCTCGCCGAAGGCGATGGCCTGGTCAGTCAGGCTCATGGCATCACGCATCGAACCGTCGGCAGCACGGCCGAGCAGCCACAGGGCATCCGGCTCGAACGGCACATTTTCGGCCTGCAGCACGTGGCTCAGGTGCTCGACCACCCGCTCCGGGCTCATGTTCTTCAGCGAGAACTGCAGGCAGCGCGACAGGATGGTGGCCGGCAGCTTCTGCGGGTCGGTGGTGGCAAGGATGAACTTGACGTAGGGCGGCGGCTCTTCCAGCGTCTTGAGCAAGGCGTTGAACGAGTGAGTAGAGAGCATGTGCACTTCGTCGATCAGGTAGACCTTGAAGCGCCCACGGCTCGGTGCGTACTGCACGTTATCGAGCAGCTCACGGGTATCTTCGACCTTGGTGCGGCTCGCGGCGTCGATCTCGATCAGGTCGACGAAGCGGCCCTCATCGATCTCCCGGCATACCGAGCAAGTGCCACAAGGCGTGGACGTAATGCCGGTCTCGCAGTTGAGGCATTTGGCGATGATTCGCGCAATGGTAGTCTTACCCACACCCCGGGTACCGGTGAACAGGTAGGCGTGGTGCAGGCGCTGGTTGTCCAAGGCATTGATCAAGGCCTTGAGCACATGGGCCTGGCCGACCATTTCGCGGAACGAGCGCGGACGCCATTTACGTGCAAGAACCTGATAACTCATCGAAAAACCATCGCAGCCTGATCGAGCGGAAGATCGCTAATGCTAGCGGAGCGGGGGCAAAATTGCACCCTGCGCGGTTCGTCTAAGCTAAGCAACTGGCGCGCTGTTCAAGGAGGATGTGCATTGCGACGACTGCTGGCCCTGCTCTTGCTCTGGAGCACTCACAGCTTGGCGGACCTGCCGGTGCTGCGCTTTTCCGTGGCCGAGAGCTGGAGCATGCCGCTGGTGCGGATCGAAGGCGGCCAGCCGGTGGAGGGCCTGGTGTTCGACCTTATCCAGGCATTGGCCCGGGAGGCCGGCGTGCGCCCCGAGTACCACGTGATGGCACGGCTGCGTCTACAACAGGCGATGGACGCTGGGGATATCGATGTGCGCTGCTATGTGAGTAGCCAGTGGTTCAATGATCGGCCGGGGAATTTCGTCTGGAGTGTTCCGCTGATTCATCAACGCGATGTCTTGGTCGGGCGCCCGGGCGACGCCGCCCTTGTCCGCCCCGAACAGCTGCCACCCCAGGCGATCGGCACGGTGCTGGGCTATGCCTACGGCACACTGGAGCCATTGTTCGCCCAAGGGCGCCTGCAGCGAGAGGACAGCCGCAGCCAGCAACTGGCGCTGCAGAAGCTACAGGTTGGCCGGTATCAACATGCGGTGAGCAATGAGCTGTCGGTGGCATGGTTCAACCAGGGCTTACCGGCCGGGCAGCGGCTGCAGGTGCAGACGGTGCTAGAGGAACAGGCGCTAGGGTGCATGGTGAGGAATGATCCGGCGATACCGACCCAGGGGATTTTGCGGGCGTTGGTGCGGATGAGACAGTCCGGGGAAATTGAGCGGATTGTGCAGCGGTACGGGGCGGTGGGGTATTCAGGGGAGGTTTTGGGGGTTCGGCCTTGAGTTTAGTCCGGACCGCTGGGCGCCTGCCTGAATACAGCATGTGGGCCTCTAGGTGCCTGCCACAACAGTTTCATCGCCTGTGAGATCGAGCGCCGCCCGCGCGGCGCATCGCGAGCAAGCTCGCTCCTACATTTGTTGCAACGTGACCATGCCTGTCAGGCCATGGTTGTCAGCCTTGTTGGCATGACGGGATTTTGAGGTGGGCATTGATGCCGCCACACATGTCTTGAGGCATGCACCAAGGCGGGCAACCATGGCCTGTCAGGTTCGGCACGTTGCAACAAATGTAGGAGCGAGCTTGCTCGCGATGCGCCGTGCGGGCGGCGCTCGATCTCACAGGCGCTGAAGCTGTTGCGGCAGGCACATGGCGGCCCTGACGCGAAAGCCCGCCAAGCACCTGCCAGCCCTCACACAATCACTTCTGCTCCATAGCCGCCACCAACGCATCCGCCTGGCCACAGGCAATCTGCATCGCCCGCAAGCCATGCTGAAGCAATTGCCTCGCCTCTTCATCCTCGATGCGCTCCAGCGCCCGCCGACTGTCGCTGTAGGCGAACATCAGATAATGGGAGACGTTCATCAGCACGTATTCCATTGGGACAATGCCCTCGCTGATGGCGCGAGACAGGACCTTGCCTGGCTGAGGATCGAGGTTGTGGGGTGGATCTGGAACAATCTTTTTCATAGGTCACCGTACCGAGTTGGTGCCCCCCTTTTCGCTTCCACGCGATAGGGTGACAGTTGTACGCGAGGTGGAAGACCAGGGTACGGCGAGCCCGGCAGGCTTGAGAGCCTCCCGCGCACAACTGTCATAACGACATACGCCACACCGCTGGGCTTCCACACCCGATCGCTGAACCGACAGCGACCACAAAATGCTAAAGGGCAGGCTTCCAAGGGACAATCAGACGGGTGGCGACAGGTTGCGTAGGATAATTCTTCAGCAAATGAATGCGTGTAGGAGATTTCTCTTTTTAACCAAGGAGAATTCCAGGCACACGCTGCAGCCCTTGAAATATCGGAAAATCAAAGCCCCCGAGACTACAACCACATCCGAAGCGAACGATTTCCCCAAGAAAGGAAACAGAACAAAATAGCTGCACAGGCGCGCTCGCTATCGAACAAGGAAGCCTCATGCGTCAGGACGACCGTGACAATCTTGAACTCGACAGGCTTCTGATCGAGAACCACAAACTCAGAGCCGAAGCCAGTAAATTTCTGGCTGAAGCGAGCAAACTCAAACGGGAGACATTCTGGTATCCGTACGTAGTCGGCTCCGCCGCACTGGGGGCGATAGGCACAATCATCAGCCTCCTGACCAGATAACTACCCGCTAACCAGCTACAAGAGGAAGCTCATGCATCGGTCGATCCAGGAAATTCGCGAGCAATTCCACCATGATCTCGAGGCAATGGAAGAGGACATGCGCAGAGCCAGGAACGTATCCATATGGCAAGAGGTGCTGCCTTTCTGCCTGGGCGCAGGATTCACTTTGACCTTGATAGTTGTCGGCACATTGATCATGCGACACCTGTAGCCAAGTGATACAGAGGGGAATGAAACTGAAAGCAGGGCCGAATGAAGTTTTCCGACCCCGGAAATGGAGGCGGCCCCACCAGCCACACCCCGGCACTCGATGTTCCCGCTATGGCTGCTCCCTTCCGGGCCTGACCAGGTTAACGGGTAATCAATGCGGGGGGACCGATGGGGCCACCACTACGCGGCTCGCCAAGCAGCGAGCCGCGCCATTGTACCGGTCTGGGGCGAAGATACAACCTCTACGCACGAAAAAGTCATCATTTCTCAATGACTTGTCCGGGTTGCACGGCGACCTTCACCTTTAGACAGTGATGCCATGCCCCGCCAGGAAGGCAACGAAGGCCTCCTCGTCCAGCACCTTCACGCCCAACTCACTGGCTTTGGCCAGTTTGGAGCCAGCACCAGGGCCGGCGACCACGCAGTGGGTCTTGCCAGACACCGAGCCGGCCACCTTGGCGCCCAATCCCTCCAGCTTCTCTTTGGCGATGTCGCGACTGAAACGCTCCAGGGACCCCGTCAGCACCCAGGTCTGGCCGGCGAGCGGCAGGCCTTCAGCCACCTTCTTCTCGCTGCTCCAGTGCATGCCGAAAGCCAACAACTGGGCCTCGATATCACGGGCCAGCTTCTGGTTGGCCTCATCCTTGAAGAATTCGCGCACCGCGTCGGCCTGCTTCGCCGCCAGCGCCTGACGCAGGTCGATGCCGTCAGCGGCGATGATCTTGTCCAGGCTATCGAGCTTGGCTGCCAGCTTCTCGGCGCCGGTCGGGCCGACCGAAGCGATGTCCAGCTTGGCGATCATGCCGGCAAGGGTCGTGCTGGCGGCGAACTCGGCGGCCAGCTCACCTTCGTCCTGCAACTGCATGCCGCTGGCCAGCAACTGCTCGATGACCTTACGGTTGTGCTCATCCTCGAAGAAGTTGTGGATCTCGTAGGCGACCTCCAGGCCGATGTCCGGCAAGTAGGTCAGCACCTGTGGCAGCGCCTGCTGCACGCGGGCCAGGCTGCCCAGCGAACGGGCCAGGACCTTGGCGGTCTCCTCGCCGACATCGGGAATGCCCAAGGCATAGATGAAACGCGCCAGGCTCGGGCGCTTGCTGGCTTCGATGGCGTCCAGCAGCTTCTTGCTGGAAACCTCGGCAAAGCCCTCCAGGCCGACGATCTGCTCGAACTCCAGCTTGTACAAGTCGGCGGGCGAGCTGATCAGCCCTTCATCCACCAGCTGCTCGACGCTTTTCTCGCCCAGGCCATCGATGTCCATGGCGCGGCGAGACACATAGTGAATGATTGCCTGCTTGAGCTGGGCAGCGCAGGCCAGGCGGCCGACGCAGCGGTACACCGCACCTTCACTGGTAGTTTCCTTGCCCTTGCTGCGCTTGACCAGCTGGGTACGTTCGACCTGGGAGCCACAGACCGGGCATTCGCTCGGCACGTGTACCGGACGGGCACCTTCGGGGCGGCGCTCGAGCACCACTTGCATGACCTGCGGGATCACGTCACCGGCACGGCGGATGATCACCGTATCACCGATGCGCAGCCCCAGCCGGGCGATTTCGTCCATGTTGTGCAGGGTAGCGTTGGACACCGTCACGCCCGCCACCTTGACCGGTTTCAGGCGCGCCACCGGCGTGACCGCGCCGGTACGGCCGACCTGGAATTCCACGTCCAGCACCTCGGTGAGCTCTTCCATGGCCGGGAACTTATGGGCAATGGCCCACCGCGGTTCACGGGCGCGGAAGCCCAGCTCGCGCTGGGCCGCCAGGCTATTGACCTTGAATACCACGCCGTCGATCTCGTACGGCAGGCTGTTGCGCCGTTCGCCGATGTCGCGGTAATAGGCCAGGCACTCTTCGATACCGGCCGCATGCCTGAGCTCGCGACTGATCGGCAGGCCCCACTGCTTGAGCTGCTCAAGGATGCCAATGTGGCTTTCGCCGATGCTCGCGGAGACCTGCCCGACGCCGTAGCAGCAGAATTCCAGCGGGCGGCTGGCGGTGATCTTCGAATCCAGCTGGCGCAGGCTGCCGGCAGCGGCGTTGCGCGGGTTGGCAAAAGTCTTGCCACCGGCTTCAGCCTGGGCGGCATTGAGGCGGTCGAAGCCGGCCTTGCTCATGTACACCTCACCACGCACTTCGAGCACGGCGGGCCAACCTTCACCGTGCAGCTTCAGCGGGATGTTGCGCACGGTACGCACGTTGGCGCTGATGTCCTCGCCGGTGGTGCCGTCGCCCCGAGTGGCGCCCTGCACCAGCTGGCCGTTACGATAGAGCAGGCTCACCGCCAGGCCATCGAGCTTCGGCTCGCAACTGAAGTCCACCGTGCCGGGCTGGTCGAGCCCATCGACCACGCGGCGGCCGAACTCACGCAGGTCGGCCTCCTCGAAGGCGTTGCCCAGGCTGAGCATCGGCACTTCGTGGCGAACCTGGCTGAAGGCCGCCAGGGCAGCACCACCGACACGCTGGGTAGGCGAGTCAGGGGTCACCAGGTGCGGGTGCTCGGCTTCGAGCGCCTTGAGCTCATTGAACAGGCGGTCGTACTCGGCATCGGGCACGCTCGGCTCGTCGAGCACGTAGTAGCGGTAGTTGTGCTGATCAAGCTCGGCGCGCAGTTCGTGGATTCGGGTTTCGGCGGTCATTCTTCAGGTTCTCTTGCAAAGCAAAAGAGCAGCCCAGGGCTGCTCTTGCGCTTGAAACAGGGTGGGCGAGACCGAGGCCAGGTCCGCCCACTTGGGCAAATCAGCGCTTCTGGGTCAGCGCACGGCGCTCGAATTCGACGATGCGCTGGCGGTAGTGCTCGATGGTCTGGGCGGTCAGCACGCTGCGCTGGTCGTCCTTCAGTTCGCCATTGAGCTCGTGGGCCAGCTTGCGCGCTGCCGCCACCATCACGTCGAAGGCCTGCTTCGGATGACGCGGGCCTGGCAGGCCAAGGAAGAAGCTCACCGCACGGGTGCTGAAGTGGTCGATGTCGTCCAGGTCGAAGATGCCAGGCTTGACCGCGTTGGCCATGGAGAACAGCACTTCACCGTGACCGGCCATGCTTTCGTGGCGGTGGAAGATATCCATCTCGCCAAAACGCAGGCCGCTTTCGAGAATGTTCTGCAGCAGGGCCGGGCCCTTGAAGCCACCTTCGTCGCGGGAAATCACGCTGATCACCAGCACTTCCTCGACCGGTGGCAACTCCTTGGCTGCATTGCCAGTGGCCGCAAAGCCGCTGCTGCGGGTGTTGTCGGCAGTGAAATCTTCGTCGCCATCGGCGAACAGGTCGGGCTCGCGCGGCTCGGCGGCCAGGTTCAGGTCGCCCTGCTGCTGCGCTTCGGCCACACGCTTGCCGCGCTTGCTGGCCTTGGCCGGCTTCGGCTCGCGCTCACGTTCGCGCTCACGCGCTGGTGCACTGACCGAGGGCAGGTCGGTCTCGTCCAGTTCAGGCTCCTTCTGGGCATCCAGCACCCGCGACGGGCCAAGCACTTCAGCACTCCCCTCCTCGTCCGGCAGGTTGGAATAACTGCGATCCAGACGGAATTTCAGCTTGCCTTTCCCGCCGCGCATGCGGCGCCAGCCGTCGAAAAGAATACCGGCGATGACTATGACGCCGATGACGATCAGCCACTCGCGCAGACCGATTTCCATGTAATCCCGTGCCTCTATAAAAATATGCTTGAAAACAAAGGGTTCAAAGCCCTTTAACACGTGGCGCCAACTCTATGTTCTGACAGGCGTTTTACCCACGCAAAAAACGAGTGACATTAAGCTAGCACGACCAAAGACAACTTTACACCGTCTGTCGCACATGACAGGGGCATTTGCCTACGCTTTTCGCCCTATCTTCGCTCATCAGGCGTCCACCATGGCCAGGGCCTCCTCCACATCAACTGCAACAAGACGTGAACAACCGGGCTCATGCATGGTCACCCCCATCAATTGATCCGCCATCTCCATGGCAATCTTGTTATGGGTGATGTAGATGAACTGCACGCTTTCACTCATTTCCTTGACCAGCCGGGCGTACCGCCCGACGTTGGCATCGTCCAGCGGCGCATCGACTTCGTCGAGCATGCAGAACGGTGCGGGGTTCAACTTGAAGATGGCAAACACCAGCGCCAATGCAGTCAGTGCCTTCTCGCCGCCGGACAGCAGATGGATGGTGCTGTTCTTCTTGCCCGGCGGACGCGCCATGATCGTCACCCCTGTATCGAGTAGATCTTCGCCCGTCAGTTCCAGATAAGCGCTGCCACCACCGAAAACTTTTGGAAAAAGTGCCTGTAATCCGGCATTTATCTGATCAAAGGTATCCTTGAAGCGGTTGCGGGTTTCCTTGTCGATCTTGCGGATGACGTTTTCCAGGGTGTCCAGGGCCTCGACCAGGTCGGCGTCCTGGGCGTCCAGGTAACGCTTGCGCTCGGACTGCTGCTCGTACTCCTCGATGGCCGCCAGGTTGATCGCACCCAGGCGCTGGATGCGGCCTTCGATCTGCTCCAGCTCCTGCTCGGTGCCCTGCTCGCTGGCATCGGCCTCGACGGTGGCGAGCACGCCCTGCAAATCGTAGCCGTCGGCCAGCAATTGTTCCTGTAGGGTTTTTCGACGGATATCCAGGCCCTGGTTTTCCAGGCGCATCTGCTCCAGCTGGCCACGCAGCAGCTGGGCTTGCTGCTCGGCCTGGGTGCGGCGCTTTTCGGCATCGCGCAGTGCGCGGTCGGCTTCATCCATGTGCAGGCGCGCCAGGCGCATTTCTTCGTCGACGCTCATGCGCCGCTCCAGCAACTCTTCGAGCTTCAGGCGCAGTTCTTCGAGCGGAGCCTCACCTTCTTCCAGGTTCAGGCTCAACTGCTCCTGGCGCTCGCTCAGGCGCACGGCCTGCTGCTCCAGGCGCTCCAGAGCCTGACGGGTGGAGTCGTGCTGCGCACGCAGCGAGCCCAGACGCACGGCCAGTTGGTGGGCATGATCCTTGTGCTGGCGGGCTTCCTGGCGAATGCGATCAAGGCCTTCGCGCAGGGTGTCGCGGCGCGCCATCAACTGTTCGCGCTGCTCGGTGTCCTGGGCCATCAGGTCCAGAGCTTCTTGCAGCACCAGGCGCGCCTCGCCCAACCGCTCCTGCTCCAGGGCACGCTGCTCCTGAAGCTCGGTCAGCTCTTCCTGCAGGCGGCGGCGGCGTAGCTCTACCTGTTCGGCACGGGCACGGCCGGCGGACAGGCTGGCCTTGAGTTCACCGTGCTGGCGGCTTTCTTCCTGGGTGCGGCGGCGCAGTTGCTCACGCTGTTCTTCCAGGTCCAGCTGCTGCTCGCGGGCCGCCTGAAGCTGCTGCTCCAGCTGCCCCAGCGCGTCTTCAAACTCCAACTGCTCCTGCCCCAGGCGTTCGATTTCCTGGCCACGGGCCAGCACGCCGCCCTGGGCCTCGCCACCCCGGCTGACGCGCAGGAAATGGCGACCGACCCAGTAGCCATCGCGGCTCACCAGGCTCTGCCCTTCGCCCAGGGCTGCACGCCGTGCCAGGGCCTCGGCAAGGTCTTCGACCGGCTGCACCCGGCCCAGCCACGGGGCCAGATCGATGCGCCCTTCAACCTTGTCGAGCAGGCTGCCGGGCTGACGCTCGCCGCTCCCAGCTGCCAGCAACAGGCGTAGCTCGCCCTGCTCCAGGCCGTGGAAATCCAGCCCGGCAAAATCGTCCAGCAGCACGGCCTGCAAGTCGGCACCGAGCACAGTTTCCACCGCCAGCTCCCAACCCGGCTCTACGCGCAGCCCCTCAGCCAGCCGCGGGCGCTGCTCCAGGCCTTGCTCGCGCAGCCAGTCGGCGGCGCCGACGCCAGGCTCCAGCGCGGCCTGCTGCAGCGCCTCCAACGAGGCCAGGCGGCCGCCGAGGCGCTGCAGGTCGCCCTGCTGCTGTTGCTGGGCACTGGTCGCTTGCTGCAGTTGCTCGCGCACGCTTTCTAGGCGCTCGACCACCTGCTCCTCCGACAACTGCAACTCCTCCAGCAGCATCTCGCTGCTGGCCAGTTGCTCGGCGAGTTCAAGCAATGAGCCATCCTGTGGTTCAGCACCCAGCTGCTCGCCCTCCTCGACCAGCTTGCGCTGGCGCTCGGCAATGCGTTCCAGGCTGGCCTCCAGCTGCTGCAGGCGCGCCTGCTGCACTTCGGCCTGGCGCCGCGGCTCGGCAGAGCGGGTATTGAAACCGTCCCATTGCTCCTGCCAGGCGTGCATGCCCAGCTCGGCCTCTTCAAGGGTGGCGGCAGCCTCTTCGGCGGCGGCCAGGGTCAGTTCCTGCTCCGGCTCAAGCATGGCCAGCTCTTCACCCAGGGTGGCCAGCAGGGTGCGGTCATGGCCCAGGTGCGATTCGGTTTCCTGGCGCGTGCGCTCGGCCTCCTTGAAGTCGTCCTGCAACTGGCGCAGGCGCTGCTGGCCGTGCTGGATGCTCTGTTCTACCCGGGCGATGTCACCGGCCACCGAATAGAAGCGGCCCTGCACCTGGTTGAAGCGCTCCGACAATTCATGGTGACCATCGCGCAGGCGCTCGATGCTGGCATCGGCATTGCGCTGCTCGGCAACCAGTGCCTCGTGGGCGATGTCCTGCTCGCCGATCGCGCTCTCGCGCTGGCGCACACGCTCGTCCAGGTCGCGCCAGCGCAGGGCCGACAGGCGCGCCTTGAGCTGGCGCTCAAGGGCCTTGTATTCGCGGTACTTCTCGGCGGCCTGAGCCTGGCGGTGCAGGCGTTCGAGCTGGCGCTCCAGCTCTTCGCGCAGGTCGGTCAGGCGCGCCAGGTTCTCCTGGGTGCGACGGATGCGGCTTTCGGTCTCGCGGCGGCGCTCCTTGTACTTGGAGATGCCGGCCGCTTCTTCGATGAAGTTGCGCAGTTCCTCGGGCTTGGCCTCGATCAGCTTGGAGATCATGCCCTGCTCGATGATCGAGTAACTGCGCGGGCCCAGGCCGGTGCCGAGGAAGATGTCGGTGATGTCCCGACGGCGGCATTTGGTGCCGTTCAGGTAATAGCTGTTCTGCCCGTCGCGGGTGACCTTGCGGCGGATGGAAATCTCGGCATAGGCGGCATATTCACCCAGCAAGGTGGTTTCGCTGTTGTCGAACACCAGCTCGATGCTGGCCTGGCTCACCGGCTTGCGACTGGTGGAGCCGTTGAAGATGACGTCGGTCATCGACTCGCCGCGCAGGTTTTTCGCCGAACTCTCGCCCATCACCCAGCGCACCGCGTCGATGATGTTGGACTTGCCGCAGCCGTTGGGGCCGACCACCGCCGCCATGTTGCTGGGGAAGTTGACCGTGGTCGGGTCGACGAACGACTTGAACCCGGCCAGGCGAATGCACTTCAGGCGCATCGGTCAGCCCCGGGCCAGCGCCGCCAGCACCAGTTCGCAGCTGCGCTGGCCATAGGCGGTGAGCACCTCGCGGATGCGCGACAGGTCACGGGCAACCACGGCTTCAAGCAGGCGGGCGAACAGGTCGAGGTAGTCGTCCATGTTGGCCTGGCGCTGATCCAGGGCCAGGTAGTAGGCGCGGCTCATGGCCGGCTGCAGGTTTTCCACGGTTTCCTGCAGATAGGGGTTGTCAGCGAAGGGGTAGGCAGCGCGCATCACCGCGAAGCTCTCGGCGACGAACTCCTTGATGCCCTGGCGATCGCGAGCCTGCTGCAGGCGCTGCTGGATGTCCAGAAACGGGCGCAGGTCGGCTTCCAGGCGCCATTTCTGGGCAACGGCGTTGCCCAGCAGGATGTAGAACTCGCCCATCAGGGTGCACAGGCTGCGCACGCTGCGCTCGTCCAGTTCGGTGACATGGGCGCCACGTCGCGGCAGGATCGCGACCAGATGGCGACGTTCGAGGATCAACAACGCTTCGCGCACCGAACCGCGGCTGACACTGAGGGCCTGGGTCACCTTCTGTTCCTGGATACGCTCACCCGGCGCAAGCTCGCCGCGGATAATGCGTTCGGCCAGGTAGTCGGCAATCTGCTCGGAGAGGCTGTCCGGCGCCTTGAACGTCATGGTTTTCCTTCAAAATCATTGAACTGGGCACAAGGGAGCGATTGTAGCGCACTTGCCCAGCGCGCGCGCAGAGGGGCGCGGCGCTTTATTTGACCTGCCGGGCTGCCAGCGACACGGCGCGATCTATGCTTGTGATATGGGCACTGCGTTCGGCTGGGCGTCGGCATGCGCATTTTCCTGACCTTTGAGTCAGAAAAATATTGACCACTGCAACAGGTCTGCTTATTGTCCGCCCAACAACAATAAAACCATTGCGAGGCCATCCCCGTGATCCAGTTTCTCGTCAACCAGGAGCTGCGTAGTGAGCATGCCCTGGACCCGAACATGACGGTGCTGCAGTACCTGCGCGAGCACCTGGGCAAACCCGGCACCAAAGAAGGCTGTGCCAGTGGCGACTGTGGTGCCTGCACCGTGGTGGTCGGCGAACTTGTACAGGACGACCAGGGCGAGGACAGCCTGCGCTACCGCAGCCTGAACGCCTGCCTGACCTTCGTCTCCTCCTTGCACGGCAAGCAGCTGATCAGCGTCGAAGGCCTCAAGCACAACGGCCAACTGCACAGCGTGCAGCAGGCCATGGCCGATTGCCATGGCTCGCAATGCGGCTTCTGCACCCCGGGTTTCGTCATGTCGCTGTTCGCCTTGCAGAAGAACAGCCAGGGCGCCGACCTGCATCAGGCCCAGGAAGCCCTGGCCGGCAACCTGTGCCGCTGCACTGGCTATCGCCCGATCCTCGACGCCGCCGAGCAGAGCTGCCGCCAGCCCTGCCGCGACCAGTTCGACGCCCAGCAGGGGCAGACCATCGCCCGCCTCAAGGCCATCGCCCCAACCCAGACCGGCGAACTCAACAGTGGCGACAAGCGCTGCCTGGTGCCGCTGACCGTCGCCGACCTGGCCGACCTGTACAGCTCGCACCCTGAAGCCCGGCTGCTGGCCGGTGGTACCGACCTGGCGCTGGAAGTCACCCAGTTCCACAAGACCCTGCCGGTGATGATCTACGTTGGCCACGTCGCCGAACTCAAGCGCATCGACAAGACCGCCAGCCACCTGGAAATCGGCGCCGCCACCTCGCTCACCGATTGCTACGGCGCCCTCAACGAGGAATACCCGGACTTCGGCGACCTGCTGCATCGCTTCGCCTCGCTGCAGATCCGCAACCAGGGCACCCTCGGCGGCAACATCGGCAACGCCTCGCCAATCGGCGACTCGCCACCCCTGCTGATCGCCCTGGATGCGCAGGTGGTCCTGCGCCAGGGCGAGCGCCAGCGGGTGATGCCGCTGGAAGACTACTTCATCGACTACCGCATCACTGCCCGCCAGGACAGCGAGTTCATCGAGAAGATCGTCGTGCCACGCGCCAGCAACGACTGGGCCTTCCGCGCCTATAAAGTGTCCAAACGCCTGGACGACGACATTTCCGCCGTATGCGGTGCCTTCAACCTGAGCATCGAAGACGGCGTGGTCAGCGGCGTGCGCATCGCCTTCGGCGGCATGGCAGCCATCCCCAAGCGCGCCCGCGCCTGCGAAGCCGCCTTGCGCGGCAAGCCGTGGAACCAGGCCAGCATCGAGCGTGCCTGCCAGGCCCTGGCCGAAGACTTCACCCCGCTCAGCGACTTCCGCGCCAGCAAGGAATACCGCCTGCTGACCGCGCAGAACCTGCTGCGCAAGTACTTCATCGAACAGCAAACGCCCTACATCGAGACCCGGGTGACCGACTATGTCTAACCATCACGTAGCCAAGAGCCAGGCCGAGATGGCCGAACTGTTCAGCCAAGACCTGACCACCGGGGTCGGCCGCAGCGTCAAGCACGACAGTGCCGACAAGCATGTGTCGGGCGAAGCGCTGTACATCGACGACCGCCTGGAATTCCCCAACCAGCTGCACGTCTATGCGCGCACCGCAGACCGCGCCCATGCGCGCATCCTGCGCATCGACACCACGCCCTGCTACGCCTTCGAAGGCGTGCGCATCGCCATCACCCACGAAGACATCCCGGGCCTGAAGGACATCGGCCCGGTGGCCGCCGGCGACCCGCTGCTGGCCATCGACAAGGTCGAGTTCTTCGGCCAGCCGGTGCTCGCCGTGGCGGCCCGCGACCTCGACACTGCCCGCCGTGCGGCGATGGCCGCCATCGTCGAATACGAAGACCTGGAGCCGGTGCTGGACGTGGTCGAGGCGCTGCGCAAGAAACATTTCGTGCTCGACAGCCACACCCACCAGCGCGGCGATTCGGCCGCCGCCCTGGCCAGCGCCCCGCACCGCCTGCAAGGCACCCTGCACATCGGTGGCCAGGAGCACTTCTACCTGGAAACCCAGATCTCCTCGGTGATGCCCACCGAGGATGGCGGCATGATCGTCTATTGCTCCACGCAGAACCCTACTGAAGTGCAGAAGCTGGTCGCCGAAGTGCTCGACGTGCCGATGAACAAGGTGGTGCTGGACATGCGCCGCATGGGCGGCGGCTTCGGCGGCAAGGAAACCCAGGCAGCCAGCCCGGCCTGCCTGTGCGCGGTGATCGCACGCCTGACCGGCCAACCGACCAAGATGCGCCTGCCGCGGGTCGAAGACATGACCATGACCGGCAAGCGCCACCCGTTCTATGTGGAGTACGACGTCGGCTTCGACGATGACGGCCGCCTGCACGGCATCAACCTCGAGCTGGCCGGCAACTGCGGCTACTCGCCCGACCTGTCCGGTTCGATCGTCGACCGCGCGATGTTCCACTCCGACAACGCCTACTACCTGGGCGATGCCACCGTACACGGCCACCGCTGCAAGACCAACACCGCCTCCAATACCGCCTACCGCGGCTTCGGCGGCCCGCAGGGGATGGTCGCCATCGAGCAGGTGATGGACCACATCGCCCGTCACCTGGGCCGCGACCCACTGGCCGTGCGCAAGGCCAACTATTACGGCAAGACCGAACGCAACGTCACCCACTACTACCAGACCGTCGAGCACAACATGCTCGAGGAGATGACCGCGGAACTGGAAGCCAGCAGCGACTACGCCGAGCGCCGCGAATCGATCCGCCGCTTCAACGCCAACAGCCCGGTCCTGAAGAAGGGCCTGGCGCTGACCCCGGTCAAGTTCGGTATCTCGTTCACCGCCACTTTCCTCAACCAGGCCGGTGCGCTGATCCACATCTACACCGACGGCAGCATTCACCTGAACCACGGCGGCACCGAGATGGGCCAGGGCCTGAACACCAAGGTGGCACAGGTGGTGGCGCAGGTCTTCCAGGTCGATTTCAGCCGCATCCAGATCACCGCCACCAACACCGACAAGGTGCCCAACACCTCGCCGACCGCGGCTTCGAGTGGCGCCGACCTGAACGGCAAGGCCGCGCAGAACGCCGCCGAAATCCTCAAGAAGCGCCTCACCGAGTTTGCCGCGCGGCACTACCAGGTGACCGAGGAAGACGTCGAGTTCCGCAATGGCCATGTGCGCGTGCGCGACCAGATCGTCAGCTTCGAGCAGCTGGTACAGCAGGCGTACTTCGCCCAGGTATCGCTGTCGACCACCGGCTTCTACCGCACGCCGAAGATCTACTACGACCGCAGCCAGGCACGTGGCCGGCCGTTCTACTACTTCGCCTTCGGCGCTGCCTGCGTGGAAGTGATCGTCGACACCCTGACCGGCGAGTACAAGATGCTGCGCGCCGACATCCTGCATGACGTGGGTGATTCGTTGAACCCGGCCATCGACATCGGCCAGGTCGAAGGCGGCTTCATCCAGGGCATGGGCTGGCTGACCACCGAAGAGCTGGTGTGGAACGCCAAGGGCAAGCTGATGACCAACGGCCCGGCCAGCTACAAGATCCCGGCGGTGGCCGACATGCCGCTGGACCTGCGGGTGAAGCTGGTGGAGAACCGCAAGAACCCGGAAGACACCGTGTTCCACTCCAAGGCCGTGGGCGAACCGCCGTTCATGCTCGGCATCGCCGCCTGGTGCGCGCTCAAGGACGCCGTGGCCAGCATCGCCGACTACCGCGTGCAGCCACAGGTGGATGCGCCGGCGACGCCGGAGCGGGTGTTGTGGGGTTGCGAGCAGATGCGCAAGGCGGTGGCCCAGCAGCAACCGACTGAACAGGAACTGGAAATCGTCACCCACTGACAACGCAGGCCCCTGTGGGAGCGGGTTTACCCACTCCCTCAGGGGCCAAGAGAGGCTGAATCATGCACCAATGGATCAACGCCCTCGCCGACCACCAGTCCCGCGGCGAAGCCTGCGTGCTGGTGACCATCATCGAGGAGCGCGGTTCGACCCCACGCAACGCCGGCTCGAAAATGGTCGTCAGCAGCACCGGCCTGTTCGACACCATCGGCGGCGGCCACCTGGAATACAAGGCCCTGCACATCGCCCGGCAGATGCTTGAAGAGCACCGCAACACCCCGCACCTGGAGCGCTTCAGCCTCGGCGCCAGCCTGGGCCAGTGCTGCGGCGGCGCCACTGTGCTGCTGTTCGAGCCAATGGCCGCGGTGCAGGCAGAGATCGCCGTGTTCGGCGCGGGCCATGTCGGCCGCGCTCTGGTACCCTTGCTCGCCGCGCTGCCCTGCCGGGTGCGCTGGATCGACTCGCGTGAACAGGAATTCCCCCAGTTCATCCCCAACGGGGTGACCAAGGTCGTCAGTGAAGAACCGGTCGACGAAGTTGCCGACCTGCCGCCAGGCAGCTACTGCATCGTCATGACCCACAACCACCAGCTCGACCTGGAGCTGACCGCCGCCATTCTCAAGCGCAACGATTTCACCTGGTTCGGCCTGATCGGCTCGAAGACCAAACGGGTCAAGTTCGAGCACCGCCTGCGCGAACGCGGCTACGACGATGCCGTGCTGGCGCGCATGCGCTGCCCGATGGGCCTGCCCGAAGTCAAGGGCAAGCTGCCGATCGAGATTGCCGTGTCCATCGCCGGCGAAATCATTGCCACCTACAACGCCTGCTTCGGCCAGCACGATGCTGCCGCCAATGCTGGCCCCATTGCCCAGTTGCTGCCGCCCTCCCGGCGCAGCCAAGCCATTTGACGAGTGTGTTATGACCGTTACCCGCAAAGCCTACCGTGCCGCCATCCTGCACAGCATCGCCGACCCGGCCGAGGTAGGCCTGGACGCTTCCCATGAGTATTTCGAGGACGGCCTGCTGGTGATCGACGATGGCCGCATCAGTGCCGTCGGCCCTGCCAGCGAGCTGCTGCCGAGCCTGGCGGCCGACATCGAAGTGGTGCATTACCAGGACGCACTGATCACCCCGGGTTTCATCGACACGCATATCCACTTCCCGCAGACCGGCATGATCGGCTCCTACGGCGAGCAACTGCTGGACTGGCTCAATACCTACACCTTCCCTTGCGAAAAACAGTTCGCCGACAAGGATCACGCCGACAAGGTGGCGAAGATCTTCCTCCAGGAACTGCTGCGCAACGGCACCACCACTGCCCTGGTGTTCGGCAGCGTGCACCCGCAGTCGGTCAATGCCCTGTTCGAAGAAGCCGAGCGCCTGGACCTGCGGATGATTGCCGGCAAGGTGATGATGGACCGCAACGCCCCGGACTACCTGACCGACACCGCCGAGTCCGGCTACACCGAGAGCAAACAGCTGATCGAGCGCTGGCACGGCAAGGGCCGCCTGCACTACGCCGTGACCCCACGCTTCGCCCCGACCAGCACGCCGGAACAGCTGACCCTGGCCGGTCAGCTGCTGAAGGAATACCCAGGCCTGTACATGCACACCCACCTGTCCGAGAACCTCAAGGAAATCGACTGGGTCAAGGAGTTGTTCCCCGAGCAGAAAGGCTACCTGGACGTCTACGACCACTTCGAGCTGCTCAGCGAACGCTCGGTGTTCGCCCACGGCGTGCACCTGTGCGACAGCGAATGCCAGCGCCTGGCCGAAACCGGTTCGGCCGTGGCGTTCTGCCCGACCTCCAACCTGTTCCTCGGCAGCGGCCTGTTCAACCTGCCCCAGGCTGAGCGCTTCAAGGTCAACGTGGGCCTGGGTACCGATGTCGGCGCTGGCACCAGCTTCTCGCTGCTCAACACCCTGAACGAGGCGTACAAGGTGATGCAGTTGCAAGGCGCACGCCTGCACCCGTACAAGTCGCTGTACCTGGCCACCCTCGGTGGCGCTCGCGCCTTGCGCCTGGACGACCGTATCGGCAGCCTGCGCCCAGGCAACGATGCCGACTTCGTGGTACTCGACTACAAGGCCACGCCACTGCTGGACTACCGCATTCAGCAGTCCAGCAGCATTGAAGAAACCTTGTTCGTGCTAACCACCCTGGGCGACGACCGCACCGTGCGTGAAACCTACGCCGCCGGGCGTTGCGTGCATCAGCGCTAAGGTTCTTTCGCCAGGCCCCGGTATAGCGCGCCGCCGATCGCAGCCCCGATCAGCGGCGCCACCCAGAACAGCCACAGCTGCTGCAGTGCCCAGCCGCCGACGAACAATGCCGGCCCCGTGCTGCGCGCGGGGTTGACCGAGGTATTGGTCACCGGGATCGAGATCAGGTGGATCAGGGTCAGGGCCAGGCCAATGGCAATCGGCGCAAAGCCTGCCGGGGCACGGGCGTCGGTGGCGCCCATGATCACCACCAGGAACATGGCGGTCATCACCACTTCACTGATGAAACCCGCGCCCAGCGTGTAGCCGCCGGGCGAATGCTCGGCGTAGCCGTTGGACGCCAGGCCCGAGGACAGTTCGAAACCGGCCTTGCCACTGGCGATGAGGTAGATCACGCCAGCCGCCAGAATGGCACCGATCACCTGGGCGATCACATAGGGCAGCAGCTCTTTGGCCGGGAAGCGCCCACCGACCACCAGCCCGAACGACACGGCGGGGTTGAGATGACAACCGGAGATATGGCCGATGGCGAAGGCCATGGTCAGCACGGTAAGGCCGAAGGCGAAAGCGACACCGAGCACACCGATGCCGACGGGAGAACTGGCTGCGAGTACGGCACTGCCACAACCACCAAGAACCAACCAGAAGGTGCCGACCAGCTCGGCCCCCATCCGTGTACCCAGAGACATGGTCATCGACCTATCCTCAAGAAGTGGAACGCAATGGATGCGCAAGCCCAACTGCTTGATGAAGGTTTGCTCACAAGAATTTAGCAGACGTTTGGCTATTGGCCAGTAACGACGAAGGGCTGCAAAAGCAGCCCTTCGGTCACATCAGGCAAACGATCAGCCCTTGGCCGACACCTTGGGCTTTTTCAGCAGGTGCGAGAACACGGCGTGCAGGTCGTCCGAGGCGCTCTCCTCGTCCAGGTTCAGTTTGCTGTCGATATGGTCCATGTGGTGCATCATCAGGCTCACCGCCTGCTCGGCATCACGCGCCTCGATGGCATCGATCAATTGCATGTGCTCGTCATACGAGCAGTGCGAGCGCGTGCCGGTCTCGTACTGGGCGATGATCAGCGAAGTCTGCGACACCAGGCTGCGCTGGAAGCTGACCAGCGGGGCATTGCCGGCGGCTTCAGCCAACTTGAGGTGAAACTCGCCGGAAAGGCGGATACCCGCACCACGGTCACCACGGGAGAAGCTGTCGCGTTCCTCACGCACCATCTGGCGCAGTTCGTTGAGCTGCTCAAGCGTCGCGTGCTGGACTGCCAGTTCGGTGATGGCACGTTCGACCATGCGCCGCGAGAAGAACACCTGGCGCGCCTCTTCAACCGTCGGGCTGGCCACTACCGCACCGCGATTGGGCCGCAGCAGCACCACGCTTTCGTGGGCCAGGCGCGACAGGGCGCGGCGGATAATGGTACGGCTGACGCCAAAGATCTCGCCCAGCGCTTCCTCGCTCAACTTGGTGCCCGGCGCCAATCGCTGCTCGAGGATCGCCTCGAAGATATGCGCGTAGACGATGTCGTCCTGGGTACCACTGCGGCCGGCCTTGCCAGTACGCGCAGGTTTTTTCAGAGGTTGCAGCTGTTCGTTCATGGGCTCTCGAGGCACGAAGAGAAAGTATGGCGCCATTGTACACAGGCTGAGGCGATTCCGCAGGGGGCGTTTTACCTATATAGCCGTTGTACGACGCATTGCGCACACAAAACATAAAACATTATTTGCATTCTTTGTACACAAAAGCATAATCCACCGAGCAACATCTTGACCCGTAAGTCAACAAAACGCGTCAGACGTCTGCCTTCCCCTCGCGGAGCCACCAAGTGCATAGCTCAGGACCCTGGCTCCCACAACAACAAGAAAGACTTGAGGAGTACATGCTGTGGAAAGCCGCAAATCGGAAGCCCCTACGCTGGATCTCGCGCCGCCGCTCGAAACGAGTTGGCTGGAGCGGATTTTCAAACTCAAGCAACACGGCAGCACTGTCAGAACCGAACTGATCGCCGGGGTGACCACCTTCATCACCATGGCCTACATCATCTTCGTCAACCCCAACATCATGGCCGACGCCGGCATCGACCATGGTGCCGCCTTCGTCGCCACCTGCATCGCTGCCGCGCTGGGCTGCCTGCTGATGGGCCTGTACGCCAACTGGCCGGTGGGCCTGGCGCCGGGCATGGGGCTCAATGCCTTCTTTACCTACACCGTGGTCGGCACCATGGGCTACAACTGGGAAACGGCGCTGGGGGCGGTATTCGTCTCGGGTGTGCTGTTCATGTTCCTGACCCTGTCACGCGTGCGCGAGTGGCTGCTCAACAGCATCCCGGTGAGCCTGCGCCATGCCATGGGGGCCGGCGTCGGATTGTTTCTCGGGCTGATCGGCCTGAAGACTGCCGGCATCATCGTTGCCAGCCCGGCCACCCTGATCAAGCTGGGTTCGCTGCATGAACCAGGGCCGCTGCTGGCGGCGCTGTGCTTCCTGCTGATTGCCATCCTCAGCTACAAGCGTGTGTTTGGTGCGATCCTGATCAGCATCATCGGCGTCACCCTGGCCGGCTGGGGCCTGGGGCTGGTCAAGTTCGGCGGGGTGATGTCGATGCCGCCGAGCCTGGCACCGACCTGGATGGCCATGGACGTGGCCGGCGTGTTCAACGTCAGCATGATCAGCGTGGTGCTGGCGTTCCTGTTCGTGCACATGTTCGACACCGCCGGCACCCTGATGGGCGTGGCCCAGCGGGCCAACCTGGTGGCACCGGACGGGCGCATCGAAAACCTGTCGCGGGCATTGAAGGCCGACAGTGCGTCGAGCGTGTTCGGTGCGGTGGTCGGCGTACCACCGGTGACCAGCTATGTGGAAAGTGCTGCCGGTGTAGCCGCAGGGGGTCGTACTGGCCTGACGGCGGTGGTAGTCGGCCTGTTGTTCATCGCAGCAATGTTCTTCGCCCCGCTGGCCGGGATGATTCCCGCCTATGCCACTGCCGGCGCGCTGATCTACGTGGCGATGCTGATGATGGGCAGCATGGCGCATATCCACTGGGACGAAGCCACCGACAGCATTCCGGCGATCGTCACGGTGATCATGATGCCGCTGACCTTCTCGGTCGCCGATGGTATTGCCTTGGGCTTCATCAGCTATGTGGCGTTGAAGGCGGGTACCGGTAAATACAAGGAAATCTCCGCCAGCCTGTGGGTACTGTGCGTGATCTTCATTGCCAAGTTCGTGTTCCTCTGAGCCTCACCGCACCAACCAAGGGCGCTTCGGCGCCCTTTCTTTATTCATTCAACCGTACCGGCCACACAAAAACAGCAGACGAAAAAAAGCCCGCCAGTGTGAGAGCGGGCCAAAGGACCTACGAAGATTCTTCTAGCGACCAACTAGCTTCCGCGGTAGGTCGAATAGCTGTACGGCGAGATCAGCAGCGGCACGTGGTAGTGCTCCTGCTTTTCATCGATGCCGAAACGCAGCACGACAACATCCAAAAACGCCGTGTCCGGCAGCTGCACGCCGCGGGCACGGTAGTAGGCGCCAGCACTGAACTGCAGCTGGTAGACGCCGGTACGGTAATCGTCACCCTGCAGCAGCGGGGCGTCGACGCGGCCATCGCTGTTGGTCAGGGCAGTGTTCACCAGCTCCAGTTGCTGGCCTTCGACGCGGTACAGCTCGACCTTGATCGAGCTGCCTGGGCAGCCATGCGCGGCATCCAGTACGTGTGTGGTCAAACGTCCCATCTGCTTGTCGCCTCTTGTTCAATCTATGGGCAAAAAATACACAGCCAATGCCCCAGCATGGGGCCTGCGATGTGCGGGAATGAGGCCATTAAGACATTTCAGCGCTAGATTGTACACAATTTTTTAAGCCCTTGCGTCACGAGCCCCGCCAACCAGCCATCAGTCACAAATACAGGCGCGGTGCAGAGCCTAACGCCATTAACTGACCAAACAGGCAGGTTTCTTGCAACGGATTCTCATGCGACAAAAGGGAAGAAATGCGGAAAAACAGGCTTACAAAAGATTTCAGAAGTTGTATACAATCAGCCCATCCGGTGGTGCGACATCCCGACGCGGCCCGCCCACCCCGCACTAACACACAAGAAGGAAGACTGCAGTGAGCGCTGACTACCCTCGCGACCTGATCGGTTACGGCAACAACCCTCCTCACCCGCAATGGCCGGGCAACGCTCGCATCGCGCTGTCTTTCGTCCTCAACTACGAAGAAGGCGGCGAACGCAACATCCTGCACGGTGACAAAGAGTCCGAAGCCTTCCTCTCCGAGATGGTCGCTGCCCAGCCGCTGCAGGGCCAGCGCAACATGAGCATGGAATCGCTGTACGAGTACGGCAGCCGCGCCGGCGTCTGGCGCCTGCTCAAGCTGTTCAAGGACAGCGGGGTACCCCTGACCGTCTTCGCCGTGGCCATGGCCGCCCAGCGCCACCCCGATGTGATCCGCGCCATGGCCGAAGCCGGCCACGAGATCTGCAGCCACGGCTACCGCTGGATCGACTACCAGAACATGGACGAGGCCCAGGAGCGCGAGCACATGCTCGAAGCCATCCGCATCCTCACCGAACTCACCGGCGAACGCCCGGTGGGCTGGTACACCGGCCGCACCGGCCCGAACACCCGCCGCCTGGTGATGGAGGAAGGTGGCTTCCTCTATGACAGCGACACCTACGACGACGACCTGCCCTACTGGGAACCGAACAACCCGACCGGCAAGCCACACCTGGTGATCCCGTACACCCTCGACACCAACGACATGCGCTTCACCCAGGTGCAGGGCTTCAACTGTGGCGAGCAGTTCTTCCAGTACCTGAAAGACGCCTTCGACGTGCTGTACGCCGAAGGCAGCGACGCCCCGAAGATGCTGTCCATCGGCCTGCACTGCCGCCTGGTCGGCCGCCCGGCGCGCCTGGCCGCGCTCAAGCGTTTCGTCGACTACGCCAAGAGCCACGATCAGGTCTGGTTCGCCCGTCGCGTGGACATTGCCCGCCACTGGTACGCCACCCACCCGTACAAGAAAGAGAACGCCTGATGACCGCCTTCAAAACCCTCAAGCCCTCCACCCTGCCCCGTGACGCCTTCGTCGCGGCGTTCGCCGACATCTATGAGCACTCGCCATGGGTCGCCGAAAAAGCCTACGACCTGGGCCAGCTGGACGAACTGGACGAGATCGAGGCGCTGCACCAGCGCATGAGCGACATCCTGCTCAGCGCCAACCACGCCGACCAACTGGCGCTGATCAACGCTCACCCGGACCTGGCCGGCAAGGCCGCCATCCAGGGTGAGCTGACCGAATCGAGCACCAACGAGCAGGCCGGCGCCGGTATCCACCAGTGCACCGCCGAAGAGTTCGCCCGTTTCACCGAACTGAACGACGCCTACAAGGCCAAGTTCCAGTTCCCGTTCATCATGGCGGTAAAAGGTAGCAACCGGCACCAGATCCTCGCCTCCTTTGAAAAACGCATCCACAACGATGCCGATGCCGAATTCAAGGAAGCCCTGGCGCAGATCAACCTGATCGCCCTGTTCCGCCTGCTGCAGCTGTAAGCAACAGCCGAACCTTATTTGAAAAACGAACAATAGAAGAGAATCCGCATGCGCACCCTGACGATCGAGCCCCTGACCAAAGAAGCCTTCGCCGAATTCGGAGACGTGATCGAAACCGATGGCAGCGACCACTTCATGATCAACAACGGCTCGACCATGCGCTTTCACAAGCTCGCCACGGTCGAGACCGCCGAGCCTGAAGACAAGGCGATCATCAGCATCTTCCGCGCCGACGCGCAGGACATGCCGCTGACCGTGCGCATGCTGGAGCGCCATCCGCTGGGCAGCCAGGCTTTCATCCCGCTGCTCGGCAACCCCTTTCTGATCGTGGTCGCGCCCGTTGGCGATGCACCTGTATCAGGTTTGGTCCGTGCCTTCCGTAGTAACGGCAGGCAGGGCGTTAATTACCATCGCGGCGTCTGGCACCACCCGGTGCTGACGATCGAAAAGCGGGATGACTTCCTGGTGGTTGATCGCAGTGGTTCTGGCAACAACTGCGATGAGCATTACTTCACCGAGGAACAGATGCTGATCCTCAATCCCCACCAATAAGAAAAGGTCGGTCATCGTTCACGGTGATCGGCAGAGGTACATACTGTGGAAGCACACCTTCACGAATGGCTGAACCTGAGCATTCGCTGGGTTCACATGATCACCGGCGTGGCCTGGATCGGTGCATCGTTCTACTTCGTCTGGCTGGAGAACCACCTGAACCGAAGCAACCCGCGCGATGGGTTGTCGGGTGATCTCTGGGCGATTCACGGCGGTGGTATCTACCACCTGGAGAAATACAAGCTCGCACCCCCGAAAATGCCCGAGAACCTGCACTGGTTCAAATGGGAAGCCTATTTCACCTGGATGTCCGGTATCGCCCTGCTGTGCGTGGTGTTCTACTGGAACCCGAGCCTCTACCTGCTGGCCCCCGGCAGCACCCTGAGCGGTGCCGAAGGCGTGGCCATCGGTATCGGTTCGCTGGTTGCCGGCTGGTTCATCTACGACTTCCTGTGCGACTCGCCACTGGGCAAGCACCCTGCCCTGCTCGGCGCCGTGCTGTTCGTCCTGATCATTGCCGCCTGCTTCGGCTTCAGCCTGGTGTTCAGCGGCCGTGGTGCGTACCTGCACACCGGCGCGATCATCGGCACCATCATGGTCGGTAACGTGTTCCGCATCATCATGCCGGCCCAGCGCCAGCTGGTGGCGGCGATCGAGAACAACCAGACCCCCGACCCGGTACTGCCGGCCAAGGGCCTGCTGCGCTCGCGTCACAACAACTACTTCACCCTGCCGGTGCTGTTCATCATGATCAGCAACCACTTCCCGAGCACCTACGGTAGCCAGTACAACTGGCTGATCCTGGCCGGCATTGCAGTAGCCGCGGTTCTGATCCGCCACTACTTCAACACCCGCCACGACAGCAACAAGTACGCCTGGACCTTGCCGGTCGGTGCCCTGGCGATGATCTGCCTGGCCTATGTCACCGGCCCCAAGCCGATGGCAGTCAGCCCTGAGCAGGCCGCAGCGAAGGTCGAGTACCAGCCACTGCCCGCCACCGCCGTCGGTGGCAAGACTGCCGCCGAGCTGCGCGCCGAGGAAGCCGCCAAGGCCGCCGAAGCACCAGCCGCACCAGCCGAGGCCCCGGCCCAGGCAACTGCACAGGCCGCGGGTGGCGACTTCGACAAGATCCACAAAGTCATCCAGGAACGCTGCAGCGTGTGCCACTCGTCGAAACCGACCAGCCCACTGTTCAGCGCAGCACCTGCCGGCGTGATGTTCGACACCCCGCAGCAGATCCAGGCCCAGGCCGCGCGCATTCAGGCGCAAGCGGTTGCCAGCCAGATCATGCCGCTGGGCAACATCACCCAGATGACTGCCGAAGAGCGCAAGCTCGTCGGTGACTGGATCGCCAAAGGCGCTCAGGTCAACTGATCGAGCTCCAAGCGTCAAGCTGCAAGCCTCAAGCTGTACGTAGTAGGAAGCAAGCATCGAGTGTCAGGCTCCAACGCGGGAACCCCAAGCTTTTTCTTGAAGCTTGCCGCTTGGAGCTTGTCACTTGGATCCGAGAATAAAAACAAAACTCGAGGTGCTGCATGTCCGAGTCACGCAAGGCGTACATTCCAGTTGCGCCGCCGCGACAGCCTCTGCCCCTGTTCCAACTGTTCCTGGTTGGCCTGCAACATGTACTGCTGATGTACGGGGGGGCGATTGCCGTCCCTCTGATCATCGGCCAGGCCGCTGGTTTGTCCCGTGAAGAAGTCGCTTTCCTGATCAACGCCGACCTGCTGGTCGCCGGTGTCGCCACCATCATCCAGTCGTTCGGGATCGGCCCGGTCGGGATCCGCATGCCGGTGATGATGGGTGCCAGCTTCGCTGCCGTCGGCAGCATGGTGGCCATGGCCGGCATGCCAGGCGTGGGCCTGCAGGGGATCTTCGGCGCGACCATCGCTGCCGGGTTCTTCGGCATGCTGATCGCGCCGTTCATGTCCAAGGTCGTACGCTTCTTCCCACCACTAGTCACCGGCACGGTGATCACCTCGATTGGCCTGTCGCTGTTCCCGGTCGCCGTCAACTGGGCCGGTGGTGGCCAGGACGCCACGACCTTCGGCTCGCCGATCTACCTGCTGGTGGCTGGCCTGGTGCTGGCCGTCATCCTGTTGATCAACCGCTTCATGCGCGGCTTCTGGGTCAACGTGTCGGTGCTGGTGGGCATGGGCCTTGGCTACATCCTCGCCGGTTCCATCGGCATGGTCGACCTGTCGGGCCTGAGCGACACGCCGTGGCTGCAAGTGGTAACCCCACTGCACTTCGGCATGCCGACCTTCAGCCTGGCGCCGATCCTGTCGATGTGCCTGGTAGTGGTGATCATCTTCGTCGAGTCGACGGGCATGTTCCTCGCCCTGGGCAAGGTGACAGACCGTGAAGTGACACCAGGGATGCTGCGTCGCGGCCTGTTGTGCGATGCCGGCGCGTCGTTCATCGCCGGTTTCTTCAACACCTTCACCCACTCCTCGTTCGCCCAGAACATCGGCCTGGTGCAGATGACTGGCGTGCGTTGCCGCTACGTCACGATAACCGCAGGCGCACTGCTGATCATGCTCAGCCTGCTGCCCAAGGCAGCCTTCCTGATTGCCTCGATCCCGCCCGCGGTACTGGGCGGCGCGTCCATCGCCATGTTCGGCATGGTCACGGCCACCGGGATCAAGATCCTCCAGGAAGCCGACATCGGCGACCGTCGCAACCAGTTGCTGGTGGCGGTAAGCGTCGGCTTCGGCCTGATCCCTGTGGTCAAGCCGGAGTTCTTCGCGCAGATGCCGCAGTGGATGGAACCCATCACCCACAGCGGGATTGCCATGGCCACGGTCAGTGCCCTGGTGCTCAACGTGCTGTTCAACATCCTCGGTGGTGCCGAGCGCGCCGTGCATAACGACGCCTGCCACCAACATTGAGCCCTGAGCGGGGCGGCGCAGTGTGCCGCCCCTGTTCACTATCCGCCGTAACCGCTTCACCGTCGGCCCGCCGGAATGGGCCGCTCGGGGCGCCTGCGCGCCGAAAAAACCGCCAACAAAAACAATAAGTCCGGGAATCACAACATGAAGCGCATCACCTCGTCCCTGCTGCTGGGCAGCAGCCTGCTGGCCACCCTCCCCGCCCATGCAGGCGATTGGCTGCTGTGGCACGGCGAAAGCCTGACGTACCTGTACGGCAAGGATTTCAAGGTCAACCCGAGCATCCAGCAGACTGTCACCTTCGAGCACGCCAACAAATGGAAGTACGGCGACACGTTCATGTTCGTCGACAAGATCTTCTACAACGGCAAGCCCGACCCCGGCAAAGGCGTGACCACCTATTACGGTGAATTCAGCCCACGCCTGTCGTTCGGCAAGATCTTCGACCAGAAGCTCGCCTTCGGCCCGATCAAGGACCTGCTGCTGGCGATGACCTATGAACGTGGCGAAGGCGACAACGAGGCCTACCTGATCGGCCCCGGCTTCGACCTCGACATTCCCGGCTTCAACTATTTCACGCTGAACTTCTATGTGCGCAACACCGAAGGCAGCCGCCCTGGTGACAATGTCTGGCAAATCACCCCGGGCTGGTCGTACACCATTCCCGTGGGCAAGTCCGACATCCTGATCGACGGCTACATGGACTGGGTCACCGACAACGACCAGAACAAACGGGGCACCTACCACGCCAACCTGCACTTCAACCCGCAGGTCAAGTACGACCTGGGCAAGGCCCTGAACATCGGCGCCAAGCAGCTGTACGTCGGCTTCGAGTACAGCTACTGGAAAGACAAGTACGGCATCGACAGCCGCGGCAACCTGGACAGCAATCAGAGTGTCGCCAGTGCCCTGATCAAAGTGCACTTCTGAAAATCTGACCAAACGCACAGGTTTGAATCACCGTGCTCCAGGACGGAGCACTTGAGGCGCGGCGCGCAAGCCAGTAATCTGCGCGCCCCCTCGATCAGGGCAGGATGGATTCTGCCTGCGTTTACTGACCGCTCAGTCAATGAATTCGGGCGGTTGGCCAACGTGTTGCCAGCCTGAAACACCCATTTTCATCCGTTCAGAACGAGTCGAGCAGGAAGGTAGCAGCTAACCCCGAAAGTTGGCGCAGCTCTTGCCAAACAAGTGTGGCCAATCGAAAAAAGCTGACTCAAAAGACAAAAAAGCGCCGATAACGAGCGCTGACAACAGATCAATCAAGGGAGCGACACTCGCAATGCGTACCATCAACAGCCTGATTCTCGCGGGCGGCCTGCTGGCCTGCGGCACCACCTTCGCTGGCGACCTGCTGCAGTGGCAGAACAACAGCCTGACCTACCTGTGGGGCAAGAACTTCAAGGTCAACCCCGATACTCAGCAAACCTTCACCTTCGAGCACGCCGATGGCTGGAAGTACGGCGACAACTTCTTCTTCGTCGACAAGATCTTCTACCTGGGCAAGAAGGACGCCAATAACGGCCCCAACAGCTACTACGGCGAATTCAGCCCGCGCCTGTCGTTCGGCAAGATCTTCGACCAGAAGCTCGAGTTCGGCCCGGTCAAGGACGTGCTGCTGGCCGCGACCTACGAGTTTGGCGAGGGTGACGTCGAGTCGTACCTGATCGGCCCAGGCTTCGACCTGAACATTCCGGGCTTCGACTACTTCCAGCTGAACTTCTACAACCGCATGCCTGAAGGCAGCCGCGCGGGCAACAATGTCTGGCAGATCACCCCGGTCTGGTCCTACACCATTCCGGTCGGTGACTCGGATGTGCTGATCGATGGCTTCATGGACTGGGTCGTCGACAATGACGAGAATCGTCACGGCACCTACCACGCCAACCTGCACTTCAACCCGCAGATCAAGTACGACCTGGGCAAAGCCCTGCACCTGGGCGAGAAGCAGCTGTATGTGGGTGTCGAGTACGACTACTGGAAGGACAAGTACGGCATCAAGGACAGCGATGGCTTCACCACCGACCAGAACACCATGAGTCTCTTGGTGAAAGTACACTTCTGATCGGCTGAGTCGTGACAGCGCCGTTATTTGACGGCGCCGTCATTCAACCACCTTGTAAGTTTACGCTTAAAGCTTTTTAAGACTTATCTTACTTGCAAAAAATATTGCCTTGTAAGTCAAAAACATGACCGCTGGCAGTAACATGCCAAACACCAGCAATACCCACTCTACTTCGTAGTGCGGGAGCACCCGGAAGATATCCAGCACCAGCATGACCGAATTGATCGCCAATGCCAGGCCGAACATCGCACAGCACTTGTAAAGGGCCTGAGTGTCGGCGCCGCGCAGCAGGAAGCCAAAGCCCAAAGCCCCCCACGCCAGTGCCGTGAGCAGGTAGAGCGCCAAGTGATAGGCGTCGTAAGTCAGCACACCGAACATGTGGGTTTTTCCTCCCGATCAAGTCTGAAAAAGCTAGTTACGACTATAAAGCCATCGCCTTCGCCTGTACGGCGATTTTTTGACAATATTTTTGCAAATTTTCGACTAGACTCGTTGCCCTCGCACAACCAAGAAAGAAAACAGGCCAACTTGATGCGTACTTCCCTCGCCGCGCCATGGCGCTATCTGCTGCTGCTTTGCTCAACCTGGTTCGGCATATTCCTGCTGACACGAATCCTATTGCTGGTGACTCATCTGGATGAGGTCAGCGGCAATTATTTCTCGATCTTCTTCGACGGGGCCATCTACGACCTGAGCTTCCTCATCTACACGGCCCTGCCGCTGGGTGTGTACCTGGCGCTGTGCCCGAACAGGCTGTGGCGCTCGCCTGCCAACCGCTGGCTGCTCGGCGGTTTGCTGGTGGTCAGCCTGTTCGTGATGCTGTTCGTCGCCGTGGCCGAGTGGCTGTTCTGGGATGAATTCGGCGTACGCTTCAACTTTATCGCTGTCGACTACCTGGTGTATTCCAAGGAAGTGCTGGACAACATCCGCGAGTCCTACCCACTGCCGGCACTGCTCAGCGGCATCGCGGTGGCCGCAGCCCTGCTCGCTCTGCTGTTGCGCAAACCGCTGGCCCAGGCCCTCGCCGGCCCCGCCGCCACCTCACGCCAGCGCTTCTCCGGGCTGGGCGTGCTGGCCGTGCTGGTCGGCCTGAACATCGTGGTCATCGACCAGCAGTTCCCACGCGGCCAGGGCGGCAACGCCTACCAGCGCGAACTGGCCAGCAACGGCCCTTACCAGTTCTTCGCCGCCTTCCGTAACAACGAACTGGACTACACCCAGTTCTACGCCAGCCTCGGCGCCGGTGAAGTCGGCGCGCAGATGCACCAGGAACTGGCCGAACCCAATGCCAGCTTCCAGGGCCAGGAGCCTCAGGACATCCGCCGCCACATCAGTGCCAACGGCGAGCAGCGCACCCCGAACATCATCCTGGTGACCATCGAAAGCTTCAGCGCCAAGTACATGGGCAGCAACGGCGATGCGCGCAACCTCACGCCGAACCTCGACGCCCTGCGCCGCGAGAGCCTGTACTTCAACAACTTCTACGCCACCGGCACCCGTACCGACCGCGGCCTGGAAGCCATCACCCTGTCGATCCCGCCCACCCCGGGCCGCTCGATCGTCAAGCGCATCGGCCGCGAAAGCGGCTACGCCAGCCTTGGCCAGCAACTGACCGCCAAAGGCTACGACGCCGTCTTCGTCTACGGCGGGCGCGGCTACTTCGACAACATGAATGCCTTCTTCAGCGGCAACGGCTACCGCATTGTCGACCAGAGCAGCGTCGATGAAAGCGAAATCAGCTTCAAGAACGCCTGGGGCATGGCTGACGAGGACCTGTACCGGCAGACCCTCAAGCTGGCCGATGCCGATTTCGCCCAGCAAAAGCCGTTCTTCCTGCAACTGATGACCACCTCGAACCACCGTCCCTACACCTACCCGGACGGCCGCATCGACATCCCGTCAGGCGACGGCCGCGAAGGCGCGGTGAAGTACACCGACCATGCCATCGCCCAGTTCCTCAAGGAAGCCAAGGGCAAGCCGTGGTTCGACAACACCCTGTTCGTCTTTGTCGCCGACCACACGGCCGGTAGCGCCGGGGTCGAGGACCTGCCGGTGAACAACTACCAGATCCCGCTGTGGATCTACGCACCGAAAATGGTCGAGCCCCGCGAAGACAGCAAGCTGGCCAGCCAGATCGACCTGGCACCTACCCTGCTGGGCTTGCTCAACTTCGACTACACCTCGACCTTCTTCGGCCGCGACCTGCTCAAGGAAGACGACCTGCCGCCACGCGTGCTGATCGGCAACTACCAGCACCTGGGGCTGTTCGACGGCAACAACCTGGCCATTCTCAGCCCACGTGGCGGCATGCGTGTGCATGAAGACGCCTTGGGCAAAAGCCGGGAAACCACAGTCACCAGCGACAACCCGCTGATCCGCCGGGCAATCGCCTACTACCAGAGTGCCGCCCACGGCTTCAGCCAGGGCCTGCTGGCCTGGAAGCCCGAGGAGCAAGGCATCGCAACCGGCAAGTGAGCCCTCATGTGGCGGGCCGCAGCGCCCGCCACAGTTTCCCCGCAGCAGCCACCACCGCCAGCACCACGGCCCCGGCCAGCACACCGGCCAGGCCATTGAGCAGGCCGCTGGTCAGTGCCCCTCCGCGCCCCTCGCTGAACGCCTCGACCGCGTGATGCAGGGGCGCCACCCCGTGTACCAGAATCCCGCCACCGACCAGGAACATCGCCGCGGTGCCGATCACTGAGAGGCTCTTCATCATGTAGGGTGCGGCCCGCAGGATGCCGTTGCCGATCGAACGGGCCAGCTGCGACGACTTCTGGGTCATCCACAGCCCCAGGTCGTCAAGCTTGACGATACCGCCCACCAGCCCGTACACACCGATGGTCATGACCACCGCGATGCCCGACAGCACGATGATCTGCTGCGTCAGCGGCGAGTCGGCGACGATGCCCAAGGTAATGGCGATGATTTCGGCGGAGAGGATGAAGTCGGTACGCACTGCACCCTTGATCTTGGCTTTCTCGAACGCCACCAGGTCGACAGTGGCATCGGCCACGGCCTCCTTGCGCGCCTCGTGCTGCACTTCGTCCTCTTCCTTGCTGTGCAGAAACTTGTGCGCCAGCTTCTCGAAGCCTTCAAAGCACAGGTAGGCGCCACCCAGCATCAGCAGCGGCGTCACTGCCCAGGGGATGAACGCGCTGATCAACAGCGCCGCCGGCACCAGGATCGCCTTGTTCACCAGCGAGCCCTTGGCCACCGCCCACACCACCGGAATCTCGCGCTCAGCGCGCACGCCGGTGACCTGCTGGGCATTGAGCGCCAGGTCGTCACCCAACACGCCTGCGGTCTTCTTTGCCGCGACCTTGGTCATCACCGAAACATCGTCGAGCACCGTGGCGATGTCGTCGATCAGTACCAATAGACTGCTTCCTGCCATGTTTGCTTGTATCCAAATTAGACAATGTGCCGGATTCTAGCCCAAAGCCGCTGCCTTGAGCGTCCGTCGGGCGCGGTGCTACCATGCCCGATCCCTCTTAGAGGTGGCCATTATCGAGGAAGATCCCTGACCATGAGCACTATTCGCGAGCGCAACAAGGAGCTGATCCTGCGCGCAGCCAGTGAAGAGTTTGCCGACAAGGGCTTCGCCGCCACCAAGACCAGCGACATCGCTGCCAAGGCCGGCCTGCCCAAGCCGAACGTGTATTACTACTTCAAATCCAAGGACAACCTCTATCGCGAGGTCCTGGAGAGCATCATCGCGCCGATCATGCAGGCATCGACGCCGTTCAATGCCGACGGTGATCCGAAAGAAGTGTTGAGTGCGTACATCCGCTCGAAGATCCGCATCTCGCGTGACCTGCCCCATGCCTCGAAGGTGTTCGCCAGCGAAATCATGCATGGCGCACCGCACCTGTCGCCGAACCAGGTGGAGCAGTTGAATGAGCAGGCCCGGCACAACATCGAGTGCATCCAGCGTTGGATCGACCGCGGGCAGATCGCCCATGTCGATGCTCATCACCTGATGTTCAGCATCTGGGCCGCGACCCAGACCTATGCCGATTTCGACTGGCAGATTTCGGCGGTGACCGGCAAGGCCAAGCTGGCCGACAGCGATTACGATGCTGCGGCCGACACCATCATACGCATGGTGCTCAAGGGCTGTGAGCCTGAAGTGGCCTGACAATCGGCGCTGGATTCATCGCGGAAAAATCCGCTCCTACAGGCCTGTGGTAATCCTTGTAGGAGCGGATTTATCCGCGATCACGCCAGATCAGACAGCAAAGAATTAAGCCGCTACACCCGCATCCGCCTTCAACCCCGCCTCTTCGATCGCACTGATCGCGCATTGCTCGTCGATATCCGACGTATCGCCGCTGATCCCCACCGCTCCCAGCACCTTGCCGTCCTGATTACGAATCAGCACGCCGCCCGGCGCAGGCACCACCGGCTGCTCACCCAAACCGTTCAACGCCGCGAAAAACGCCGGCCGTTGCTGTGCATCCAGCGCCAGCAGACGCGAGCCCTTGCCCAGGGCAATCGCACCCCAGGCCTTGCCGGTGGCCACTTGCGGGCGAATCAGGCTGGCGCCGTCCTCGCGCTGCAAGGCCAGCAGGTGCCCGCCGGCATCAAGCACGGCCACGGTCAGCGGCGCTGCATTGATCTTGCGGCCCGCCGCCAGCGCGGCGTTCACCAGGCTGACAGCGACTTTCAGGTTCAAAGCGTTCATGGAAAGGTCCTCTTCTTGTTGTGAGAAGCCCTGAGGGCAGGTGAAAAACCGATAAGCCAATAGAACACAACTGAATCTATTTTTGTATACAATAAATTGAAACGATCGTATGCGAGACCGCAAACCGCCGTTTTCACGGGCGCTCGAACGAAAGCGGTCTTGTCCGACGAAAACCCGTTGACCTGAGCGGCCAGCCGTGAATACACTCTGGCACAAAGCAAGTTGTATACAATTACAAAATCAATGAGGCACAAACCATGAGCAAAATGAGAGCAATCGATGCAGCCGTTCTGGTCATGCGCCGTGAAGGTGTAGATACCGCGTTCGGCATCCCGGGGGCTGCCATCAACCCGCTGTACTCGGCCCTGAAGAAAGTCGGTGGCATCGATCACGTCCTCGCTCGTCACGTCGAAGGCGCCTCGCACATGGCCGAGGGCTACACCCGCGCCAACCCAGGCAACATCGGCGTGTGCATCGGTACCTCCGGCCCAGCCGGCACCGACATGGTCACCGGCCTGTACAGCGCCTCGGCCGACTCCATCCCGATCCTCTGCATCACCGGCCAGGCACCCCGTGCCCGCCTGCACAAGGAAGACTTCCAGGCTGTCGATATCACCAGCATCGTCAAGCCAGTCACCAAGTGGGCCACCACCGTTCTGGAACCAGGCCAGGTGCCTTACGCCTTCCAGAAGGCCTTCTATGAAATGCGCACCGGCCGCCCAGGCCCTGTGCTGATCGACCTGCCGTTCGACGTGCAGATGGCCGAAATCGAATTCGACATCGACGCCTACGAGCCACTGGCAATCAACAAGCCGTCCGCTACCCGCGTACAGGCCGAAAAAGCCCTGGCCCTGCTCAATGACGCCGAGCGCCCACTGCTGGTAGCCGGTGGCGGCATCATCAACGCCGACGCCAGCGACAAGCTGGTCGAGTTCGCCGAACTGACCGGCGTACCGGTAATCCCGACCCTGATGGGCTGGGGCACCATCCCGGACGACCACGCCCAGATGGTCGGTATGGTCGGCCTGCAGACTTCGCACCGCTACGGCAACGCCACCCTGCTGAAATCCGACCTGGTGTTCGGTATCGGTAACCGTTGGGCCAACCGCCACACCGGTTCCGTGGACGTCTACACCGAAGGCCGCAAGTTCGTGCACGTGGACATCGAACCGACCCAGATCGGCCGCGTGTTCACCCCGGATCTGGGTATCGTTTCCGATGCTGGCAAGGCACTGGACGTGTTCCTCGAAGTGGCCCGCGAGTGGAAAGCCGCCGGCAAGCTGAAGTGCCGCAAGGCCTGGCTGGAAGACTGCCAGCAGCGCAAGGCGAGCCTGCAGCGCAAGACCCACTTCGACAACGTGCCGGTCAAGCCGCAGCGCGTGTACGAAGAAATGAACCAGGTGTTCGGCAAGGACACCTGCTACGTCAGCACCATCGGCCTGTCGCAGATCGCTGGCGCGCAGTTCCTGCACGTGTACAAGCCACGCCACTGGATCAACTGCGGCCAGGCCGGCCCGCTGGGCTGGACCATTCCTGCCGCGCTGGGCGTGGTCAAAGCCGATCCGAAGCGCAAGGTCGTTGCGCTGTCGGGTGACTACGACTTCCAGTTCATGATCGAAGAGCTGGCGGTGGGCGCGCAGTTCAACCTGCCGTACGTCCACGTGCTGGTGAACAACGCTTACCTGGGCCTGATCCGTCAGGCACAGCGTGGCTTCGACATGGATTACTGTGTACAACTGGCGTTCGAGAACATCAACTCGACCGACGCTGCCACCTACGGTGTCGACCACGTCGCCGTGGTCGAAGGCCTGGGCTGCAAGGCCATCCGTGTATTCGAGCCGGCCGAGATCGCCCCTGCCCTGCTCAAGGCACAGAAGATGGCCGAAGAGTTCCGCGTGCCGGTCGTGGTCGAAGTGATCCTCGAGCGTGTGACCAACATTTCCATGGGCACCGAGATCAACGCGGTCAACGAGTTCGAAGACCTGGCTCTGGTCGGCAACGACGCGCCAACCGCCATCTCGCTGCTGGACTGATCGCCTGACGCCCCCAGGCTTTACTGGGGGCCTTCATCGCAAGGAGACAACCCATGCCTCGCTTCGCTGCCAACCTGTCCATGCTGTTCACCGAACAGGACTTCCTGGCCCGCTTCAAGGCTGCCGCCGACGCTGGTTTCAGCGGCGTCGAATACCTCTTCCCGTACGACTTCAGCGCAGCCGAAATCAAGCAGCAGCTGGATGCCAACGGCCTGACCCAGGTGCTGTTCAACCTGCCGGCGGGCGACTGGGCCAAAGGTGAGCGCGGTATCACCTGCCACCCCGACCGCGTCGAAGAGTTCCGCGCTGGCGTGGACAAGGCCATCGAATACGCCAAGGTGCTGGGCAACACCCAGGTCAACGCCCTGGCGGGTATTCGCCCACAAGGCCTGCAGTGCGCCGACGTGCGCAAGACCTTCGTCGACAACCTCAAGTATGCCGCCGACAAGCTGAAAGCCGCCGGGATCCGCCTGGTCATGGAAATGATCAACACTCGCGACATCCCAGGCTTCTACCTGAACACCACCCAACAGGCGTTGGAAATCCAGGCCGAAGTCGGCAGCGACAACCTGTTCCTGCAGTACGACATCTACCACATGCAGATCATGGAAGGTGACCTGGCTCGCACCATGGAAGCCAACCTGAACCTGATCAACCACATCCAGCTGGCCGACAACCCAGGCCGCCACGAACCAGGCACCGGCGAGATCAACTACCGCTTCCTGTTCGAGCACCTGGACCGCATCGGCTACCAGGGCTGGGTGGGCGCGGAATACAAGCCGCTGACCACCACCGAAGCGGGCCTGGGCTGGCTGAAAACGCACAACGCGATCTGAATCACTGCTCCCATCGGGACCGCGAACAACTATAAAAGAGGTAATTTCTCATGGCTAAAATCGGTTTCCTCGGCACTGGCATCATGGGCAAGCCCATGGCGCAGAACCTGCAAAAAGCAGGTCACAGCATCTTCGTTTCCACCCACCACGACGCTGCACCGGCCGACCTGATCGCCGCTGGCGCAGTGGCCCTGGCCAACCCGAAGGAAGTGGCCCAGGAAGCCGAGTTCATCATTGTCATGGTGCCGGACACCCCACAGGTCGAAAGCGTCCTGTTCGGTGAAAACGGCGTCGCCGAAGGCGTGGGCCCGAACAAGGTAGTGATCGACATGAGCTCGATCTCCCCTACCGCCACCAAAGCCTTCGCCGAGAAGATCAAGGCCACTGGCGCTGCCTACCTGGACGCCCCGGTGTCTGGCGGTGAAGTCGGTGCCAAGGCCGCGACCCTGAGCATCATGGTCGGTGGCTGCCCGAAAGCCTTCGAACGCACCCTGCCGCTGTTCGAAGCCATGGGCAAGAACATCACCCGCGTCGGTGGCAACGGTGATGGCCAGACCGCCAAGGTCGCCAACCAGATCATCGTCGCCCTGAACATCCAGGCCGTTGCCGAAGCCCTGCTGTTCGCCGCCAAGAACGGCGCCGACCCAGCCAAGGTACGTGAAGCGCTGATGGGCGGCTTCGCGTCGTCGAAGATCCTCGAAGTGCACGCCGAGCGCATGATCAAAGGCACCTTCGACCCAGGCTTCCGCATCAACCTGCACCAGAAGGACCTCAACCTGGCCCTGCAAGGCGCCAAGGAACTGGGCATCAACCTGCCCAACACTTCCAATGCCCAGCAAGTGTTCAACACCTGCCAGGCCCTGGGCGGCGGCAACTGGGACCACTCGGCGCTGATCAAAGGCCTGGAGCACATGGCCAACTTCTCGATCCGCGACGACAAGTAAGACGTCCACACCCTTGAGCCTGCGACCACAGGCTCGAGCGTGACCCCGAGCAACACCCGCCCCTGGTTCGGCCTGCACGGAGGCAGTTCCAGGGGCGTTTTTGATTCTGCAGAACAACAATAAATGGGAGCCTGCCATGTCGGTCGATCCGCAAAAACTTCTCCGCGACCTGTTCGACACAGCCATCGCCGCCGCCCACCCACGCCAAGTGCTCGAACCCTACCTGCCCGCCGACCGTAGCGGCCGGGTCATCGTCATCGGCGCCGGCAAAGCCGCAGCCGCCATGGCCGAAGTGGTTGAAAAAAGCTGGCAGGGCGAAGTCTCCGGGCTGGTCGTGACCCGTTACGGTCACGGCGCCAACTGCCAGAAGATCGAGGTGGTCGAAGCCGCTCACCCGGTCCCCGACGCCGCCGGCCTGGCCGTGGCCAAGCGTGTGCTGGAACTGGTCAGCAACCTCAATGAAGAAGACCGCGTCATCTTCCTGCTGTCGGGTGGTGGTTCCGCCCTGCTGGCACTGCCAGCAGAAGGCCTGACCCTGGCTGACAAGCAACAGATCAACAAGGCGCTGCTCAAATCCGGCGCCACCATCGGCGAGATGAACTGCGTACGTAAGCACCTCTCGGCGATCAAGGGCGGCCGCCTGGCCAAGGCCTGCTGGCCAGCCACCGTCTACACCTATGCCATTTCCGACGTGCCTGGCGACCTGGCCACCGTCATCGCTTCCGGCCCGACCGTGGCCGACCCGAGCACCTCGGCCGATGCCCTGGCAATCCTCAAGCGCTACAACATCGAAGCGCCGAAAGCCGTCATCGACTGGCTCAACAACCCTGCTTCGGAAACCGTCAAGGCCGATGACCCGGCCTTGGCCCGCAGCCACTTCCAACTGATCGCCAAACCGCAGCAGTCGCTCGAAGCCGCCGCGGTCAAAGCCCGCCAGGCCGGTTTCAGCCCGCTGATCCTCGGTGACCTGGAAGGTGAATCGCGCGAAGTGGCCAAGGTACACGCCGGCATTGCCCGGCAGATCGTGCTGCACGGCCAGCCACTGAAGGCGCCTTGCGTGATCCTCTCCGGCGGTGAAACCACCGTCACCGTGCGCGGCAATGGCCGTGGCGGGCGCAACGCCGAGTTCCTGCTCAGCCTCACCGAAAGCCTCAAAGGCCTGCCGGGCGTGTATGCCCTGGCCGGTGACACCGACGGCATCGACGGCTCGGAAGAGAACGCTGGCGCCTTCATGAACCCGAGCAGTTATGCCCGCGCCGAAGCCCTGGGCCTGTCGGCGAGCGATGAGCTGGACAACAACAACGGCTATGGCTACTTCGCCGCGCTCGATGCCCTGATCGTCACCGAGCCGACCCGCACCAATGTCAACGACTTCCGCGCCATCCTGATCCTTGAGACTGCCCAATCATGACGCCTGATAAAAAAGTAAAGATCCTCGCCACCCTCGGCCCTGCGATCAAAGGCATCGACGACATCCGCCAGTTGGTCGAAGCCGGGGTGAACATCTTCCGCCTCAACTTCAGCCACGGCGAGCACGCCGACCACGCCCTGCGCTACCAATGGATCCGCGAAGTCGAGCAGCAGCTGAACTACCCGCTGGGCATCCTCATGGACCTGCAAGGGCCGAAGCTGCGCGTCGGCCGCTTCGCTGAAGGCAAGGTCCAGCTGCAACGCGGCCAGGCCCTGCGCCTGGACCTGGACAAGACCCCGGGCGACAGCCGCCGGGTCAACCTGCCACACCCGGAAATCATCGCTGCGCTGGAGCCAGGCATGGACCTGCTGCTCGACGACGGCAAGCTGCGCCTGCGGGTGACTGCCAAGCACACTGACGCGATCGACACAGAAGTGCTGAACGGTGGCGAGCTGTCGGACCGCAAGGGCGTCAACGTGCCGCAAGCGGTGCTCGACCTCTCCCCGCTCACCGAGAAAGACCGCCGCGACCTGGCCTTCGGCCTGGAGCTGGGTGTGGATTGGGTGGCCTTGTCGTTCGTGCAGCGCCCAGAAGACATTGTCGAAGCGCGCCAGCTGATCGGCGACCGCGCCTACCTGATGGCCAAGATCGAAAAGCCTTCGGCAGTCGAACAACTGCAAGCCATCGCGGAACTGGCAGATGCGATCATGGTGGCCCGTGGCGACCTGGGCGTGGAAGTGCCGGCCGAAAGCGTGCCGCAGATCCAGAAGCGCATCATCGGCACCTGCCGCCAGCTGGGCAAACCGGTGGTGGTGGCGACCCAGATGCTCGAATCCATGCGTTTCTCGCCAGCGCCGACCCGAGCGGAAGTCACCGACGTGGCCAACGCCGTGGCCGAAGGCGCCGACGCGGTGATGCTGTCGGCTGAAACCGCCTCCGGCGACTACCCGCTGGAAGCCGTGCAGATGATGAGCAAGATCATCCGCCAGGTGGAGAACGGCCCGGACTACCAGGCCCAACTGGACGTTGGCCGGCCGAAGGCCGAGGCCACCGTGTCGGACGCCATCAGCTGCGCGATCCGCCGTATCAGCGGCATCCTGCCGGTGGCGGTGCTGGTCAACTACAGCGAGTCGGGGGCCTCGACCCTGCGTGCCGCGCGCGAACGGCCACGGGCGCCGATCCTCAACCTGACGCCGAACCTGGCCACCGCACGCCGCCTGAGCGTGGCCTGGGGGGTGCACTCGGTGGTCAACGACCGCCTGCGCCAGGTCGACGAGGTGGTATCCACCGCGCTGGAAATCGCCCAGGCGCAAGGCATGGCCAGCCGTGGCGACACGCTGCTGGTGACTGCTGGCGTGCCTTTCGGCAAGCCGGGTTCGACTAACACCTTGCGCATCGAGACCTTGGCCTGAGACGCCGGGGGCGCTTTGCGCCCCCGTTCCGACCGGCGGAAAACCGAGGCCCAAAGAGGCCCACCGCTCCCCCATCAACCTTGCTGACTGCCCATGTACACCAAGAATTTCGTCAACCCGTGCCCCGACTGGGCCACGGCGCTGCTCAACGGCTTCAGCCAGGTGCTGCTGCTGCGCAACCCCCTGTGCGGCCTGTGCTGCCTGCTGGCCATCCTGCTGACCGCGCCCAACCTGGTCGGCGGCGCCCTGCTCGGCGCCCTCGCCGGCCTGCTCACCGCCCAACGCCGCGGCTACGACCGCGCCGACCGCCAAGCCGGGCTGTACTGCTACAACGGCGTGCTGATCGGCATCCTGATCAGCGCCGTGCTGCCCTGGTCGGCCATTCTCCCGCCGCTGATCATCGCAGCCGGCGGCCTGTCGAGCATCATCACCCACCAATGGCGCAAGCGCGGCGGCAAGCTGCTGGTTGCCTATACCGCGCCGTTCGTGCTGCTTGGCTGGGTTGCCCTGCTGTTCGCAAGCCCGGCGCCCAGCGGTTTCGTCGAGGCAGAACCTGCGTATGCCCTGGCGCGTGGCGTAGGGCAGATCTTCCTGCTCGACCAGCCGCTGGCCGGGTTGCTGATCATCATCGGGATGTTCATTGCCAACCCCTATGCGGCGATGTGGGCCGTGCTCGGTTCGGCCATTGGCGGCGGTGTGGCACTGCTCGCCGACCAGGCGCAAGCAGCATGGCTGGGGCTGTACGGTTTCAATGCGGCACTGGCGGCATTGGCGTTCAGTCGCCAGGGTGAAAAACCTTGGGTGACGTTGCTGGCCATTGCCCTGGCTTTGCTGTTGCAACCGTTGTTCAAGCTATTGCCTGTCGCCGGGCTGACTGCGCCCTTCGTCGCCGCTTGCTGGCTGATGCATCTGGGCAGCCACCTCGCCCAGCCCCGGCAACGCGACGCCAGCCGCTTGCACAGCTGAAACGCAGCCCCTAGGCTCTGCCCATCGCAACTGTGGAACGAGCCAATGAACAACCTTGCGAGCCTGCGCGAGCGGCTCTACGTCATCGTCTTCCAGACCGACACCGTGGCTGGAAGACGCTTCGACAAGATCCTCCTGCTGATCATCCTGGCCAGCCTGGTCACGGTGATCCTCGACAGCATCGACGATGTGCACCAGGGCTACGCGGGCCTGCTGGCCGCCATCGAGTGGGGCTTCACCGCGATCTTTTTGGCCGAGTACCTCACCCGCCTGTACTGCTCGCCCAGGCCGTTGCGCTATGCCTTCAGCTTCTACGGCCTGGTCGACCTGCTGGCGATCGTGCCGGGGATCATCGCCCTGTACTACAGCGACGCCCAGTACCTGCTGATGATCCGGGTGATCCGGATGCTGCGGATCTTCCGCGTGCTCAAGCTCAGCCCCTACCTCAAGCAAGCGCATTACCTGCTGGACGCACTGCGCGGCAGCAAGCAGAAGATCATCGTGTTCCTGGTCAGCGTGTCGACCCTGGTCACCGTGTTCGGCACCCTGATGTATGTGATCGAAGGGCCGGAGCATGGCTTTACCAGCATCCCCAAAGGCATCTACTGGGCGATTGTCACGCTGACCACGGTAGGCTTCGGCGACATCGTGCCAAAGACGCCGCTGGGGCAGGTGCTGTCGTCGCTGGTGATGATCACGGGTTATTCGATCATCGCCGTGCCGACCGGGATCTTCACCGCCGAACTGGCCAATGCAATGCGCGGCGAGCAGCTGCAACATGACTGCCCGACCTGCCACAAGAAGACTCATGAGCATGGCGCCGCATTCTGCTCGCGCTGCGGCAATGCGCTGTTTGCCAAAACCGAATAAGCAAAGTGCCATTCGGTCTTTAATCGGCCAATAGCCAAACGTTATAGTCGCTGGCACATGGCCAAACATTTGAACCATAACAAGGACGCAACGTGAAAAAACTCTTCACCGCCTCGCTGCTCGCCGCCGGCCTGGCCCTGGGCAACCTGGCCCAGGCTGCCCCGACCCTGCTGAACGTTTCCTATGACGTGATGCGCGATTTCTACAAGGACTACAACCCGGCGTTCCAGAAGCACTGGGAAGCCGAGCACAACGAGAAAGTCAACGTGCAGATGTCCTTCGGCGGCTCGAGCAAGCAGGCGCGTGCGGTGATCGATGGCCTGCCGGCCGATGTCATCACCATGAACATGGCCACCGACATCAATGCCCTGGCCGACAACGGCAAGCTGGTGCCGGACAACTGGGTGACCCGCCTGCCGAACAACAGCGCGCCGTTCACCTCGGCCACCGTGTTCATCGTGCGCAAGGGCAACCCCAAGGCCCTGAAGGACTGGCCTGACCTGCTCAAGGACGGCGTGCAGGTGATCGTGCCCAACCCCAAGACCTCGGGTAACGGCCGCTACACCTACCTATCGGCGTGGGGCTATGTGCTCAAGCAAGGTGGCGATGAAACCAAGGCCCGCGAATTCGTCGGCAAGCTGTTCAAGCAGGCGCCGGTGCTCGACACCGGTGGCCGTGCCGCCACCACCACCTTCATGACCAACCAGATCGGCGACGTGCTGGTCACCTTCGAGAACGAAGCCGAGATGATCGCCCGCGAGTTCGGCCGCGATCAGTTTGAAGTGGTCTACCCGAGTGTGTCGGCCGAGGCCGAACCACCGGTGAGCGTGGTCGACAAGGTGGTGGCGAAGAAAGGCACCCAGGCCGTGGCCGAAGAATACCTGAAGTACCTGTGGTCGCCGGCGGCCCAGGAAATCGCCGCACAAAACTACCTGCGTCCGCGGGATGCGACGGTGCTGGCCAAGTACACCGACCGCTTCCCGAAAGTCGACTTCCTGTCGGTGGAGAAGACCTTCGGTGACTGGCGCACGGTGCAGAAGACCCACTTCAACGACGGTGGCGTGTTCGACCAGATCTACACCAATCAGTAATTGAGGTAGCCAGGGCTGGCCTCTCGCGGATGAATCCGCTCCTACAGCCGCGAGAGGCCGGCACAGGCAACATCACAGCTGGCGGAATACCAGGGCCTTCAGCCCTCCCGCCGGGTCCACATCAGGAAACTCCGGCGGATTCTCCAGCCGCTCGACAAACGCCAACGCAGGCGCCTGCTCGGCCATCCCTTCAATCAGAAACTCTGGCCCGATCCCTGGGTCGTTGACGCAGGCCAGCACCGTCCCACCTTCATTGAGCAATTCCGGCAAGCGCCGCAGGATCTTGGCGTAATCCTGGGTCAGCACAAAGCTGCCGCGCTGGAAGGTCGGCGGGTCGATGATGATCAGGTCATAAGGCCCGTACTTGCGCACCTTGCCCCACGACTTGAACAGTTCATGCCCCAGGTAGGCGACCCGCGACGCATCGTGCCCGTTCAGGCGATGATTATCGCGCCCGCGCGACAGCGCCGACTTGGCCATGTCCAGGTTCACCACCTGCTCGGCACCGCCAGCAATCGCCGCCACCGAGAAGCCGCAGGTGTAGGCGAACAGGTTCAATACCCGCTTGCCCGCAGACTGCTCGCGTACCCAGCGCCGGCCGTAGCGCATGTCGAGGAACAGGCCGTTGTTCTGCCGCACACCCAGGTCGAGCAGATAGGTCAGGCCATCCTCGACCACCTCGCGCTGCTGGCAGGGCTCGCCCAGCAGCCACTGGCCCGGGCTGTCGGGCAGGTAACGGTGCTGGATGAGGATCGCCTGGCCGGTCCATTGCGGGCGTTCGGCCAGCTTGCGCAGCATGGCTTCCAGCTCAGCCAGCTGGCCCTCGGGCGGTTCGCGGAACAGCGCCACCGACAGCACACCCTGCAGCCAGTCCACCGTGACCTGCTCCAGGCCCTCCCAGCAACGGCCGCGGCCATGGAACAGGCGACGGGTTTCGGCGGGAGCAGGGTCAAGGGCAGCGAGCAGGTGCTGTTCGAGGGTGTGGATCGGCGAAGTCATGGCGGGTCGCAAGCAAGTGAAAAGGCCGCCATTCTACCCCTTGGCCGGCACTTGTGCAGAACGGAACCACCAGCCCTGCTGCATGCCCGCTGCCGCCAGCAGAATCAACGCCACCCCCAGCCACTGCAACGGCGCCAGGCGGTGCCCAAAGGCCGCCCAGTCGACCAGGATCGCGGCAATCGGGTAGATGAACGACAGCGCCCCCGTCAACGCCGTGGGCAGGCGCTGGATGGCGCTGTACAGCAGCACATACATCAACCCGGTGTGGACCATGCCCAAGGTCACCAGGCTGGCCAGCGCCGACGGTTCGCCCGGCAGCCCGCCCAGCTTCACCCAGGGCGCCAGCAGCAGCACCCCGGTGGCGACCTGGATCAACGCGATCAGGTGCGGTGGCGTGCCTTTCAGGCGTTTGATGATCAACGCGGCGATCGCATAGAGAAACGCCGCGCCCAGCGCCAGGGCAATGCCCTGCAAGTAATCCTCACCACTGGCCTGCCCCGCGCCATGGGCGCTGACGATCGCCAGCATGCCCAGGAACGCCACGCTCAGCCAGGTGACCTTGGCAGCAGTGATCTTCTCGCCGAGGAACAGCGCCGCCAACCCCACTAGCATGAACGGCTGCACGTTGTACACCGCCGTGCCGATGGCGATCGACGCCCTCGAGTAGGAGGCGAACAACAACACCCAGTTGCCGACAATGGCCACGCCGCTGGCGATGGCCAGCAGGAACGCGGTACGGGTTATCACCCCCGGTTTGAGAAAACCCAATGCCGCGCAGATCACCAGCAAGGTGCCGGTACCGAACACGCAGCGCCAGAACACCACTTCCAGCACCGGCTGCCCCGACACCAGCACGAACCAGCCAATGGTCCCGGAAATCAGCATGGCGGCGACCATTTCCAGCGAGCCACGGCGTAATGAACTGTCCATCTCACACCTCCCTCGGATGATGGCCATAGTATGCGGAGGGTCGCAGTATGCCTTCCAGCGGATATCCAAGGCCTATCAGCCAGTTCACCTTTACTATCAAGGCAACTTTCCTGATTTGCCTGATGAGGTACGCATGACCGACGCCATCGACCAACAGTTGATCAATGCCCTGATGGAAGACTCACGCCGCTCGCTCAAGGCGCTGGCGCAGATCAGTGGGCTCTCCGCCCCCAGCGTCAGCGAGCGCCTGCGCCGCCTGGAGGAACGCGGCGTGTTGCGCGGCTACACCGTGGATATCGACCCGCGCAGCTTCGGCTACCAGCTGCAGGCGATCGTGCGCATCCGCCCGCTGCCGGGCCAGTTGCAGGAAGTGGAGCGGCAGATCATCGCCATCCCCGAGTTCACCGAGTGCGACAAGGTGACTGGCGAGGACTGTTTCATCGCGCGGCTGCATGTGCGCTCGATGGAGCAGCTCGACACCCTGCTCGACCGGATCAATGTGCTGGCCGAAACCAACACCGCGATCATCAAGAAGAGCCCGGTGAAGCGGCGGTTGCCGCCGATGGACTGAGTGTATCCACTCGACAGGCCAACTGCTATTTTTTGTACACAAGAATGTCACTTTATGTGCCATTTTTGTGTGCACTTTTCCAAGTAACGCCCCAATACGTTACACATCCCGCGCCACTAATTCTGACCAAATGATCAACTAATAAGCCAACTAAAAATTTAAACCTGTTCATTTGGTCAACTTATATTCCCTTCATTTCATCAACTTAATTTTCAATTGCTTAGATTCAAATTAGTGACCATCTGAAACTCGTTTGCCGCTGGCATGGAACTCGCTTTTGTGTGTTCGTGTTTTGTATACAAATCCTACGAAACATAAATACACAAGAACCCGCGACGCCGGCCCAATACCGGCCGCCGCGCCCAGAACCCAGTGATGCCAAGCTGCACCGACGAGATGGCGAGCCCGTGCGCATGCCCGCTCATCGCAGTCCACGTGCATCAGGAGCCTGCCGGAATGAGTACCAGCCTCGACCTTGCCCCTGAACTATCCGTCGCCAGCACCAGCCCCTCTTCCACCCTTGCCGGCGACATGCCGCCCCTGGGCCTGAGCCCACGCCTGCATAACCGCGACCTCGCGCCCACCCGTATCGAAGGCCGCCGCTGGGGCCGCTACAGCATCTTTGCGCTGTGGACCAACGATGTGCACAACATTGCCAACTACTCCTTCGCCATGGGCTTGTTCGCCCTTGGCCTGGGTGGCTGGCAGATCCTGCTGTCGCTGGCGATCGGCGCAGCCCTGGTGTACTTCTTCATGAACCTGTCCGGCTACATGGGGCAGAAGACCGGCGTGCCGTTCCCGGTAATCAGCCGTATCGCCTTTGGCATCCACGGTGCACAGATCCCGGCGCTGATCCGTGCGGTGATCGCCATCGCCTGGTTCGGCATCCAGACCTACCTGGCATCGGTGGTGCTGCGCGTGCTGCTCAGCGCCGTGTGGCCGCAAGTGGCCGCTTATGACCACGACAGCATCCTCGGCCTGTCGAGCCTGGGCTGGGTGTGCTTCGTGGCGATCTGGCTGGTGCAGCTGGTGATCCTCGCCTACGGCATGGAGATGGTGCGCCGCTACGAGGCCTTCGCCGGCCCGGTGATCCTGCTGACCGTGGCCAGCCTGGCAGTGTTCATGTACTTCAAGGCCGATGCGCGCATCGCCTGGTCGGTAGCCGAGCCGCTGAGCGGCTATGAGATGTGGCGCAACATCTTCGCCGGCGGCGCCCTGTGGCTGGCGATCTACGGCACCCTGGTGCTGAACTTCTGTGACTTCGCCCGCTCCTCGCCGTGCCGCAAGACCATCCGCGTCGGCAACTTCTGGGGCCTGCCGGTGAACATCCTGGTGTTCGCCATGATCACTGTGGTGCTGTGCGGCGCGCAGTTCCAGATCAACGGCCAGATCATCGACAGCCCGACCCAGATCGTCGCCAGCATCCCCAGCACACCGTTCCTGGTGCTCGGCTGCCTGGCCTTCCTGATCGTCACCGTGGCGGTGAACATCATGGCCAACTTCGTCGCTCCCGCCTTCGTCCTGAGCAACCTGGCGCCACGCCACCTCAATTTCCGCCGCGCCGGGCTGATCAGCGCAACCCTGGCGGTGCTGATCCTGCCGTGGAACCTCTACAACAGCCCGCTGGTGATCGTGTACTTCCTGTCCGGCCTGGGCGCCCTGCTTGGCCCGCTGTACGGGGTGATCATGGCCGACTACTGGTTGCTGCGCAAAGGCCGCATCAACGTGCCGGAGCTGTACACCGAGCACCCGACTGGCGCCTACCACTACAGCAAAGGCGTCAACCTGCGCGCCATGGCCGCCTTCGTACCGGCGGCACTGCTGGCCATCATCCTGGCGCTGGTGCCGAACTTCCACGGCATCGCGCCGTTTTCCTGGCTGATCGGCGCCGGCATCGCTGCCGCGGTGTACCTGCTGATCGCCCCGCGTAACCGCCAATACCACGATGTCAGCGGCGAGTGCATCGCCGTCGACCACAGCAGCCATTGATCAAGGAGGACTGCCCATGCGTATTCTGATCGCCAACGTCAACACCACCGAAGCCATCACCGAAGCCATCGCCGAGCAGGCGCGCAGCGTCGCCGCGCCCGGCACGCAAATCATCGGCCTGACCCCCTGGTTCGGCGCCGAGTCGGTGGAGGGCAATTTCGAGAGTTACCTGGCCGCCATCGCCGTGATGGACCGCGTACTGGCCTACGACGGCCCTTACGATGCGGTAATCCAGGCCGGCTACGGCGAGCATGGCCGCGAAGGCCTGCAGGAGCTGCTCAACGTGCCGGTGGTGGACATCACCGATGCCGCCGCCAGCACCGCCATGTACCTGGGCCACGCCTATTCGGTGGTGACCACCCTGGACCGCACCGTGCCGCTGATCGAAGACCGCCTGAAGCTGTCTGGCTTGTATGACCGTTGTGCCTCGGTACGGGCCAGTGGCCTGGCTGTGCTGGAGCTGGAAGAAGACCCGCAACGCGCCGTGGAGGCGATCGTCGAGCAGGCCGAGCGTGCCGTGCGCGATGACAAGGCCGAGGTGATCTGCCTGGGCTGTGGCGGCATGGCCGGGCTGGATGAGCAGATCCGCCAGCGCACCGGGGTGCCGGTGGTCGATGGGGTGAGCGCGGCGGTGACCATTGCCGAGTCGCTGGTGCGGATGGGGCTTAGCACCTCCAAGGTGCGCACCTATGCGACTCCGCGGGCGAAGAAAGTGCTGGGCTGGCCGATGAAGTTCGGGCGGTAACACGGCTTCGCCTGGCCCGCCATTGGTAACAGCGGATCAGGTCGGGCAGCTATGGGCACCGCCGTTGAGGCCTTGGCGGACGTTGCGGCTGAGCAGGCTGGCCTTGCCGTCGTGCCAGGTCAGGGTGAGGACGTAGAGGGTGTCGAAATCGTCGCCGCTCCAGTCTTCGGTAATCACCCGCTCATCGCCCAACGCCTTGCCGGCGACGGAGTTGATCAATTCGGGCAGATAGCCGTGGGACCAGGCGGTATAGACCGTGGCATTGCGGTACTTCTCGCTGACCAGTTCATCGGCGAGTTCGTCGGTGTCGTTGGCAGCAAAGTCGATGTTGACCGGCAAACCCAGGCGAATGGCGCTGGGGGTGATGGTCATCAGCGGACGGATGTAGCTGTAGCTCTGGTCCTGGCTGCCTTCCTCGACATGCCGCGAGGGGTTGGCCGCGAACACGTAATCCGCCTTGCCGAAGCGCTCCGGCAGCAAGGTGGCCAGGTCCAGAGCGCGATTGAGCCCCTGGCAATTCAGTTGCCCCAAGCCTTCACCGGGCTTTTCGGCATGGCGCAGGAATACCAGCGTCTGGGTGCCGTCGACCGGTTGAGCGCGGCTTTCGACCACTTCCAATGCCAGCGGCACAGCCGCGGCGACGAGGGCCAGGCTGAGCATCAGGTGGCGGCGACGTCGAATGAAAGATGGCAACTTCATGTGGGCAGGCTCTTGTGGCAAAAGGTATCTGGGTACCCGCCACATTGCCCCGCGGCCCATGCCGCAGGGCATCCGTGTTAGTGATTGCCATCCTTGGCAACGAGCAGGACTCAGAGTGTCCTCAACCCGTTTGGTTCCTCCCTGAGTGTGGATGCCGTTCCCTAGGCAAGGATTACGTTAGAGCAGGCGTGTTGCGGAATTATGTCGAGTGCGAATCGGTGATGACCACATCGAAGACCTGCTCGATCACCTGTTTCGGCCCCTGGTTCAGACTCCAGGTAAAGAACACAAGAAACCCGAGCAAGAAGACGAAGAGAACCGAGCCCACGAGACTCTGAGCAACGCCCAACCAAAATCCAGGCTTGGCATTTCTGATTTCGTTGCTGGCCTTTTCGGAGTAGTAGCGATCGAGTTCAGCAGCCTGGGTGGCAATCGATGCGTCCAGGAACCCCTGAACAAGCTGGCTCGCCTGATTGCGATAGCTTTCCAGCTGTGTGGGGCTGTTACTGACATCATGAAACGGAGCCAGATCAATGTCTTTTGGCTCTCTGTCATGCTTGACTTTGAAGGACTGGATGAACTCAATTTTCTGTCGTTTGTATAACGAGTAAGCAATGATCCCGAGGGTATCCTGGTCACTCTCAACTAGGACCGAGTAAATGTGGTTGTAACAGCCATCGGCCATGGGGCTGTTACTCCTTGCGTAAGCGACCATGTGCGCTTTCAAATGCAGCATTCAGCTCCGAACGGGTTTTTCTGGTGCTGGTTATGATGCCTGTAAGCTCCCGTGGCAAAGGGATTTCCATTCGGCCGCCCGAGGCCACCAGCAGAGCGTTCGCTTCGCGGATAACCTTCGAGGAAAAATGCGATTTCATGGGCATGCCACCCTCTTGACTCGTTAAGAGCTGCAAGGGTAGCCGTCTGCCGAAAGCACCACAATCAGATGTAAGCCTACAGAACGTGTAGTCCTTTTCTGCCCCCTGTAGGACGCGAACCAGTCAATCATCCCGCGTCAGCACTTCCAGCAATTCAATCTCGAACGTAAGGTCCGAATTCGGCGGAATCGCCCCCACGCTGCGCTCGCCATACCCCAGGTGCGCCGGAACCTGCAGCTTGCGCTTGCCTCCCACGCGCATGCCCATCAGCCCCTGGTCCCAGCCTTTGATGACACGCCCGGTGCCAATCACACACTGGAAGGGTTTGCCGCGCGACCACGACGAGTCGAACTCGCTGCCGTCGGCCAGCCAGCCGGTGTACTGGGTGGTGATCAGGGCGCCTTTGACGGCGGCCTTACCGTCGCCTTCGACGAGGTCGGTGATCTGTAGTTCGCTGCTCATGGGCATGCTCCAACGCTGAAATTCAAGGGCGCCCTTTTCTCAGGAATGCACCGGTTTGGCAAGTTCGCGTGGTGTGCCGTGCTGATGCATCGACCACAGCACGCCGCCGATCACCAGAATGATTGCCGCCGCTTCCAGCAGGCTCGGCCCAGCCTGCATTCCCGTCGAAAGTGGCTCAGCCGAACTGTTCGAACGCCTGCTCGCCGGTCAGCTCCTTGGTCTGATTGGCGAAGCAGTACCAGGCAGGTTTCTGCTCGACGAAGATCTGCAGGTCGAAATCCCAGGCCTCGTCGCCGTCCAGCAGGCCTACCGGGACCGCATAGTGGTCCTTGTCCTTGAGCCGGTAATACAGGTGCGTGCCGCAACGGCTGCAAAATCCACGCTGGGCCCACTCGGACGAGTCGTAGACTGCCGGCGCCCGCCCCTCGAAGACCGGTGCCTGGCTGCAATCCACGACCAGCAGCGGGCCGCCGGTCCATTTACGGCACATGCTGCAATGGCAGGCGCTGATGTGGGTATTGTCGACTGTGGCGCGCAGGCGGGTTTCACCGCAGAGGCAGCTGCCGCTTTTTTCCAGGGTCATGGTGGGGCTCCTTGCAGGTTGGGCCAGCAAGTATAGATCGGGCTCCATGCCACTGAGCCCGCAGCCCCACCCGCGCGATCAGATGAACACGCTGCCGCGCAGGTACAGCGCCGCACGCCCACTGATGATCACCCGGCCATTGCCAGGCACTTCACAGTGCAGTTGCCCCTTGCGCGCCCCGCCCTGCTCGCAGCTCAGCGACGACTTGCCCAGCCGCTCGGCCCACAACGGCGCCAGAGAGGTATGCGCAGAGCCGGTAACCGGGTCTTCATTGACGCCAACCCGAGGGCCGAACCAGCGGGTGACGAAGTCGAAGCCACGGCCAGCAGCGGTAACCGCGATGCCACGCACGTCGAATGCCGACAAGGCGACAAAATCGGGCTTCAGCGGGGCCAGCAGTGCTACATCATCGACCATCACCACATAGTCGTCGGAGCGGTAGACCGCCCTGGCAGCGTTAAGGCCCAGCGCTTCCAGCAACCCGGCCGGCACGTCCACGGCTCGCGGTTGCTTGGCCGGGAAATCCATGGCCAGCAGGCCGTCCGTGCCACGGCTGACCCGCAGTTCGCCACTGCGGGTGTTGAAGCGCAGCACTTCGGCTTGCTCGCCCAGCTGTTCGAACAGCACGTAGGCCGAGGCCAGCGTGGCGTGGCCGCACAGGTCGACTTCGACGGTGGGGGTGAACCAGCGCAGGTCGAAGGTTTCGCCATTGCGTACGCAGTAGGCTGTTTCCGACAGGTTGTTCTCTTCGGCGATGCGTTGCAGCACATCGTCCGGCAGCCAGCTTTGCAGGGGGATCACCGCTGCCGGGTTGCCACCAAAGGGTTCGGCGGAAAAGGCATCGACCTGGAAGATTTCGAGTTGCATCAAACGCTCCTTGTGATCCGGGCAATGCCGGGGTATTGAAAGGGTTATGCGCGGACCGGGGTGAGCACCGGCTGGCCGGCGAAGAAGGCTTGCAGGTTACCCAGCACCAGGGTCACGGTGTCACGTGCGGCCTCGGGCGACTGGCCGGCCACATGAGGCGTGAGCACCGTGTTGCCGAGGGCCTTGAGGGCATCTGGCACGGCGGGTTCGTCGTCGAACACATCGAGCGCGGCGCCGGCAAGCCGGCCTTGTTCAAGGGCTGATACCAGCGCCTGGGTGTCGACCACGCTGGCCCGGGCGATATTCACCAGGTAACCCTCCGCGCCCAGCGCCTCAAGCACCTGGGCATCGACCAGATGGCGGGTATTGGCGCCACCAGGGGTGGCAACGACCAGGATGTCAACGGCAGCGGCCAGCTGCAACGGGCTGTCGTACCAGGTGTAAGGCACGTCCGTTCGCGGGGTGCGGCTGTGATAGCTGATGTTCATGTCGAAGCCCAGGCTGGCACGCTTGGCGATGGCCTGGCCAACCGCGCCGAGGCCCAGCAGGCCCAGGCGCTTGCCACTGACCGACGGGCTGATCACCCGGTTCCACTCGCCACGACGGGTGCTGGCGTCTGCGCGAGGAATGTCGCGCAGCAGCGCCAGCAGCATGGCCAGGGTGTGGTCGGCAACTGCCGCAGCATTGGCGCCGGCGCCATTGGTGACAGTGATGCCACGGGCGGCAGCGGCGGCCAGGTCGACCTGCTCGTAGCCAGCACCGATCACGCAGATGATCTGCAGCTTGGGCAAGGCGGCGATTTCAGCGGCGGTCAGGCCCAACGGGCCACGGGTCAGCACGGCATCGATCTCGCCAGCATGGCGAAGGATGGCGTCGGCGCGCATTTGTGGGGATGGGGCACGGATCAGGCGGTAGCCGGCCTGTTCGAGTAATGGCAGATAATCGTCGACGGTTTCTACCAGTACCAGGACTGTCTTGCTCATGCCACCTCCTTGATTATCAGAGGGGCATTATGCGGAGTCACCAGCCAGTACAGTCAACTGAAATATCCAGCTAAAACTGTACTGTACCGGCACAAGGATTACTGCCCGTAGGCGCGCCCCAACCCACCCGGCACACCACTGCTGTCGGTCTCCTGCCATGGCCCATCCGGGTTCAGCGACCAGCTCCAGCCGTTGTCATAACGGTAATAGGTACGCTGCCGGTAAAAGACATTGGTCTTGTTCTCCAACACATATACCCCGAGCTTCGGATCCCAATGGCTGGCGCCACCCGGCGGTGGCGCGAAGCTGGCGGAGGTGCGTGGCATCGGCTTGGGAATGGCCGCTGGCTTGCTCGGCTGCGTCGATGGCTGCCCGCCCGGCAACGGCTTTACCGCAGGCCCCTGGTGCGGTGGCACGGTCTCGATGGGAGGCGACGGCTGCTCATACGGCTGCTGCGAGGTACAGGCGGACAAACCCAGGGCCAGGGTAATCAGGGTCAGGCGGACGGCGCTATGCATGGCGTTGCTCTCTTACTGGTCTGGGCTGTCGATGGTCAGGTGCTGGGTGGCCTGGGTGGTATTGGCCAAAGGCGCGCCCTGGCCGATCCATTCGCCGCGGGTCGGCTGGCCGGCGCGGGATACACGTGCAACCAGTTGGACTTCGGCGAACTGGGACAGTTTCATCTGCGGCAGCATAGCGTCAGCGTCGGACAATTCCACTTCCAACGGCAATTGCGCCACGGTGACCCGCTTTGCCGCCAGCGGCATGGGCGGGCCGTTGCTGGCTCGGGCAAAGATGAACACGGTGTCGTCAGGCTTGACCTTGTCCTTGAGCGCCGCCGCCAGCTCCACCCGCACCTTCAGCCGGGCTGCCGCAGTAGCCTGCGGTTTCGCGCCGCTGCCCAGGCGCTCTGCCGCGCGGTCGATGCCGCCTTGCAGCGCCGCCCGCGAGGCATCACCTTCGGGCAGTTGCGCCAGCAGGCGGTTCCAGTAGTCGATGGCTTCCTGGTAGCGCTCGCCCTCGAAGGCAGCGATGCCCCTCAGGCCCAGGCTGGTGACCTCGTTCGGGTCGGCCTTGAGCGCTTCGTCGGTCAGCGCCTGCACCTGCGGGCTCCATTTCTTGTCTGCCGCGAAGTACAGCGCCTGGGCCCACTGGCCCAGCAGCTCGGGCTGGCGACCGGCCAGGGCGACGGCGCGCTCGTAGGCCCGTGCCGCATCAGCTGGGCGCTGCTGGGCCATGTAGGCCCTGCCAAGGAAGTACAGGCCTTCGGCCGAGTCCGGCTGAGCCTCCACGGCACGCTCCAGGCGCGTGGTCATTTCGTCCATGGTCTTCGGTGCGGCGGCGAATTCCTGGGTCAGCTCGACCTTGTCCGCCGCGCCGAAGTGCAGGTACAGCCCCAATGCAAGGGCTGGCACCAGCACTGCCGCCAGCAATGGCAGGGCCTTGCCCAGGTGCCCCTGGCGCGCGGGTTCCGCGCCTTCGGTGTCAGCCAGCAGCTCACGGGCCGCCTCATCGCGGCCCTTGGCCATTTGCGCCTCGTCGAGCACGCCAGCGGCCTGCTGGGCGGCCAGTTCGGCGACGCGCTCCTGGTACAGGGCGACGTTCAGGGCGGTGCGGTCTTCTTCCTGCTGCTGGCGACGGCCACGCAGGATCGGGATCAGCAGAAAGCCGAGGGCAGCGAGCAGCAGCAGGCCCGCGCTAAGCCAGAATTCAGTCATGGGTCTGTTCTTTTTCCAGCAGTTTGGCGAGACGCTCGCGTTCTTCGACGGACAGTTCCTGTGCAACCTGGGTCGCCGGGCCACGGCGGCGGCGGACAATCACCGCCAATACCACGAAGCCACCGGCCAGCAGGATGCCCGGGCCGAACCACAGCAGCCAGGTGCGGCTGCTGAGCGCCGGTTTGTAGCGCACGAAGTCGCCATAGCGATCGACCATGAAGTCGACGATCTGCTGGTTGCTCTTGCCTTCGCCGAGCATGCGGAAAATCTCGCGGCGCAGGTCGGCGGCGATCGGTGCGTTGGAGTCGGCGATGTCCTGGTTCTGGCACTTGGGGCAGCGCAGTTCCTTGGTCAGTTGCTGGTAACGCTCGCGCTCGGCGTCATCGCGGAACTGGTAGGTATCGATGGCCGCCTTGGCCACACCGGCCAGGCTCATGCCCAACACGGCGGCTGCCAGCCAGCGCCTCATGGCTTGGCCTCGTCAACCAGGCCCTGGTACAGCGGCGCCAGTTGCTCGCGCCAGACGTCGGCATCGACGATGCCGACATGCTTGTAGCGGATGATGCCCTTGGCGTCGATGAGGAAGGTTTCCGGCGCGCCATACACGCCCAGGTCCAGCCCCAGGCTGCCCTGCTCGTCACGGATATCCAGCTGGTACGGGTTGTGGAATTCGGCCAGCCACTTCTGCGCGGCAGCGTTGTCGTCCTTGTAGTTGATGCCGTGAATCACCACGCCCTGCTGGGCCAGCTGGTTCAGGTACGGGTGCTCGACCTTGCACGACGGGCACCAGGTGGCCCACACGTTGACCAACGCCGGCCGGCCGTGCAGGTCGGCCTGGGTCAGGTTGCGGTCACCCTGGGTCGATGCCAGGGCGAACGCCGGGAACGGCTTGCCGATCATCGCCGATGGCAGCTCGTCGGGCTTGAGGAACAGCCCCTTGTAGAGGAAAACCGCCATCAGCAGGAATACCGCCAGTGGCACGACCATGATCCAACGCTTCATGCAACAGCTCCAGACACGCCCAGGGCCTCGCGCACCTGGGTCTTGACCTTGACGCGATAACGCCGGTCGAACGCCGCCAGCAACCCGCCCAGGCCGGTCAGCAGACCGCCCAGCCAGATCCAGCGGACGTAAGGCTTGATATGCACGCGCACCGCCCAGGCGCCGTTTTCCAGCGGCTCACCCAGGGCAACGTACAGGTCGCGGGTGAAACCGGCATCGATGCCGGCCTCGGTCATCATCGACTGCTGCACGGTGTACAGGCGCTTTTCCGGATGCAGGGTGGTCACTTCACGGCCGTCGCGGGTGACCACGATGGTGCCCTTGTCGGAGATGAAGTTCGGCCCCTCGAAGTGCTTGGCGCCCTCGAACAGGAAGTGATAACCGCCCAGCTCGACGCTCTCGCCCGGCGCCATGCGCAGGTCGCGCTCGGCGCTGTTGTTGCTCGACAGCACCACGCCCAGGGCACACACCGCCAGGCCCAGGTGCGCCAGCTGCATGCCCCAGTAGCTGCGGGTCAGGCCGCGCACGCCCTTGGCCAGGCCTTTGTGGCGGGTCTTGTCGACGATGTCGCGCAGGCCGCCGAGCACCACCCAGGCCGCCAGGGCGAAGGCGCTCAGCACCGGCCAGTCGAGATCGTCGACGATGAAGCCGGCAACCGGCGCCAGCACCGCGCTGCCGATCAGCACCGGGGTCATCATGTTCGCCAGCCATTTGCCGGGGGTGTCTTTCCAGCGCACCACCACACCCACGCTCAGCACCACCATCAGCAGCGCCATCAGCGGCAGGAACAGGGCATCGAAGTAAGGTGGGCCGACCGACAGCTTGGCCCCGGTCAGGGCATCGAGCACCAGCGGGTACAACGTACCCAGCAGGATCATCGAAGCCGCCACCACCAGGATCAGGTTGTTGGCCAGCAGCAGGGTTTCACGCGACCACAGAGCGAAGCCGACCTGGCTCTTGACCACCGGGGCGCGCAGGGCGAACAGGGTCAGCGAGCCACCGACCACGAACAGCAGGAAGATCAGGATGAACACGCCACGCGCAGGGTCGGCAGCGAACGCGTGCACCGAGGTCAGCACACCGGAGCGGACCAGGAAGGTGCCCAGCAGGCTCAACGAGAACGCGGCAATCGCCAGCAGCACGGTCCAGCTCTTGAACACCCCGCGTTTTTCCGTCACCGCCAGCGAGTGGATCAGCGCGGTACCCACCAGCCACGGCATGAACGAGGCGTTCTCCACCGGGTCCCAGAACCACCAGCCGCCCCAGCCCAGTTCGTAGTAGGCCCACCACGAGCCCAGGGTGATACCCACGCCGAGGAAGGCCCAGGCGACGATGGTCCAGGGCCGCGACCAGCGCGCCCAGGCCGCGTCCAGGCGCCCGCCAAGCAGCGCGGCAATGGCAAAGGCGAAGGCCACCGAGAAGCCTACATAGCCCATGTACAGCATCGGTGGGTGGACGATCAGGCCGAAGTCCTGCAGCAATGGATTGAGGTCACGGCCGTCGGTTGGCACCTGCGGCAGCAGGCGCTGGAACGGGTTGGAGGTGATGATCAGGAAGCTCAGGAAGCCGACGCTGATCATGCCCATCACCGCCAGCACACGGGCCAGCATCACCTGCGGCAACTGGCGCGAGAAGATCGACACGGCGAAGGTCCAGCCGCCGAGGATCAGTGCCCACAACAGCAACGAACCTTCGTGGGCGCCCCACACTGCACTGAACTTGTAGTACCACGGCAAGGCGCTGTTGGAGTTGCTGGCCACGTAGGCGACCGAGAAATTGTCGGTCATGAAGGCGTGGGTCAGGCAGGCAAAGGCGAAGGCCAGAAAGGTGAACTGGCCCCACGCTGCCGGGCGCGCCAGGCTCATCCACAGGCTGTCACCACGCCAGGCACCAAGCAGCGGCACCGTGGCCTGCACGGCAGCGAAGCAGATCGCCAGGATCATCGCCAGCTGGCCGAGTTCGGGGATCACCAGTGCCGCGTTCATGGCTTGGCCTCCGCACCGCGGGCCGCCTGGCCGCTTTCCTTCAGGGCCTTGGTGACCTCCGGTGGCATGTACTTCTCGTCGTGCTTGGCCAGCACTTCGTCGGCCACCACCACGCCGTCGCCGTTGAGCTTGCCGAGGGCAACGATGCCCTGCCCTTCACGGAACAGGTCCGGCAGGATGCCGCGGTAGGTGATGGGCACGGACTTGTTGAAGTCGGTGACCACGAAACGCACATCGAGCGAATCGGAGGAACGCTGCACCGAGCCCTTCTCGACCATGCCACCGGCGCGGATGCGCGTGTCCAGCGGCGCTTCGCCGTTGGCGATCTGGGTCGGTGTGTAGAACAGGTTGATGTTCTGCTGCAGGGCGCTCAAGGCAAAGCCGACGGCAACCGCAACCCCGGCCAGCAGGCCGAGGATAATGAACAGGCGTTTCTTGCGCTGCGGATTCACTGGTTGTTCTCCCGGCGCAAACGGCGCGCCTCATCTTGCAGGTAGCGACGGCGGGCCAACAACGGTGTGGCGACATTCAGCGCCAACACCGCCAGGCAGATGCCATAAGCCGACCAGACATACAGGGCATGGTGGCCCATGGCGAGAAAATCGCCGAAGGAAGCGAAACTCATCGCACGGCCCTCCGCCCCAGGCTGTTCATCACTTCATCCTTGACCCAACTGGCGCGGGCCTCGCGCTTGAGCACCTCAAGGCGCATGCGCAGCAGCAGCACGGCACCGAAGAAGCAGTAGAAGCCCAGCGCCGTGCACAACAGCGGCAGCCACATCTCGGCCGGCATCGCCGGTTTTTCGGTGAGGGTGAAGGTGGCGCCCTGGTGCAGGGTATTCCACCACTCCACCGAGTACTTGATGATCGGGATGTTGATCACGCCGACGATGGCCAGCACCGCGCAGGCCTTGGCCGCGCTGTCGCGGTTGCTGATGGCCTGGCCCAGGGCAATGATGCCGAAGTACAGGAACAGCAGGATCAGCATCGAGGTCAGCCGTGCGTCCCAGACCCACCAGCTGCCCCAGGTCGGCTTGCCCCAGATGGCCCCGGTGACCAGCGCCACGGCGGTCATCCAGGCGCCGATGGGCGCTGCGCATTGCAGGGCGACATCGGCCAGTTTCATCTTCCACACCAGCCCCACCACGCCGGCCACCGCCAGCAGCACATAGCAGGACTGCGCCAGCATCGCCGCCGGCACATGGATATAGATGATGCGGAAGCTATTGCCCTGCTGGTAGTCCTCGGGGGCGAAAGCCAGGCCCCAGACCACGCCGGTGACCAGCAGCAGCACGGCGGAAACGGCCAGCCATGGCAGCATGCGGCCGCTGATGGCATAGAACCATTTCGGCGAACCCAGTTTGTGGAACCACGTCCAGCTAATTTTCATCAGGTACATCCAGGGTATTAGCCGGGCTTGAGAGCCCGGGACTCGTTATTCACCGACGCTGATCTTCAGGCCGGCCGCTATCGCAAAGGGCGCCAGGGTGACGGCCAGGGCTGTCAGGCTGGCGAGCCAGAGCAGATGGCCGGTCGCAGGCATATTCTGCAATGCCGCCTGCAACGCACCACTGCCCAGGATCAATACAGGGATATACAACGGCAGAATCAGCAGCGCCAGTAACAAACCACCACGCTTGAGACCGACCGTCAGCGCAGCGCCAACCGCGCCCAGCAAGCTCAACACCGGCGTGCCCAGCAGCAGTGAGCCGAGCAGCACCGGCAGGCAATGGCTGGGCAAGCCCAGCATCAGCGCCAGCAATGGCGCCAACAATACCAGCGCCAGCCCGGAAAAGATCCAGTGTGCCAGCACCTTGGCCAGCACCAGCATGGCCAGCGGGTGCGGTGACAGCACCCACTGCTCCAGCGAACCGTCCTCGAAATCGCTGCGGAACAGGCCGTCGAGCGACAGCAGCACGGCCAGCAAGGCCGCGACCCAGACCAGTCCAGGCGACAAGGTTTGCAACAATTGGCTTTCCGGGCCAACCGCCAGCGGGAACAGCGCCACGACGATGGCGAAGAACACCAGCGGGTTGGCCAGCTCCGCCGGGCGGCGGAACAGCAGGCGCGCTTCACGGCGCAGCAACAGAATGAATACGCTCATGCCGCCCATTGCCCCAGATTGAGTTCCCGGTAGCCGGACGGCTTGCGCTCCAGCGTGTGGTGCGTGGTCAGCACCACCGTGCCGCCTTGTTCGCAGTGGGTGGCCAAATGCGCTTCGAGCTGGGCCACGCCTTGCTTGTCGAGGGCGGTGAAGGGTTCGTCGAGGATCCACAGCGGCGGGCTGTCCAGGTGCAGCCGGGCCAGGGCCACGCGGCGCTGCTGGCCGGCCGACAGGGTATGGCAGGGAACATCTTCGAAGCCGCGCAGGCCGACCGCCGCCAGCGCCGCCCAGATCGCTTCGGCGGTGGCCGGCTGATGCAGGGCGCAAAGCCAGGTGAGGTTCTCCTCAGCCGTGAGCAGGTCCTTGATGCCAGCCGCGTGGCCGATCCACAGCAGGATGCTGGCCAGGGCATGGCGCTGTTCGCCAAGCGGCTGGCCACCCAGCAGGATCTGCCCGGCAGTAGGCTGCATCAGCCCGGCCAACAGGCGCAGCAGGCTGGTTTTGCCACTGCCGTTGGGGCCGCTGATCTGCAGCATGTCGCCGGGGCGCAGCTCGAAATCGAGGTGCTCGAACAACAGGCGCCAGTCGCGCTCGCAGGCCAGGCCCACGGCTTGGAGGTGAAGGGTCACGGATTCGCCTTATCTAGATGCTTCTCAAGTCGCCCACCTCGCTGCCGTTATACTGGCAGTGACAGGCGGCAGGCATTATTACATGTGCTGCCACGCTGCCAAGAGGGCGGGCTCCACAGGTTGTATACAATCATGACTGAAATCAATAGTCTCGGCGCACAAACCGCCATCAATCCCCAGGCGCTCAAGGCACAGCTGACCGGTGAACTGCTCAACCTGACCCAGGCGCAGCCGGGCCTGCTCAAACCGGGCGAGACCGCTCAGGCCGAAGTGCTGACGATGCGCCAGAGCGGCAGTACCTTCCAGCTGGTGCTGCAAGTGATTCAGGCCAGCGGCAGCCAGACCCAGGTCCAGGCCACTGCCAACCAGCCGATCCCGCAAGGCAGCCAGTTCACCGTCAGCCAGCCGGAAAGCAATCGTCTGGCCGTGATGGTGCAGCAAGCCAGCGCCAGCAATATCGCCACCCTCACCCAACTGGACACCAGCAAGGTGCCGGTCGGCACCCTGCTGCAGGGCAAGGTCCTGACCAACCAGCCTCTGCCCCAAGCGGCGGGCGAAGCGGCCAGCTTCCGCTCACTGGTCAGCCTGCTCAACACCGCCCAGGCCGGCGCCACGCTGGCCATCGACAGCCCGCGCCCGCTGCCGATCGGCAGCCTGCTCAGCGCCCTGGTGCAAGGCGATCAGTCGCTGCGTTTCGTGCCGCTCAGCGGGCGCCAGGAGCAATTGAACATCGCCCAGCAGTTGCTTGCCCAGCAAGGCCGTCAGGCCTCCTTGCCTGGCCTGCTCAGTGCGTTGCAGCAGCTTGCCAACAGCCCGAGCAGCGACGGCGAACTGCGCAGCACCGCCAACAGCCTGCTGGCCAACCTGCCGGATGCCCGCCAGCTCAGTGACGGCAAAACCCTCGCCCAGGCCCTGAACAACAGCGGTGCCTTCCTTGAGGCCAAACTGCTCGGCGGCCTTGGCGCCAGCGTGGTCACCGACCTCAAGGCGCAGCTGGTGAGGTTGGTGGCGCAGGCTTCGATGGCCGCGCCAAACAGCCCGGTGATCGCCACCACGCCCCTGATGCAAGTGCTGCCGGCCATGGCCCGTGGTGCATTGGGCATGCTCGACCGGGTCGGCCCGAGGACGCTACCCGGCGCATTCCCGCTGCCCTCCCGGCTGTTGCAAGCAATGGAGAACGAAGGCGACCTGCAACAACTGCTGCGCCTGGCCGCCGCCGCCATCTCGCGCCTGCAGAGCCACGCCCTGAGCAGCCTGCAGCAATCCGGCACGCTGGATAACGGCAACCTGCAGACCACCTGGCAAACCGAAGTGCCGATCCGCCATGGCCAGGAGTTCATTCCCTTGCAAGTGAAGCTGCAGCGCGAAGAAACCCCGGAGCAGCAGGCCGAGCGCCAGCAGCGCGAACAGCAAGCCCCTTTGCAGGCCCTGTGGCGGATCGACCTGGCGTTCGACCTGGCGCCACTGGGCCCTTTGCAGGTCCAGGCACAACTGAACCAGGAGCGCTTGTCCGGCCAACTGTGGGCCGAGCGCGAACAGACCGCCCGGCTGATCGGCAGCCAGCTCGGCGAACTGCGCGAGCGCCTGCTTGCCCGTGGCCTGGAAGTCGGCGACCTGGAATGCCACCTCGGCATCCCGCCACAGGGCCCGCGCACGCGGGTGGAACAGCGCTGGGTGGATGAAACCGCATGATCGACAAGCAACCGCGCCAGGCCATCGCCCTGAACTACGACGGCCAGCAGGCCCCCACACTGACCGCCAAGGGTGACGACGAGCTGGCCGAGGCGATTCTGGCCCTGGCCCGCGAGCACGAAGTGCCGATCTACGAAAACGCCGAGCTGGTGCGGTTGCTGGCGCGACTTGAACTGGGTGAGCAGATCCCCGAAGCGCTGTACCTGACCATTGCCGAGATCATCGCCTTTGCCTGGCAATTGCGCGGCAAGGTGCCGGTCGGCTTCAACGACGAGCCACCTGGCGAACGCGATATCACCCCCGACCTGCTGCACCTGCCGCCTGGCCGGGTTCGCTAGATATCTACCACCGTTAGCCGGTCACCACGTAGCAGCCTTGCCAGCTCCTCCGCAAGCAAGGCCATACCTATGTCCGGTAACATCAATGCCAGCGGCGTGCAGTACGTCCGCGACCATCTGAGCAACCTCCCGCGCCCGGATCGCGAAGCCAACCGCCTGATTCGCGCATGGCTCGCGCAACGTGGCTTCGACCTGGACCCGCGACAGATCGACGTGGTGACGCTGCACTACCGCGCCGATGGCGAGGGTGGCCACCTGGCCGCCGTCACCCAACGACAAGACCTGGTCCAGGCCCTGCTGGGCAACTGGCAGGGCGAGTCGAACAACGATCTGTTCGGTACGCTGATTGCCGGGCCTTGGGCCGGCACCCTGCCCACAGGGTCGATTCGACTCGTCGAAACCCTCCCCGCCCCCGGGTTCAATCACTATGGTGCCGAGCATTCCGTGTTCAACGGCTTGTTCAGGCGCACCGAGCCGACCCGTTATGACACCTCGACACACCTGCCGATCAGCGCCGAGGCATTCCAGCAGTTCATCGAGCAACTGGACTTCCAGGCGCCGTTCAGGGCCATGCTCGACAGCTACTGGGGCAGTCATCTAAAGAGCTATCGGTTGTCCTGCAAGCTCAGTTTCGTCACCGCCTGCAACCTTCAGGTCGAGCACGGCAGCCTCAGCGATGCCGGGCGCCAACTGGCCTGGCGCGCCGCCGATCTGCTGCCCAGAGGCAAAGGCCTGCGCCTGAGCACCCTGAGCATCTATGGCTACGCGGCAACCGACCTGCTGTACATCAACGACGCCAGCACCGACCTGACGCTGCTCTACGCCCCGGGCAACAGCGCACCGCTACTGGAGTTCACCAGCGAAACGCTACTCAAGGACTGGGTCGGCCAGCAATGCAAGGACCCCGCCCGGCGCCAGGCACTCAGGCAGCACTTCAGATTGGCCGATGGCCCTCAGGGCCTGGACTTCAGTGGCCTGGACACCGCACTGGAGGGTTTGGCCGAATACCCGCACAGCCATCGCCTGCCGCCGGAACACGGCTTTTTCAACGACGATGGCGTCTGGTCACCCCAGACTTATGTGAACTACCGGCCGGGCAAGTACAACCCCAGGATTACCGGTGACCTGTTCCAGGCGCTGGCCGAGCGGCAACGCCAGCGCAGCTACGACGATGCCGACTTCATCATCACCGCCGACAGCGAGATCACCAAGGCACGCTGGCGCGGCTACCTGGCCACCACACTCAATCTGGTGGCACCGCTGAGCCTGGTGGTGCCGGGCCTGGCACCGCTGCTTGCCCTGGGTGGCATTGCCCAGCTCGGCCTTGGCCTGGACCAGGCAATCAACGGCAAGCACCTGCAGGACAAACAGGACGGTGTCGCCAATATCACCTGGGGCCTGCTCAACGCCCTGCCCCTGATCGTGCATGGCGCAGCCAGGGGCAAAGTGCTCTTCACCACCAAAAGCGAGCGTTTCGTAACGCCCAGCCGCATCAACGAGCAGTACGGCTACCCGTTGAGCCCGCTGATGGCACCGCACCTGCCGGACATCGATGTGGCGCCTTACTTCCACATCCATGACCCAATCGCGCCCTTGCCAGGCGGTGACCAGGCGATTGCCGATTCGGTGATCCGCGTCCCTCGTTACGACGGCGGCCCGGACTTGCTCAACACAGCCATCGACGGCTACCAAGCCCAAGTGATCTACGACATGGAGGCGGACGTATTCATCAACGATCGCGATATCAATGAGGTCGATCCCGTGGGTTACGTTGCCCGCCCAGGGAGCGCTCACCTGCATCCCCTGGCTACCCCGCGTGCAGTCGACGATGCCATGCGTATTAGCAGCCTGCGCGCCCTGGGCGTCGAGTTGCCGTTACCGGTCGAACTGCCTGGCCTGACGCCGCAGAGCACGCCGATACCCAGGCAGATCAGCTGCCTGTGGGTGGGCGACCGGGTGATCAGCCAGAGCCTGATCAATAACCTGGCCAACAATGCCGCGCGCCTGGCCGACAGTGACTACGGCATACGCCTGTTCCTGTCCAACGCAGCGCCCACCGCCTACGCCGAGAACCTGCGCTTGCTCACCGAGCAGGCGCCAGGCCTGCAGGTACTGCCGCTTGAGGAACAGCCGTTCTTCCGCGATTTCCGCCTGGGCCCCTACCATGCGCAGTATCAGGCAGCCCTGGACGGCAACGGCGGTGTGGCCAGCAACTTCTCCTCGGCGTCGGACGTGCTGCGCTATCCGATGTTGCACCATGAAGGGGGGTTGTACATGGATGTCGACGATACCTTGCTGGCACCCGGCGAGCCCGGCGAGCACATCGATCAGGTGCCTCTGCTCGCCATGCCGGATGGCCTGCTGTTGGCACCGCCCCAGTCCAATGAAGCGCTCAGCATGAATTGCCTCTACAACACCAGCTTCATCGGCAGCCACCCTGGCAACCCGACATTGCTGGCGATCTCCGAGGAAATGCGTACCCGCTACCTGAACGAGGCGGACTTCTACGACCACCGGCCGAGCCGGCGCGAGGATCCGCAAGGCTTCTACCACTATGCCAGCCGCCTCAGCCGGCTCACCGGGCCCGCGCTGCTCACTGCGGTGGTCGACCAGCACCTGCCGGCCTTGCGCACCTTGCGCCAGGTCACCAACCTCTATTCCCTACCGCGCATCAACTCCTGGCAGTTCATCAACCTGGAGCATTACCAGACGGCGCTGCATGACCTGCTGCCGCTGAACCGCTTCGCCCGGGTCGGCAGCTTCAACTCCTGGGCGCGCCCCTGACCCTCGGGATGAAAAAAGGCGACCCTGGGGTCGCCTTCTTCGTCACTCGCCGCGATGCAGCTTGCTCATCAACTCTGCCTCGGCCTGGGTCAGGCCGCAGGTTTCGGTGAGCTCGGCCACGCTGGCGCCCATGCCCACCAGCTTGGCGGCCTGGGTGAAGGTCACGCTGTTGGGGTCGCGCTGCTCCAGCTGCTGGAGCTTTTCCGGTAGCGGCGCCACGGTTGCACGCAGCTCATGGATAGCCTCACCCATGCGCACGGTACCGTTCTGGTAGTCGTCCAGGCGCTTGGCCAGGTCCTTGATGCGCTGGTCGCGCAGGGCGTCGCCCACGGCCTGCTGCGCCGCCAGTTCGCGCTGGCGCTTGCTGTAGTTGAGGAAGAACCACAGGCTCAGGGCCCACAGCAGCGCCAGCAAGATTACCGCCACCTCGAAGATCAACTCAGATGTTCTCCAGCTCAGACCATTCTTCCTCGGTCATCATCTTGTCCAGCTCGACCAGGATCAGCAGTTCGCCGTTCTTGTTGCACACGCCCTGGATGAACTTGGCCGACTCTTCGTTACCCACGTTCGGCGCCGTTTCGATTTCCGACTGACGCAGGTACACCACCTCGGCGACGCTGTCGACCAGGATGCCGACCACTTGCTTGTCCGCCTCGATGATGACGATACGGGTGTTGTCGGTCACGTCCGACGGCATCAGGCCGAAGCGCTGGCGGGTGTCGATCACCGTCACCACGTTGCCACGCAGGTTGATGATGCCCAGCACGTAGCTTGGCGCGCCCGGCACCGGAGCGATCTCGGTGTAGCGCAGCACTTCCTGCACCTGCATGACGTTGATGCCGTAGGACTCGTTGTCCAGACGGAAGGTTACCCACTGCAGGATCGGATCTTCAGAACCTTGCGCAGACGACTTTTTCATTCCCCTAGCCCTCTAAATCCGCTGTTGGCGGTTGTGTTCGGTGTCATTTCTGTTTGGCATGCAACTGCTTGACTGCGCCGCTGGCGATCAGCTCGGCCAGTTCGGCGACGTCGAGCAGTGCACACATGTGTTCGATGACCGTGCCGGCCAGCCACGGGCGCTGGCCACGCTGGCTGCGCCACTTGATCTCGGCCGGGTCCAGGCGCAGCGAGCGGCTGACCTGATGCACCGCCAGGCCCCATTCGTAGCCCTGCACGGAAATTACGTAATTCAGGCCCTGGCGGAAGTCGTCGCGGTAGCGGTCGGGCATGACCCAGCGCGCGGTATCCAGCACCTTGAGGTTGCCGGCCTGGCAGGTCAGGATGCCGAGGAACCAGTCCGGCTGGCCGAACAGCGGCGTCAGTTCCTGGCCTTCCAGGCTGTAGATCGAGCCCAGGCACACCAGCGGCACTGCCAGGGTCAGCCCGGCAACGTCGAACAGCAAGCACTCGAACGGCTCGGCAGCCCAGGCCGGGCGGCCATCGACGCTGGCCGGCGGTGTCGGAACGTCAGCCATGCTGGCCGCTGGCAGGTGTACCTCCACCAACGGTGCAACCGGTTCCGGCGTCGGTACTTGGGTCAGGACCGGGATGCTGGCTTCGGCCACCACTTCAGTCTCGACCACCGCCACCACCGGTGGCTCGACCGGCAGCACGGCGGGCAGCACCTTCACCTGCGGCTCGGCGAAAGGCCTGGCTGCGGGTGCCAGCTGGTGAGCGTCGCGCGCCTGCTCTTCACGCACGGCTGCGGCAAATTCGTCGTTCGGCGTGGATGCCATGGCCGGCGCATGCAGGTCGAGGATGTCCTCGGCCTCGGTAGCCTCCTGCAACAACCCATCAAGGTACGACTGCAGGGCCAGTTGCGGCTTGGTGCCGACAGGCCGGTTCATGACGCCACCTGCGCGACCGGCTTGTAGGTCAGCATATGCTTGAGCAGTGCCCGGTAGGCAATCACCCCACGGCTCTTGCCATCGAACTGCGACGGCGTGACGCCGTTGCGGCTGGCATCGCGCAGGCGCGTGTCGACCGGGATGTAACCCTGCCACACCTGGTGTTCATAGGTATCGCGCAGCACCTTCAGCGTGCCCAGTGAGGCCTGGGTACGGCGGTCGAACAGGGTCGGCACGATCTGGTAAGGCAAGGCCTGCTTGCGCGAACGATTGACCATGGCCAGGGTGCCGATCATGCGCTCCAGGCCCTTCACTGCAAGAAACTCGGTTTGCACCGGAATCACCAACTGCTGGCTGGCCGCCAGGGCGTTGACCATCAGCACGCCAAGCAATGGCGGGCTATCGATCAGGGCAAAGTCGAAATCCTGCCACAACTGCGCCAGACTCTTGGCGATCACCAGCCCCAGGCCACTCTGCCCTGGCGACTGGCGCTCCAGTACCGCCAGCGCAGTGCTCGAAGGCAGCAGCGAGATACGCTCATCGCTGGTCGGCAACAGCAGTTGCCCCGGCAGGCCCTCGGGCACGCTGCCCTTGTGCAGGAACAGGTCGTAGCAGCTGTGCTCCAGGGCATCCGGGTTGTGCCCGAAATAGCTGGTCATCGAGCCATGCGGGTCGAGGTCGACGACGACCACGCGCTTGCCCGCCTCGGCCAGCAGGCCGGCCAGGGCGATGGTGGTCGTGGTCTTGCCCACGCCACCTTTTTGATTGGCTACTGCCCAGACTCTCATAGGACAACTCTTGTCTCATTGGTGTCGCCGGCACCCACAGGGCATGCGGTGACGGAGAATTGACGGCTCACTTGGCCGTCGTCGCTGCTGGGGTTGGCGGTGCACTTTGTGTGCCAGCACGGCGCAGCGCTGCATCCGGGGTGGCATTGGCACTGCCCGAGCCTGTCAGGCTGCGGCGCACTTCGAGGTTACGGGAAATCACCAGCACCACCCGACGATTGCGCGCACGCCCTTCGGCCGTGTCGTTGCTGACCACCGGTTGGTACTCGCCATAGCCCACCGAGGCCATGCGCGCCGGGTTTACCCCTTCCATGGCCAGCAGGCGCACGATGCTCGCCGCCCGCGCCGCCGACAGCTCCCAGTTGGTCGGGTACTGCGCCGTGCGGATCGGCAGGTTGTCGGTGAAGCCCTCGACATGCACCGGGTTGGCGAACGGCTTGAGGATGTTGCCGACTTTCTCGATGATGGCGAACGCCTGGTCGCTGGGCATGGCATCGCCACTGCCGAACAGCAAGGACGAGTTCAGCTCGATCTCCACCCACAGCTCGTTGCCGCGCACGGTCATCTGGTCAGACTTGATCAGGTCGCCGAAGGCATCGCGTACGTCGTCGCTGATGGTCTTCAGCGGGTCGACGCTGGTCTGCGCCAGGCCCGCATCGATCTGCTCGCTGTCCTTGATCAAGGGCTCTGCCGGTTTCACGCTGAGCGGCTGCTCATCGCCGATCGGGATCGGCTTCATGCTCCGCTCAGGGTCGTTGAACACCCCGAGCAGCGCTTGCGAGATGACCTTGTACTTGCCCTCGTTGATCGAGGAGATCGAATACATGACCACGAAGAAGGCGAACAGCAAGGTGATGAAGTCGGCGTACGACACCAGCCAGCGTTCGTGATTCTCGTGCTCCTCGGTATGACGGCGACGGCGCATGGCTTACTCCATGAAGCCTTGCAGCTTCAACTCGATCGAGCGCGGGTTCTCACCCTCGGCTATCGACAGCAGGCCTTCGAGCAGCATCTCGCGGTAGCGCGACTGGCGCAGGACGATGGCCTTGAGCTTGTTGGCGATCGGCAGCAGGATCAGGTTGGCACTGGCCACACCGTAGATGGTGGCGACGAAGGCCACGGCAATGCCGTTGCCCAGTTGCGACGGGTCGGCCAGGTTGCCCATGACGTGGATCAGGCCCATGACCGCACCAATGATACCGATGGTCGGGGCGTAGCCGCCCATGCTCTCGAACACCTTGGCGGCCTGGATGTCGCGGCTTTCCTGGGTCAGGAAATCGACTTCGAGGATGCTGCGGATCGATTCCGGTTCGGCGCCATCGACCAGCAGTTGCAGGCCCTTGCGGGCGTATGGGTCGGGTTCGGCATCGGCCACGCCTTCCAGGCCAAGCAGGCCTTCCTTGCGCGCCGTCAGGCTCCAGTTGACCACCCGATCGATACCCCCGGCCAGGTCGACCCGCGGCGGGAAGAAGATCCAGCGCAGGATCTGCAGCGCTCGCTTGAACGCCGACAGCGGCGACTGCAGCAATGCCGCCGCCAGGGTGCCACCGAGCACGATCAAGCCGGCCGGCCCATTGAGCAAGGCACCGACGTGGCCACCTTCAAGGAAGTTGCCGCCAACGATGGCGACGAACGCCAGGATCAGGCCAATCAGGCTGAGCACATCCATCAGACACACGCCTCGACCAGGTGTTTGCCGATTTCATCCAGGCTGTACACCGCGTCAGCCAGGTTGGCTTTGACGATGGCCATGGGCATGCCGTAGATCACACAGCTGGCCTCATCCTGGGCCCACACGGTACTGCCGCCCTGCTTGAGCAGGCGCGCGCCTTCACGGCCGTCGGCGCCCATGCCGGTGAGCACCACCGACAGCACCTTGTCACCGTAGGACTTGGCCGCCGAGCCGAAGGTGATATCCACGCACGGCTTGTAGTTCAGGCGCTCGTCGCCCGGCAGGATCTTCACCGTGCCACGGCCGTCGATCATCATCTGCTTGCCGCCAGGGGCCAGCAGCGCCAGGCCCGGGCGCAGCATGTCGCCGTCCTCGGCTTCCTTGACGCTGATCTTGCACAGCTTGTCGAGGCGTTCGGCAAAGGCCTTGGTGAAGGCGGCGGGCATGTGCTGGATCAGCACGATCGGCGCCGGGAAGCTCGCCGGCAGTTGGGTCAGCACCCGCTGCAGGGCCACCGGGCCGCCGGTGGAGGTACCGATCGCCACCAGCTTGTAAGGCTTGCGCTTGGGCGCCGGGGCATGCGTTGCGGCCGGTGCCGCCGCGCGAGCAGGCGCGGCAGGGCGTACCGGCGCGGCGCTGGCCAGGCTGCTGGCGGCTGCATGGCTGCTGGCCGGCGCAGGTGCGGTGACCGGCGCGTGGCTGGTGTAGCCGCCGAAACGGCGGTTGCTGCGCGAGATGGTGTGCACCTTCTCGCACAGCAGCTGCTTGACCTTCTCCGGGTTGCGCGAGATGTCTTCGAAGTTCTTCGGCAGGTAATCCACCGCACCGGCATCCAGCGCGTCGAGGGTGACACGGGCGCCTTCATGGGTCAGCGAGGAGAACATCAATACCGGCGTCGGGCAGCGCTGCATGATGTGCCGCACGGCAGTGATGCCATCCATCATGGGCATTTCGTAGTCCATGGTGATGACATCGGGTTTGAGCGCCAGTGCCTGGTCGATCGCTTCCCTGCCGTTGGTCGCGGTGCCGACCACCTGGATCGTCGGGTCCGCCGAGAGGATTTCCGAAACGCGGCGGCGGAAGAAACCGGAATCATCCACCACCAGGACCTTGACTGCCATAAACACTCCATTAGGCGACGCAACCCACCAGGGTGCGCCGCCGAAAATCAGATACGCCGTGCCGCGTAACGCTTGAGCATGCTCGGCACGTCGAGAATCAGCGCGATGCGGCCGTCACCGGTGATGGTGGCGCCAGACATGCCCGGGGTGCCCTGCAGCATCTTGCCCAGCGGCTTGATCACCACCTCTTCCTGGCCCACCAGCTGGTCGACCACGAAGCCGATACGCTGGGTACCGACCGAAAGGATCACCACATGGCCCTCATGCTGCTCCTCGTGCACCTGGCCCTGAACCAGCCAGCGCTTGAGGTAGAACAGCGGCAGCGCCTTGTCGCGCACGATCACCACTTCCTGGCCGTCGACCACGTTGGTGCGCGACAGGTCGAGGTGGAAGATCTCGTTGACGTTGACCAGCGGGAAAGCGAATGCCTGGTTGCCCAGCATCACCATCAGGGTCGGCATGATCGCCAGGGTCAGCGGCACCTTGATGACGATCTTCGAACCCTGGCCCTTGGCCGAGAAGATGTTGATCGAGCCGTTGAGCTGGGAAATCTTGGTCTTCACCACGTCCATGCCGACGCCGCGGCCGGACACGTCGGAAATCTCGGTCTTGGTCGAGAAGCCCGGGGCGAAGATCAGGTTGTAGCAGTCCGACTCGCTCAGGCGATCGGCCGCGTCCTTGTCCATCAGGCCCTTTTCCACGGCCTTGGCGCGCAGGATGCTCGGGTCCATGCCCTTGCCGTCGTCGGAGATCGACAGCAGGATGTGGTCACCTTCCTGCTCGGCCGACAGCACCACGCGGCCGGTGCGGGCCTTGCCGGAAGCTTCACGCTCGTCCGGCATCTCGACACCGTGGTCGACGGCATTGCGCACCAGGTGCACCAACGGGTCGGCCAGGGCCTCGACGAGGTTCTTGTCGAGGTCGGTCTCTTCACCGACCAACTCCAGGTTGATCTCTTTCTTCAACTGCCGAGCCAGGTCGCGGACCAGGCGCGGGAAGCGGCCGAAGACCTTCTTGATCGGCTGCATGCGGGTTTTCATCACCGCAGTCTGCAAGTCGGCGGTGACCACGTCGAGGTTGGACACGGCCTTGGACATGGCCTCGTCGCCGCTGTTCAGGCCCAGGCGCACCAGGCGGTTACGCACCAGCACCAGTTCGCCGACCATGTTCATGATCTCGTCCAGGCGCGCAGTGTCGACGCGCACGGTGGTTTCCGCTTCGCTGGCATGCTTTTCCGCGGCCGGGGCCGGAGTACGGGCTGGCGCTGCGGGCTTGGCGGCGGCCGGCACAGCGGCAGCCGGGGCTGCTGCGGGCCTGGCGACCGGTTTGCTCTCAGCCACGGCCGCAACCGGCGCTGCCACGGCGGCAGGTGCTTCGCCAGCAACGGCTTCACCAGTGAACTTGCCCTTGCCGTGCAACTGGTCGAGCAATGCTTCAAACTCGTGCTCAGAGATCTCGTCACTGCTGGCGGGTGCGACAACGCTTTGCACTGCAGCGCTGGCCGCCGGCAAGGCATCGGCCTGGAAGGTGCCCTTGCCGTGCAACTGGTCCAGCAACGACTCGAATTCTTCGTCGGTGATCTCGTCGCTCACCGGCGCGCTGGCATCGGCCAGCGCTTCGACGGCGGCCACTTCGGGCGAGAACTGGCCCTTGCCATGCAGCTGGTCGAGCAGCGATTCGAACTCGGCGTCGGTGATGTCGTCACCCGCGCCGCCCAGGGTCTCGCCCTGCATCTGCGCTTGGGCAGCGGCCGCTTCGGCCTTGACTGCATCGAGTGAGTCGAGCAGCTGTTCGAACTCGGTGTCGGTGATGTCCGCCTCGGCGGCCACAGGCTCCGGCGCGGCCTCGACAACGGCTGCCGGGGCATCGGCGCTGGCAGGTTCGGCCAGGCGCGACAGGGCTGCCAGCAGCTCCGGCGTAGCCGCGGTCACTTCAGTGCGCTCACGCACCTGGCCGAACATGCTGTTGACCGTATCCAGTGCCTCAAGCACCACGTCCATCAGTTCCGCGTCGACCCGGCGCTCACCTTTGCGCAGGATGTCGAACACGTTCTCGGCGATGTGGCAGCACTCCACCAGCTCGTTCAGCTGAAGGAAGCCGGCGCCCCCTTTTACAGTGTGGAAACCGCGAAAGATCGCATTGAGCAGGTCGGCATCGTCGGGCCGGCTTTCCAGCTCGACCAGTTGCTCGGACAGTTGCTCAAGAATTTCGCCGGCTTCTACCAGGAAATCCTGAAGGATTTCTTCATCGGCGCCGAAGCTCATTAAACGTGCTCCTTAAAAACCCAGGCTGGACAGCAGATCGTCGACGTCGTCCTGACCGGACACAACGTCTTCACGCTTATCGGCATGAATCTGCGGACCTTCACCCCGAGTCGGATGTTTTTCTTGATCTTTTTCAGCGCGCAGCTGCTGGTGGTCATGTTCGATACCGGCAAAACGGTCGACCTGACTGGCCATCAGCACGAGCTTGAGCAGATTGCTTTCTACTTCGGTGACCAACGCAGTGACGCGCTTGATCACCTGGCCGGTCAGGTCCTGATAGTCCTGAGCCAGCAGAATGTCATTGAGGTGGCCGGCGACCTTGCGGTTACCCTCGGCGCTGTGCGTCAGGAAACTGTCGACGCGCTTGACCAGCTCGCGAAACTCCGGCGCTGCGACTTCGCGGCGCATGAAGCGCTGCCAGTCGACGCTCAGGCCTTGCGCCTCGGCTGCCAGGTCGTTGAGCACCGGGGTGCTCTCCTCCACCAGGTCCATGGTGCGGTTGGCGGCACCCTCGGTGAGCTTGACCACGTAGGACAGGCGCTCGGTGGCATCGGTAATCTGCGAGACTTCCTCGGCCTGCGGCATCTGCGGGTCGATCTGGAAGCTGACGATCGCGCTGTGCAGTTCACGCGTGAGCTTGCCGACTTCCTGGTACAGGCCACGGTCGCGGGTCTGGTTGAGCTGATGAATCAGCTGCACCGCCTCACCGAAACGCCCCCGTTCCAGGCTCTCGACCAGTTCCTCGGCATGTTTCTTCAGGGTCGACTCGAACTCCCCCAAAGACGTCTGTGTTGATTCCATGGCGCCCCCCTGACGTGACTCAGCCGTTGACGCGTTCGAAGATCTTCTCGATCTTTTCTTTGAGCACCTGGGCGGTGAACGGCTTGACCACATAGCCATTGACGCCGGCCTGGGCCGCTTCGATGATCTGGTCGCGCTTGGCTTCGGCGGTCACCATCAGCACCGGCATGGTCTTCAGGCGATCGTGGGCACGCACCTTGCGCAGCAAATCGATACCGGACATGCCCGGCATGTTCCAGTCGGTCACCAGGAAGTCGTAATGGCCGCTTTCGAGCATCGGCAGCGCGGTAGTGCCGTCGTCGGCTTCATCGGTGTTGGTGAAGCCCAGGTCACGCAACAGGTTCTTGATGATCCGCCGCATCGTCGAAAAGTCGTCAACGATGAGGATTTTCATGTCTTTGTTCAAGTAGACCTCCAAGCAGTCTCAAACGCGCTCGGCCCCGAGCACGCGTATTCAAATTCGGTACAACGTGGAAAACGACTGCAACGACCCCGGGCTCAACGTGCCCGCCATTCCCCCAGGCGGCTGCGCAGGCGCGCGGCACACTGGCTGTGCAACTGGCTGACACGCGATTCGCTGACCCCCAGCACCTCACCAATTTCCTTGAGGTTCAGCTCTTCGTCGTAGTACAGCGCCAGCACCAGGCGCTCACGCTCCGGCAGGTTGGCGATCGCATCGGTCAGGGCAGCCTGGAAGCGCTCGTCCTCCAGATCGCGCGACGGCTCGACCTGGCCACTGGCGCCGTCCTCGTGCAGCCCTTCGTGTTCGCCGTCCTGCAACAGGTCGTCGAAACTGAACAGGCGGCTACCCAAGGTATCGTTCAAGATCCCGTAGTAATCATCGAGACTCAATTGGAGTTCGGCAGCAACTTCATGATCTTTAGCGTCGCGGCCAGTTCTTGCTTCCACGGCACGCATCGCATCACTGACCATGCGCGTATTGCGGTGCACCGAACGCGGTGCCCAATCGCCCTTGCGGACCTCGTCGAGCATCGCCCCGCGGATGCGGATGCCGGCGTAGGTTTCGAAGCTGGCACCCTTGCTGGCGTCGTACTTGTTGGCCACTTCCAGCAGGCCGATCATGCCGGCCTGGATCAGGTCTTCGACCTGGATGTTGGCCGGCAGGCGTGCCAGCAGGTGGTAGGCAATGCGCTTGACCAGCGGCGCGTAGCGATCCACCAGCTCGAACTGGGCGTCTTTCGACGCCTTGCTGTACATCTTGAAACCGCTCGCATTCATAGCACGGGTCCTGCGCTGGTGGGTTGCACCAGGCGCTCGACGAAGAACTCCAGGTGCCCGCGCGGGTTGGCTGGCAGCGGCCAACTGTCGACCTTCTGCGCGATGGCCTTGAAGGCCAGGGCACACTTGGAGCGAGGGAAGGCTTCGTACACTGCGCGCTGCTTCTGCACCGCCTTGCGCACGCTCTCGTCGTAGGGCACGGCGCCGACGTATTGCAGGGCGACGTCAAGGAAGCGGTCGGTGACCTTGGTCAACTTGGCGAACAGGTTGCGCCCTTCCTGCGGGCTCTGCGCCATGTTGGCCAGCACGCGGAAGCGGTTCATGCCGTAGTCGCGGTTGAGCAGCTTGATCAACGCGTAGGCGTCGGTGATCGAGGTCGGCTCGTCACACACCACCAGCAGCACTTCCTGGGCGGCGCGGACAAAACTGACTACCGAGTCACCGATACCTGCAGCCGTGTCGATCACCAACACGTCGAGGTTGTCGCCGATTTCGCTGAAGGCCTGGATCAGCCCGGCATGCTGGGCCGGGGCCAGGTGCACCATGCTCTGGGTGCCGGAGGCGGCCGGCACGATGCGCACACCGCCAGGCCCCTGCAACAGCACGTCACGCAGTTCGCAGCGGCCCTCGATGACATCAGCCAGGGTGCGCTTGGGCGTCAGCCCGAGCAAAACATCGACGTTGGCCAGGCCGAGGTCGGCGTCCAGCAGCATCACCCGGCGGCCAAGTTCGGCCAAGGCCAGTGACAGGTTCACTGAAACGTTAGTCTTGCCGACGCCACCTTTGCCACCGGTTACGGCGATCACCTGTACGGGATGCATGCTACCCATGTTCGTTGTTTACCTTGTCTCGCTTGGACCCAGACCACGCGCAGCGCACGACAGCCAGCTCCGGAATGTAGGTACTTTGCATACGCTTGCCCCTCAACCCGCACGTCGCGGATTGTGGTAGAGATCAGCGAACATGTCGGCCATCGCCTCTTCGCTGGGCTCGTCCTGCAACTGCACGTTGACTGCGCGAGTCACCAGCTGGTGCGGGCGCGGCAGGTGCAGGTCGTCAGGAATGCGCGGGCCGTCGGTGAGGTAGGCCACGGGCAGTTCATGACTGATGGCCAGGCTCAGCACATCGCCGAGGCTCGCCGTTTCATCAAGTTTGGTCAGGATGCAGCCGGCCAGGCCGCAGCGCTTGTAGCTGTGATAGGCAGCCGTCAGCACCTGCTTCTGGCTGGTGGTGGCCAGCACCAGGTAGTTCTTCGCGGCAATGCCACGCCCGGCCAGGGTTTCCAGTTGCATGCGCAGGGCCGGGTCACTGGCCTGCAGGCCGGCAGTATCGATCAGCACCACGCGCTTGCGCAGCAGCGGCTCCAGCGCTGCTGCCAGCGACTGGCCCGGGTCGACATAGGTAACCGGCACATTGAGGATGCGCCCCAAGGTCTTAAGCTGCTCCTGGGCACCGATGCGGAAACTGTCCATGCTCACCAGGGCCAGGTTCTGCGGGCCGTACTTGAGCACATAGCGTGCTGCCAGCTTGGCCAGGGTGGTGGTCTTGCCCATGCCGGCCGGGCCGACCATGGCGATCACGCCGCCCTCTTCGATCGGTTCGATCTGTGGCACGTCGATCATTCGCGCCAGGTGCGCCAGCAGCATGCGCCAGGCCTGGCGCGGCTCCTGGATTTCACTGGTCAGGTCGAGCAGCTCGCGGGCGATCGGGCCGGACAGGCCGATACGTTGCAGGCGACGCCAGAGGTTGGCCTGCGCCGGCTTGCTGCCCTGCAGCTGGTTCCAGGCCAGCGAGCCGAGCTGCACTTCAAGCAGCTCGCGCAGGCCCGACAGTTCCGAACGCATGGCATCGAACAGGCGCGGGTCAACAGCCGGCTGCGCTGGCGCAGGCGCTGGAGGCGGCAAGTCGACGTGCGGCTCGACCAATGGCTCGGCCGCGGTCAACGACTGGCCGGCGAACAATTGGCGGTTGCCTTCGCTGGCCTCGGCGCGGTTGTCCAGCTCGGCCTGGGCAGTGGCGATGCGCGACTGGGTCTTGCGCAGCTCTTCTTCCAGTTCGGCGTTGGGCACGCGCGGGGCCAGCGCGGACAGTTTGTAGTCCAGCGCGGCGGTCAGTTCGACACCGCCGGCGATGCGGCGGTTGCCGATGATGGCGGCATCGGAGCCCAGCTCATCACGAACCAGCTTCATGGCCTGACGCATATCGGCGGCGAAAAAACGCTTGACTTGCATAACCCACTACCTCAGCCGTTGGGGCCCACTGTGGCAACGATGGTGACTTGCTTGTTATCCGGTATTTCCTGATACGCCAGAACATGCAAATTCGGTACAGCCAGGCGGCCGAAGCGCGACAGCATGGCACGGATCGGGCCAGCTACCAGGAGAATGGCCGGTTGGCCTTGCATTTCCTGGCGCTGGCAGGCGTCGATCAACGAACGCTGCAGCTTTTCGGCCATGCTCGGTTCCAGAAGAACACCGTCTTCCTGACCTTGCCCGGCCCTTTGCAAACTATTGAGCAAGATCTGTTCCAACCTTGGCTCAAGGGTGATCACAGGCAGCTCGGGCTCAACGCCGACAATGCTTTGGACGATGGCACGACACAATCCGACGCGCACTGCTGCCACCAGCGCGGCGGTATCTTGACTCTTGCCGGCATTGTTGGCGATGGCCTCGGCAATACTGCGGATGTCACGCACCGGCACTTGCTCGGACAACAATGCTTGCAGGACCTTGAGCAGCCCCGACAAGGAAATGACACCGGGCACCAGTTCTTCTGCAAGTTTAGGCGAAGCCTTGGACAATACCTGCAACAGCTGCTGCACCTCTTCGTGGCCGATCAGCTCGTGGCAGTGCTTTTGCAGGATCTGGTTGAGGTGGGTGGCAACCACGGTACTGGCGTCGACCACGGTGTAACCCAGCGACTGCGCCTGAGCGCGCTGCCCGACGTCGATCCACACCGCCTCAAGGCCGAATGCCGGGTCGCGCGCGGCGATGCCGTTGAGCACACCGAACACCTGGCCAGGGTTGATCGCAAGCTCGCGATCCGGGTAGATATCGGCCTCGGCGAGGATCACCCCCATCAGCGTCAGGCGATAGGCGCTGGGCTGCAGGTCGAGGTTGTCGCGGATATGCACGGTCGGCATGAGGAAGCCCAGGTCCTGGGACAGCTTCTTGCGCACCCCCTTGATCCGCGCCAGCAGCTGGCCACCCTGGTTGCGGTCGACCAGCGGAATCAACCGGTAGCCGACTTCCAGGCCGATCATGTCGATCGGCGTGACGTCGTCCCAGCCCAGCTCCTTGGTTTCCTGCGCCCGCTGAGGCGACGGCAGCAGGTCCTGCTGGCGCTGCACTTCCTTCTGCGCTTCGATCTTGGCCTTCTGTTGCTTCTTCCACACCAGGTAGGCACCGCCACCGGCCAGCAGGCCGAGGCTGAGGAAGGCAAAGTGCGGCATGCCCGGCACCAGGCCCATGATGATCATCAGCGCCGCAGACACACCCAGCGCCTTGGGCGAGTCGAACATCTGACGATTGATCAGCTTGCCCATGTCCTCGGAGCCCGAGGCACGGGTGACCATGATCGCGGCGGCAGTGGACAACAGCAGTGATGGCAATTGCGCCACCAAACCGTCACCGATGGTCAGCAAGGCGTAAACCTTGCCCGCATCGCTGAACGACATGTTGTGTTGCAGCATACCGATCAGCATGCCGCCGATCAGGTTGATGAAGAGGATCAGCAGGCCGGCGATGGCGTCACCGCGGACGAACTTGCTGGCACCGTCCATGGAACCGTAGAACTCGGCCTCCTGGGCTACCTCGGCGCGGCGCGCCTTGGCTTGGGCCTGGTCGATCAGGCCGGCATTGAGGTCGGCGTCGATGGCCATCTGCTTGCCGGGCATGGCATCGAGGGTGAAGCGCGCGCTCACCTCGGAAATCCGCCCGGCGCCCTTGGTGACCACCACGAAGTTGATGATCATGAGGATGGCGAACACCACCGCACCCACGACGTAGTTGCCGCCGATCACCACCTCACCGAAGGCCTGGATCACTTTACCGGCGGCGCCGTGACCTTCCTGGCCATGGAGCATGACCACCCGCGTGGAGGCCACGTTCAGCGCCAGGCGCAGCAAGGTCGCCACCAGCAGGATGGTGGGGAACGCGGCGAAGTCCAGCGGGCGCAGGGCGTATACGCAGACCAGCAAGACCACGATCGACAGGGCGATGTTGAAGGTGAAGAACACGTCGAGCAGAAACGGCGGTATCGGCAACATCATCATTGCCAACATCACCAGCAGCAGCAACGGCACGCCCAGGTTGCCCCGGCCGAGCCCGGCCAGGTTGTTGCGGGCGTTGCTGATTAACTGAGTGCGATCCACCGCGAGTCCTCTTCATGCAAAACTTTGACGCCCAAGGGGCGCTTGGGCGTGGCTTTGCAAGAAGCCTTCCAACTTTGCTCGGCTAAGGATTTATGTTGCCTGTACCGGCCTCTTCGCGGGTTTACCCGCGAAGAGGCCAGTACAGGCTGGAATCAGTTGTCGCGGCGCAGATCAGGCGGAATCGGCAGGTCTTCCTTGAGCGGCTCAGGCCGCTTGCCCTTACCCGAGCGGTACTGGCGGATCTGGAACACGTAGGCCAGCACCTGCGCCACGGCCAGGTAAAGCCCCGCCGGGATCTCCCCTTCCACCTCGGTGGAGTAGTAGATCGCCCGCGCCAGGGCCGGCGATTCGAGGATCTGGATCTTGTGCTCGACGCCGATCTCGCGAATTTTCAAGGCAATGAAGTCGGTCCCCTTGGCCACCAGCAACGGCGCCACGCCACCCTTCTCCGGGTCGTATTGCAGGGCCACGGCATAATGCGTCGGGTTGGTGATGATCACGTCAGCTTCGGGCACTGCAGCCATCATGCGCCGCTGCGACACCTCGCGCTGCAGCTGGCGAATGCGCTGCTTGACCTCGGGCTTGCCTTCGCTGTCCTTGTATTCGTCCTTGATCTCCTGCTTGGTCATCTTCAGCTTCTTGTGCGTCTGCCACAGCTGGAACGGCACGTCCGCGGCAGCAATCAACAGCAAACCGGCAGCCATCCACAAGGCACTCCAGCCAACCACCTGAACACTGTGGATGATCGCCTGTTCCAGCGGCTCGTTGGCAATGGCCAGCAGCGCCTGACGATCATTGCCCAACACCACCAGCGCCACGACCAGGATCACCATGAACTTGGCCATCGCCTTGAGCAATTCGGTCAGCGAGTTCAGCGAAAACATCCGCTTGATACCCGACAATGGGTTCATGCGGCTGAATTTTGGTTGCAACAGGCTGCCCGAGAAAATGAACCCGCCAAGGGCAATGGGGGACACGAAGGCGATGACGAACAGCAGCATGAGAATCGGCTGCACCGCCCAGATCGCCATCTTGCCCGACGCCAGCAGGAACATGCCCATCGAGCGCTCGTCGACCAGCACTTCGCGAGTCAGGGAGAAGTTCATGCGCATCAGCGCCATCAACGTTTCCGCCAGGTTGCCGCCGAAGGCCAGCAGCGCGCCGGCACCGGCCAGGGTCGAGGCAACGGTGTTGAGCTCCTTGGAGCGGGCGATCTCACCTTTTTCGCGCGCGTCGCGCTTGCGCTTGTCGGTGGGGTCTTCCGTCTTGTCCTGACCGCTCTCGCTTTCTGCCATGCTCAGGGCGCCCTCGCCAGCTCACGCAGCCATTGCAGCGCTTCACTGGCCAACGCCTGGTAATGGGAAAGCACATCGGCCAGGCCTATCCAGAAGATGCCCATGCCCAGCACCAGGGTCAGCGGGAAACCGATGGAAAAGATGTTCAGTTGCGGCGCGGCGCGGGTCATCACGCCGAAGGCGATGTTCACCACCAGCAGCGCGGTGATCGCCGGCAGGATCAGCAACAGGCCGGCACCGAACACCCACCCCAGGCGGCCAGCCATTTCCCAGAAGTGATTGACCACCAGGGCGTGGCCCACCGGCAACGTGGTGAAGCTCTCGGTCATGACCTCAAACACCACCAGATGGCCGTTCATCAGCAAGAACAACACACTCACCAGCATGGTCATGAACTGGCTGACGACCGCCACGTTGACCCCGTTGGCCGGGTCGACCATCGAGGCGAAGGCCATGCCCATCTGCACGGCAATGATCTGCCCGGCGATGACGAAGGCCTGGAACAGCAACTGCAGGGAGAAACCGAACAATGCGCCGACGATCACCTGCTCGCCACACAGCAGCAGGCCACGCAGGCTCAGCGGGTCGAATTCAGGCAATGGCGGCAGTGCCGGCACGATCACCACGGTGATGGCCACCGCCACGTACAGGCGGATGCGCGCCGGCAGCATGCGCGTGCCGAAGATCGGCATGGTCATCAGCACTGCGGTCACCCGGAACAGCGGCAGGATGAAGGTGGCGACCCAGGTGCCGATCTGCGCGTCGGTCAGCTCCAGCATGGCAGGCTCAACCGATCAGCTGCGGGATGCTGGTGTACAGGCCGGTGATGTACTCCATGAACTTCTGCACCAGCCAGGGCCCGGCGACGATCAGCGTGACCAGCATCACCAGCAGGCGCGGCAGGAAGCTCAAGGTCTGTTCGTTGATCTGCGTGGCGGCCTGGAACATCGCCACGATCAGCCCGACCAGCAGGCTCGGCACCACCAGCACGGCCACCATCAGGGTGGTCAGCCACAGCGCGTCTCGGAACAGGTCGACAGCGACTTCAGGTGTCATGCAAGGGCTCTCCCAGGCGGCGTCAGACGCCGCCGAAACTGCTGGCCAAGGTGCCCATGATCAGAGCCCAGCCATCGACCAGGACGAACAGCATGATCTTGAATGGCAGCGAGATGATCAGCGGCGACAGCATCATCATACCCATGGCCATCAGCACACTGGCCACCACCATGTCGATGATCAGGAACGGGATGAAGATCATGAAGCCGATCTGGAACGCGGTTTTCAACTCCGAGGTGACGAACGCCGGCACCAGGATCGTCAGCGGCACCTGGTCGGGGCCGGCGATGTCGGTGCGCTTGGACAGGCGCATGAACAGGTCGAGGTCACTCTGCCGGGTCTGTGCCAGCATGAAGTCCTTGAGCGGGCCCTGGGCCTTCTCGATGGCTTGCTGGGCGGTCATCTTCTCGCTCAGGTACGGCTGCAGGGCATCCTGGTTCACCCGGTCGAACACCGGCGCCATGATGAACAGGGTCAGGAACAGCGCCATGCCGGTCAGCACCTGGTTCGAGGGTGTCTGCTGCAGGCCCAGGGCCTGACGCAGGATCGAGAACACGATGATGATGCGGGTGAAGCTGGTCATCAGGATGACGAACGCCGGGATGAAGCTCAGCGCCGTCATGATCAGCAGAATTTGCAGGCTGACCGAATACTCCTGCTGCCCGTCCGCGGTGTTGGACAGGGTAATGGCCGGGATCGACAGCGGGTCGGCGGCCAAGGCCAGCGGCGCGGCCAGCAGCAGCGCGATTGGCAACAAGGTGCTCAACAAAATGCGCAGCGCGCCACTCATCACTTCTTGTCCTTCTGATCCTTGCCCATCAGCTCCATCAGCCGCTGGGCAAATTCTGGCGTCGCCTGGCGGGCGTTGGCGGGTACTTCGACGGGCTCGGCCATGACATATAGGGTTTCGATGCTGCCTGGGGTATGACCGATGAGGATCTGCTCCTTGCCGACCTGCACCAGCAGCAGCCGGTCACGCGGGCCGATGGCGCGGCTGCCGACGATCTCGATCACCTGCCCGCCCTTGGGCGTGGCGCCCTGCATGCGGCGCAGCGCCCAGGCCAGGAAGAAAATCAGGCCCACCACCAGCAACAGGCCGAACACCATTTGCGCCAACTGCCCGCCCAGGCTACCGGGCGCAGCGGTCGGCGCCGCAGCCGGGCTGGCTGCAGGCGTGGCGGCGGCAATGGCCAGGTCGCTGACCAGCAGCGTGGCCAGGGCCATCACGGCCCGCATCAAACCCTTCACTCAGCGCAGCTTCTTGATACGTTCGCTGGGGCTGATCACGTCGGTCAGGCGGATGCCGAACTTCTCGTTGACCACCACCACTTCGCCATGGGCGATCAGCGTGCCGTTGACCAGCACATCGAGCGGTTCACCGGCCAGGCGGTCGAGTTCGATCACCGAGCCCTGGTTGAGCTGCAGCAGGTTGCGGATGTTGATTTCGGTACTGCCCACTTCCATGGAAATACTCACCGGAATGTCCAGGATCACATCCAGGTTCGGGCCTTCAAGGCTGACGATCTCGTTCGGCCGCGGGGAGCTGGCGAACTCTTCCATTGGCAGGCGACCGGCACCGGGCTTGCCGCTATCACCGGCAAGCAGTGCGTCGATATCGGACTGGCCGGCATCACCGGTTTCTTCCAGGGCCGCAGCCCACTCATCGGCCAAGGCCTGGTCTTCAGCGGAAGTGATCTCGTTTTCGTTAGCCATGATGTCCTCGACAGGCATTCAATTCGTAAAGAGCGACCGGCACGCGTTCAGCGGCGTTCGATCGGGTCGATGATCTGCAGGGCCAGGTTGCCCTTGTGCGAGCCCAGGCGCGCCTTGAACGACGGCACGCCATTGGCGCGCAGTACCAGGTGCTCGGGCAGCTCCACCGGGATCACGTCGCCGGCCTGCATGTGCAGGATGTCGCGCAGCTTCAGCTGGCGACGGGCAACGGTGGCGGTCACCGGCACGGAGACGTCCAGCACGTCCTCGCGCAGGGCCTTGACCCAGCGCTCATCCTGGTCGTCGAGGTCGGACTGGAAGCCGGCATCGAGCATTTCCCGCACCGGCTCGATCATCGAGTACGGCATGGTCACATGCAGGTCGCCGCCACCGCCGTCCAGTTCGATATGGAAGGTGGAGACCACCACCGCCTCGCTCGGGCCGACGATGTTGGCCATGGCCGGGTTGACCTCGGAGTTCATGTACTCGAAGTTGACCGGCATGATCGCCTGCCAGGCTTCCTTGAGGTCGACGAAGCACTGGTCCAGCACCATGCGCACCACGCGCAGCTCGGTGGGGGTGAATTCGCGGCCCTCGATCTTGGCGTGACGACCGTCACCGCCAAAGAAGTTGTCCACCAGCTTGAACACCAGCTTGGCATCGAGAATGAACAGCGCGGTGCCACGCAGGGGCTTGATCTTGACCAGGTTGAGGCTGGTCGGTACGTACAGCGAATGCACGTACTCGCCGAACTTCATCACCTGCACGCCACCTACCGCCACGTCCGCAGAGCGGCGCAGCAGGTTGAACATGCTGATGCGGGTGTAGCGGGCGAAACGCTCGTTGATCATTTCCAGGGTCGGCATGCGACCCCGCACGATCCGATCCTGGCTGGTCAGGTCGTAGCTTTTGATGCTGCCGGGCTCGGCAACGCTCTCGGTCTGTACCAGCCCATCGTCGACGCCATGCAACAGGGCATCGATCTCATCCTGGGACAGCAGGTCCTGTACGGCCATTGCGGACTCCTACTGCAATACGAAATTGGTGAACAGCAGCTGGTCGACCACCGGCCTGCCGACTTCCTTCTGCGCCACTTCCTGAACCACCGCGGTGGCTTTCTGACGCAGCATTTCCTGGCCCACCGAGCTGGCCGCCAGGGTGTCGAAGCCCTGCCCGGAGAACATCATCACCAGGTTGTTGCGGATCACCGGCATGTGCACCGAGAGTGCGTCCAGGTCGGCCTGACTGCGGCCTTGCAGGGTGATGCTCAGTTGCATGTAGCGCTGGCGGCCGTTCTGGTTGAAGTTGACCACGAAAGCGGGCGCCAGCGGCACGTAGATGGCTGGGGCCTTGACGTTGGTTGCGGCCGCTTCGGGGGCGGGTGCCGATTCACTTTTGTGCATGATGAACCAGGTGGCACCCACCGACAGGCCGACTGCCAGCAACAGGGCCAGCACCAGCAGCAGGATCAGCTTGAGTTTGCCTTTTGCGGCGGGGTCTTTCACTGCGTCGCTCTTCGCCATGCCAATAATCCGTCGTCCATCGGGGTTTCAAAGGAGGATGACGTGGCTTGAGCAAGTGTTATGCCATGTTTGGCTTGAGAGGTGTGCCGCCCGTGAGATAGCGCGCCGCCCGCGCGGCGCTCGACCTCACAGGCGCTGAAAATCCCATGGCAGGCCCATCAGGCGTAATAATCGACGGCACTGTCGCCAACAACCACCTGCTGCTCGACAGCCCGGGAGACGTCGCCCGACCCGCCCTGCTCGCCCTCACCACCTTGAGCCCGGCGCGCGGCTACCCCGGACAGCTGCGAGGCCTCCTGCTGCGCCTGCTGCTGTTGCTGACGCGACTGGTCGGCGACATTCACGTCCGGCTGTGCCAACCCCTGCTGGGCGAACAGCTCGCGCAGGCGATACACCTGGCTGTCCAGCGCATCACGCACGCCAGCATGGCCACTGACGAAGGTGATCTGGGTGGACTGGTCGGTCGCTACATTGACACGGATATCAAGGCGCCCAAGCTCAGCCGGCTCCAACTGGATATCCGCCGACTTCAGGTTCTGACTGGACAGGTACATGACCCGGTTGACCAAGCCTTCGGCCCAGGCGCCCTGATTCATCTGCAATGGCTGATGCAAGGGATTGGCGCTGACCGGCAACGCATTGGCGGTCTTGGCGGTAACGGCCTGGGTCAGGCTGGCCAGGCGGTTGGCGAAGTCGTCGACACGGGTATCGCTGCTGGCGCTCTTGGTATCCTTGAGCCCGTCTTCGAGCAAGGCACCGAAAGCCTTGTCGCCGGTCTCGGACTTGCCTGCTTCGCCCTCGACCTTGTCGACCAGGGTCGCCAACGGATTGACGGCCGCCTGCCCATCATCGGCTTGGGCTTTGCCAGGTTCCACTGCATGCGCCGACGTCGTGCCTTTGGCCTGGGCGCTCTGCTCCAGGGCCAGACGCAACGTTGGCAGGTTGGCCAAGGGATCGGCATCCGGATCGAAGGCCTCGGCGTCAGTCTCGGACTGCCCCGGCAATGGCGCGGCAACCGCTGCCACCGGCGGCTGCTGGATTGCCGCTTGCAACACCGGCGCCACCGCTTCGGCCTGGGCCTGCAGCAATTGCGCGCCAGGCTGCGCGTCGGTCACCTGGCCCGCCACCAGGCTGGCGTCGAGCGACCCCGAGTCACTGGGCGGCGCCGTATCGGCAGTGGCCGACGCCGTATCGTCTGCTGGCAATTTGTTGCCGTCATCGGCAACCGCCGGTTTATCGGCAGCCTGCTTCTTGCCGCCCTGGGCTACGTCGGGTTTGTCCTTCGGGTCGGGCTGAGCCACCTTGTCGTTGCGCACGGGCGCCTTGTCCCGCCCCTGCCCGGCCATGACCTGATCGAAGCCGCCGCCCTGCCCACCCGCCGGCTGCAGTGGCTTGTCCACCCGCGAGGAACCCGCGCTCGACGGCTTGCTCAGGGTGTTGGCTTGCAACAAAGGGTTGGGTGCGACAGGCATTGAGCGGTCTCCGCGCCAGAAACTGGAATATCATCTGGCCAGAGAGCTGCAAAAGTTGCGCCAACTTGCCATCAGCTCGCCGAAACGCGCTCATGCTCGCCACGATAGAAGCACTGCACTTCCAGATATTCCTGGTCGATGCGGTTGATCAGGTCTTCGATGCCATACAGCGGTCGCACCCTCACCCGCTCTTCCAGCTGCTGGCACAACTGCGCAAGGCCGACAGCACCCATGTTGCTGCTGCTGCCCTTGAAGCTGTGCGCGGCCATGCCGAGCTCATCGGCGCTCTTGGCCTCATGCAGCTGGCTCAGGCGCCGCTCGGAGTCTTCCAGAAAGGTTTCCAGCAGTTGCAGGTAGCCATCTTCCATGACCTCCTGCAAGTCGCTGAGTACCTTGTGGTCAATATGCATGTCAGTCACTTGCTCACTCCTTGATCAAGCCGGATTATGCCTGAGCCGCCCTGCGGCCCTCCAGACACATCACCAATCGAACAGCACCCGCGCGCAGCGGCCGCCTTCGCACCACTGGGCCTGGCTGCCAAGCCGCTGCACCAGGTGCAACCCGCGCCCGCTCAACGCCTGCTCCACGGACGGACGCGACAACACACGCTGCACATCGAACCCTGCGCCACTGTCGCGGACCTCGATGGTAAGACGCCCGCCCGCCGCCAAGGGTTCCACCTTCAGGTCGATGCGCACGAAGCCTTCGACCAACGTCACCAGGCGCCGGGCCCGCTCCTGATAGTAGTCGGCAAAACCCTGCACATCACGTTTGAGCTGTGAATCAAGGCCCAGCACACCATGCTCCAGGGCATTGGAATACAGCTCACTGAGCACGCTGTGCAAGGCGCCAGTGCGCGGCCGCAGACCATGGATTTCCTGCAACAACTGCACCAGATAAGGCACCGGGTTGAATCGCTTGAGGCTTTCGCCACGCAATTCGAACCCCAGCGCCCAGTCCAGCGGGCTGGAGCGCCCACTGTCGGAATACAGCGTCGGCGCAGGCACCCGCTCTTCGCCACTGAACATGCGAATGTCGCACAGACTGATGTCATCCCGAGGTCGCCCGCCAAAACGCGCCAGGGCCTGCATCACCTCATCGAACAGCTGCACCGGGTCACGATTGGCGGCCAGCACCTCGCGCAAGCGCTCGACACCGAACAGGCGCTCCTGCTCGTCCGCGGTATCGACCACGCCATCGGACAGCAGCAACAGGCGCTCCCCCGCCGCCAGCGGCAACACTTCGGTGCTGTCATCGAAGCGCTCCGGCGCCAGGATCCCCAGCGGCAGGTGACGCGAACCCAGGCAGTCAAGCACGTCACCGTCGGCCGACAGCCGGTAGCCGTCCGGCATGCCACCATTCCACACTTCCACCGCACCGCGCTGCACACTCAGGTTGAGCAGCAGCGCGCAGCAGAACATGTCCACCGGCAGGATGCGTTTGAGCTTGGCGTTCATCTCGCGGAGCATCTGTGCCAGGCCGTAGCCCTTCGCGGTCATGCCATAGAACACTTCCGCCAGCGGCATCGCGCCGACTGCGGCCGGCAAGCCATGGCCGGTGAAATCACCCAGCAGCACATGCATATCGCCGGACGGCGTGAAGGCTGCCAGCAGCAGGTCGCCATTGAACAGCGCATAGGGTGACTGCAAGTAACGGATGTTCGGCGCCGTGATGCAACCGGAATGCGCGACCTTGTCGAACACCGCCTTGGCCACTCGTTGCTCGTTGAGCAAGTGGTGATGGTGACGGGTGATCTGGTCCCGCTGCTCGAGCACGGTCGCCTGCAAGCGGCGCAGGCGGTCCATGGCGCGGATCTTGGCAGCGAGGATCACCGCACTGTAGGGCTTGGCCATGAAGTCGTCACCCCCGGCCTCCAGGCAACGCACCAGGGCATCCTCCTCGTTCAGCGAGGTCAGGAAGATGATTGGCACCAGCGCCTCGCCAGCCAGTATCTTGATCTGCCGCGCCGCCTCGAATCCATCCATCACCGGCATCAAGGCATCGAGCAACACCAGCTGCGGACGCTTCTCGGCGAACAGCGCCACGGCCTGCTCGCCATTTTCTGCGGTGTACACATGATGGCCCTGGCGGCGGACGATCTGCGCCAGCAGCATGCGGTCGACTGCACTGTCCTCGGCCACCAGTACGGTCAATGCCTGTTCGGCCGGCATCGGGGCACTCAACTGATGTCGAACAGTTTTTCGAAATTGGAAATGGCCAGGATCTTGCGCACGTCGGAGCTGGCATGTACCACACGCACGTCCGAGTCATCACCGCCGGCATGGTCACGCAGCAACAGCAGCATGCCCAGCGCAGAGCTGTCCAGATAGGTGGCTTCCTTCAAGTCGACCACCACCGAGTCGGGCCTGTCAGGCTGGCGTTCGTAGGCATCACGAAATTCCTGATGCTTGCCGAAATCGAAGCGCCCCTTGACCTTGATCGTGAGCTTTTTCCCGTCCTGCGAAAAATCAGTCTCGACTGCCATGCTAGCGATTCCTTCGATGATGGCGAATGCAACTCTTCAAGGTTTAGCAGCCCGTGGCAGGACTATCAAGGCCAGCACTGGCTACAAATGCCCCTGCCGCGGCAAGCGCTGCGACAATTCGTCCAGCAACCGCTGCTCGCGCTTGTCTTCGGCCCGCCGCGCCTCGTCCATGTAGCGCTGCACCAGCTTGCGCAGCCCTTCCACCCGAGCATAGGCCTGCTGCCAGGTACCACGGGCATTTTTCAGGTTGTTTTCATGCCAGAGCAGGCTTTGCCGCTGCTGGGTCATGGCCGTTTCCAGCTGGGCCAGGAAGCGCTGATAGTTGAGCAGCCAGCTGCCATTCACGCCCTGCCCGCCGCGATTGATCCACTGCGCCTGGTACCCTTCGCGGAACGATTCCAGCTCGGCCAGCTTGGCCTGGGCCTGAACCACCTGCTGCTGGAAGTGCCCCACACGCTGCGCGGCCTTGCGCTCAGCCTCTTCGGCCATGTTGACCACAGGGGCCAGGCGCGCGGCGCGTCCGGGCTGGCTCATGGCCTATCAGCCCTTGGCCGGAGGCGTGAAGATCGCCCCCAGCTCGTCGCGGCTCTGGCCCATGCCGACATTCTCGTCCAGGCCCTGGCGCAGGAAGTCCACCAGCCTCGGCTGCAAGGCAATGGCCAGGTCGGTTTCCGGATCGCCGCCGGCGACATAGGCGCCAACGCTGATCAGGTCACGGCTCTGCGACAGGCGCGACCACAGTTGCTTGAATTTCTGCGCCTGACGCAGATGATCGGCATCCACCACCTGCGGCATGACCCGGCTGATCGAGGCCTCGATGTCGATGGCCGGATAATGGCCTTCCTCGGCCAGGCGCCGCGACAGCACGAAGTGACCGTCAAGCACGCCCCGCGCCGAGTCGGCGATCGGGTCCTGCTGGTCGTCGCCCTCGGACAGCACGGTGTAGAACGCGGTGATCGAGCCACCGCCAGGCTCGCCGTTACCGGCGCGCTCCACCAGCTTGGGCAGCTTGGCGAACACCGAAGGCGGGTAGCCGCGCGTGGCCGGCGGCTCGCCGATGGCCAGGGCAATTTCGCGCTGGGCCTGGGCGAAACGGGTCAGCGAGTCCATCAGCAGCAGGACGTTCTTGCCCTTGTCGCGGAAGTACTCGGCAATGCGCGTGCAATACATGGCGGCGCGCAAGCGCATCAGTGGCGCATCGTCAGCGGGCGATGCCACCACCACCGAGCGCTTGAGCCCCTCTTCGCCGAGGATGTGCTCGATGAATTCCTTGACTTCGCGGCCCCGCTCACCAATCAGGCCGACCACGATGATGTCCGCTTCGGTAAAGCGGGTCATCATGCCCAGCAACACCGATTTACCCACACCGGTACCGGCGAACAGGCCCAGGCGCTGGCCGCGGCCGACGGTGAGCAGGCCATTGATGCTGCGAATGCCCACGTCCAGCGGCTTGCTGATCGGGTCACGGTTGAGCGGGTTGATGACCGGGCCATCCATCGGCACCCAGTCTTCGGCACGCATGCCGCCCTTGCCGTCGAGGGCGCGCCCGGCACCATCGAGCACCCGGCCAAGCATGCTCATGCCCATGGGCAGGCGGCCACTGTCATCCAGCGGCACCACGCGCGCACCCGGCGCAATGCCGGCAATGCTGCCCACCGGCATCAGGAAGACCTTGTTGCCGGCAAAGCCCATCACCTCGGCCTCGACCTGCACCGGGTGGTAGCTGTCGTCGTTGATCACCAGGCAACGCCCGCCTACTGCGGCGCGCAAACCTTCGGCTTCAAGGGTGAGGCCGACCATGCGCAACAGGCGGCCTTCGACCACCGGCTGCACCGGCAGCTCGATCGCCTGGGCGTAGCCGCCCAGGCGCTTGCCGAAGCTGGTGCGGTCAAGGCGCATCGCGGGCATCCAGTTCAACCGACAGGTCCGCTGCCGCCGGGTGCAGGGCCTGATCGTGCAGTTGGTCGAACAGTTGCGCCACGGCTTTCTCGATGCGGGTTTCCATGGTCGCGTCGATGCGGCTGTGCAGCGTCTCGATGCGGCAGCCGCCTGGCAGCAGGGCTTCGTCTTCGAGCAGCTTCCAGCTCTCCTCATGGCGTTCGCGCAGGGCTTTGGCCAGCTCGAAGTCCTGCGGGTTGAGGTGGATGCGGATGTTGTCGGCGCCCATCGGCAGCAGCTTCAGCGCCTCGCGCAGCACCTGGGTGATCTGGCTGGAGTCGCTGCGCAGTTCACGGCCGATAACCTGGCGCGCCATGTGCGCAACCAGATGCACCATGCTTCGTTCGATCTGCGTGTCCTGCTCGGCGATCGGCTCCAGCAAATGCCCCATCAGCTGCTCCAGGCTGGCCAGCTTGACAGCGAGCGCTTCTTCGGCCTCCTGGCGCACCTTCAGTTGGGTGCTGTGGAAGCCCTCACGCTCGCCGGTGGCGAAGCCTTCGTTGTAGGCCTCCTGGCGGATCGCTTCGAGCTCTTCGAGGGTCAGCGGCTGGACTTCTTCCAGCGGCACCTCCTCGACTTCTTCCTCGATGACTTGCGGCTCTGGCTCGGGTTCTGGCTCAGGCTCCGGGTCGAAGCTGGGCAGCGCCCAGACATCGACGCCCTCGAGGTCGCGGGCACGGATCAGGTCGCTGGGATGGGATTCTTTGGTGGGCATGTTTTCAGGTACTCAAAACCAACAAGGCCCCTGCACATGGCAGGGGCCTGTGGATCAGATCATTTCCTCGGCACCCTTGCCGCCGAGCACGATCTCGCCGGCCTCGGCCATGCGGCGGGCGATGGTGAGGATTTCCTTCTGCGCCGTCTCCACGTCGCTGACGCGAACCGGGCCCTTGGCCTCAAGGTCATCACGCAGCAGTTCGGACGCACGCTTGGACATGTTCTTGAAGATCTTGTCCTTGACCCGCTCGTCGGCGCCCTTGAGCGACACCACCAGCACGTCGGACGAAACTTCGCGCAGCAGCGCCTGGATGCCGCGGTCGTCGACATCGGCCAGGTTGTTGAAGACGAACATCAGGTCTTCGATCTGCTCCGACAGGTCGCTGTCGATTTCGCGAATCGCGTCCATCAGCGCACCTTCCACCGAGCTGTCGAGGAAGTTCATGATGTCGGCGGCGCGCTTGATGCCGCCCAGGGTGGTGCGCGCAGCATTGGAGTTGCCCGAGAACTGCTTCTCGAGAATCTGGTTCAGCTCCTTGAGCGCCGCCGGCTGCACGGTATTGAGCGACGACACGCGCAGGACGATGTCCAGGCGCACCTTGTGGTCGAAGTTGCTCAGCACTTCGCCGGCCTGGTCGGGATCGAGGTAGGCGACCACGATCGCCTGGATCTGCGGGTGCTCGTAACGGATCACATCGGCCACGGCACGTGGCTCCATCCACTTGAGGCTGTCCAGGCCGCTGGTGTTGCCACCGAGCAGGATGCGGTCGACCAGGCCGTTGGCCTTGTCCTCGCCCAGGGCCTGGTTGAGCATCTTGCGGATGTAGGCGTCAGAGCCCACGCCCAGGCTGGTCTGGTCGCCGACAATCTCGACGAACTCGCTCATCACCTGCTCGACCTGCTCGCGGTGCACGGTGCCCATCTGCGCCATCGCCACACCCACCCGCTGCACTTCCTTCGGGCCCATGTGCCGCAGCACTTGCGCAGCATCGGTCTCACCGAGCGACAGCAGCAGGATCGCGGCCTTGTCGACACGGCTCAGCTTGGCGGTAATGGCTCGATTGTCACTCATCGGCGTTGATCCACTCTTTGACGACCTGGGCTACGCGGCCCGGGTCTTCGGCCACCAGGCCTTTGATTGCGTTGAGCTGTGCTTCGTAACCCTCGGTCGGGCTCGGCAACAGAATGCTTGACGGGCCACCGAGGCTGACACGGTCGCTGGCCAGTTCGCCATCCAGACCGATCATCCCGCCCAGTTCCATGTCGCTGTCCGCAGCAGCCTGCTTGCCGCCACCGGTGATGTTGTTGAGGACCGGACGCAGCACACCGAACACCAGCACCAGGATGAACAGCACGCCCAGCACCTGCTTGACGATGTCCCAGAACCACGGTTGCTGGTAGAACGCGATATCGGCGATCTCTTCGCCACGGTCGGCGGCGAACGGCACGTTGATCACGGTCACACTGTCGCCACGGCTGGCATCGAAGCCCACCGCGTCCTGCACCAGGCGAGTGAAGCGCGCCAGGTCTTCGGCACCCCATGGGGCACGGCTGGTTTCACCATTGGCATCCACCTTGACCTGGTCGTCGACCACTACCGCCACCGACAGGCGGGTCAGGCGACCTTGCTGCTGGCGGGTGTGGCTGATCGAGCGGTCCAGTTCGAAGTTCTTGGTGGTCTGCTCACGCTTGTCCGACGGGTATGGCGCCAGCATCGGCTGGCCAGTGGCCGGGTCCATGATCTGCTGGCCATTGGCATCCACCAGCGGCTGACCAGGCTGGATGGCAGCGGCCGCCCCGGCTGCGCCCCCGGTGGTTTGCGGCGCCGACGCCGGGCCTGGCGGCTGGTTGCTCAGCGCACCCGGTACACCTTGCGGGCCCTGGCTGCTGGCGCGCTGCTCATTGACCGCCTGCTCGCTGCGCAGCGCCGGCTGGTCCGGGTTGAACTGCTCGGAGGTCGACTCGACCGCACTGAAGTCCAGATCGGCGGACACCTCGGCCTTGTAGCGATCATTGCCCAGCACCGGCTGCAGGATGTTATGCACACGCTGGGTGAGCATGCCTTCCATGCGGCGGCTGTAGTCGAACTGCTTGCCGGCCATGGTCAGCGCGGTGTCCTGCAACTGCTCGGAGAGCAGGTTGCCGCGCTGGTCGACCACGGTGACTTGCGACTTGTCCAGCTCGGGCACACTGGTGGCGACCAGGTTGACGATGGCCATGACCTGGCCCGCTTCCAGCGAACGGCCCGGGTACAGCTCGACCAGCACCGAAGCGCTTGGCTTGCGCTCGTCACGCACGAACACCGAGCTTTTCGGGATCGCCAGGTGCACGCGCGCGGCCTTGACGTTGTTCAGGCTGGAAACGGTTCGCGCCAGCTCGCCTTCCAGGCTGCGGCGATAACGGGTGGCTTCCATGAACTGGCTGGTGCCCAGCCCCTGTTCCTTATCGAGCAGTTCGAAGCCGACATTGCCATCGCTCGGCGCAACGCCGGCAGCCGCCAGTTTCAGGCGCGCACGGGAGAGGTCGTCGGCCTTGACCAGCAGAGCACCGGAGTTGGGCTCGACGTGATAGGGAATATCGGCAGAGGCCAGGGTGTCCATGACCTGCTTGGTGTCCATGCCGGCCAGGCTGCCGTACAGCGGCCGGTAATCCGGCTGCTGCGACCACAGCACCACGGCGAAGCCGATCGCCACGCTCGCCGCCAACCCGACCAGCAGGCCGACCTGACGCAGCATGGGCATCTGCGAGATGTTTTCCAGGAACGCCATGTTGAAACGCGCTGGCTTGGAACCTGGCGCACCGCTCTTGGCGGGGGCGTTATCGACGACTGCTTCAGCCATGACTTACTTCCGTCCTCAAACCGGCATCTGCATGATGTCCTGGTACGCCTGGACCAGCTTGTTGCGTACCTGAGTCAACGCCTGCATGGACACGCTGGCTTTCTGCGAGGCGATCATCACGTCAGTCAGGTCGACGCCGCTCTTGCCGATCTCGAAGGCATTGGCGAGCTGGGTCGACGCCTGCTGGGTCTGGTTGACCTTGCCGATGGCCTGGCCAAGCATGTCGGCGAAGCTGCTTTGACCAGGCGCCAGCTCGGGGGCAGCGGTGGTTTTGGGCAGCGACATGGCATCGGCCTGCATGGCCCGCATGTCCAACATCAGACGATTGAATTCAACACCTTGGCTCATGAACTTCTCTCTCCGGCGGCCGCATTTTTTTGACACTCATGCGGCGGATAGCCCTGAACTAGCAACTCATGTGCCAGCACGCAGCGCAAAGATATAAATGACTGTTTCAGCCGAACAGGCTGGCTTCAACATCGAGCCCGGCATCACGCATCTGCGCGAGCTTATAGCGCAAGGTACGCGGGCTGATGCCCAGTTTCTCGGCTGCTTCCTTGCGCCGACCGCGCTCGGCGCGCAGGGTGTCGATGATCATCTGGAACTCATGGCGACGCATGTCGTCGCCCAAGCCACCCGAGTCCATCGTCACATCCGCCGGCAGTGGCGATACAGTGGCCACCACGCCTGCCGACAATGGAATGGCGCCTGCCAGACAGAAATCCGCCGCTTCAATCACCCCGCCCTGCTGCAGGATCAACGCCCGCTGCAAGGCGTTGTCCAGTTCGCGCACGTTGCCCGGCCAGGCATGCGCCTGCAGGCAGGCACGCGCCTCGGCAGACAGCCGTACCGGCGCGTGCTTCATCTTCGCCACGTGGCGCGCCAGCAAGCGCTCGGCCAGCGGCAGGATATCGCCAGCACGCTCGCGCAACGGCTGCCAAGCCAGCGGGAATACCGAGAGGCGGTAGTACAGGTCTTCACGGAAGCGCCCCGCCGCCACTTCACCTGCCATGTCGCGGTTGCTGGTAGCCAGCACCCGGATGTCCAGGGCGATCGGCTTGCGCCCACCCACCCGCTCCACTTCACGCTCCTGCAACACGCGCAACAACTTGGCCTGCAGGCCAAGGGGCATCTCGGAGATCTCGTCGAGCAGCAAGGTGCCGCCCTCAGCCTGCTCGAACTTGCCGGCCTGGGCAGCGATGGCACCGGTGAAGGCCCCCTTTTCGTGACCGAACAGCGTGGCCTCGAGCATGTTGTCCGGAATCGCCGCACAGTTGATCGCCACGAATGGCTGCGCCGCCCGCGGCGACTGCTGATGGATATAGCGCGCCAGCACTTCCTTGCCGGTCCCCGACTCACCAGAGATGAGCACGGTCGAGTCGCTGCGGGCCACGCGCGCAGCCAACTCCAGCAGGTGTCGGCTGGCGGCCTCGCATGCCACCGGCCCCTCGTTGTCGGTCGCTGTCAGGCGCCCGGCGGCGTGGCGCTCGACCAGGCTCAGCAACGCCTTGGGCTCGAACGGCTTGACCAGGTAATCCGCAGCCCCCTGGCGCATGGCCTCCACGGCGCGCTCGACGGCCGCGTGGGCGGTCATCAGCAACACCGGCAACTGTGGATGGTGCCGTCGCAGTTGGGCCAGCAATTCATGCCCATCCATACCCGGCATGTTCACGTCGCTGACCACCAGGCTGTAAGCCTCGCCCAGCACTGCCTCCAGCGCCTCCTCGGCACTGCCGACCGCATCGAAGGCAAACCCGCCGATCTCCAGGGTATCGCCCAGTGCTTGGCGCAAAACGCGGTCATCCTCGACCAGCAGCACCTTGATTGCCATTACACGACCTCCGCTGCCTGCCCGTCGATCAGCGGCAGTTCAACCTTTACACAGGTGCCACGCCCGACTTTCGAGCGCAGCTGAAGCTTGCCCTGGTGCGCACGCACCACGGCCTTGACCACCGCCAGCCCAAGCCCGGTGCCAGTGGCCTTGGTGGTCAGGAAGGGTTCACCCAAGCGTCCCAGCAGATCGGCATCGATACCGCTGCCGGCGTCGCTGATATTCAGGTACAGGGTGTATTCACGACGGAACAGGTGCACCTTGAGCCGCGCCGGGCTGTCACTGGCCTGCAAGGCGTTCTCGATCAGGTTGAGCAAGGCACCGACCAGGGTGTCGCGATTGCACAGCAACTCACCCAGATGGCTGTCGCACTGCCAGCGCACCGCATGCCCTTGCACATGGGGCTGGGCAGCTTGCTGGAGGGCCTGGAACAGGCCCTTCGGGGTCAGCCGATCCCCCAGCGGCAGCTCGCCACGGGCAAACACCAGCATGTCGCGCACCTGGTGTTCCAGTTCGTGCAGGCGCTCCTTGAGGCTAGCGGCAAAGCGCTGGCGGGTTTCTGGCGCAAGCTCACGCTCGCTGTCGGCCAGGTGGCTGGCATAGAGCATGGCCGCCGACAGCGGCGTGCGGATCTGATGCGCCAGCGAGGCGACCATGCGCCCCAGCGAAGACAAGCGCTCATGCCGGGCCAGCTGATCCTGCAGGCGACGGGTTTCAGTCAGGTCGTTGAGCAACACCAGCTGGCCAGGTTCGGCGTCCAGCGAGCGGGTAGCAATGGACAGGCGTCGGCCATCACGCAGCGAGACTTCATGGCCGTCGTCCTTGCGCGGGGCGAAGCTGCGGGCGATGACCTGGCGCCACAGCTGGCCGACCAGAGGCTCGCCGAGCAATTCGCAGGCTGCCGGATTGGCTTCACGCACCAGGCCTTGGTCGTCGATCACGATCACTCCGCCCGGCAACAGGTCGAGCAGGTTCTGCAGGCGGTTGGCCAGGCGCTCCTTCTCGTTCAGCTCGACCATGCGCTGCTGGCCGACCACCGCCAGCTCGCCCTTGAGCTCGCTGACACGGGCTTCGAGCATGCCGTAGGACTGGTTGAGCTGGCTGGATACCTGATCGAACAGGGCGAATGCCTGCTCCAGCCCCTGTCGACTCTCCTGTTCGACCGGGGTACGCCCCTGCGGATCAGGGACTCGGGAAAAGTGGGCGGCCTGGGGCATCGTGCTCTCTCGCGTGGCTGACCGTCATAAAAACGGTGTGGTGCCAGCGGTGTAGCAATAGCCGTGCCGGGGATGGGGATTTGCCTCTACAAGCCCGGCCTCTTCGCGGCGGTTCGGCGCGAAGAGGCCGGCACAGGCGGAATCAGTCTTCCGCCTGGTCCTCACCACCCTGGCGACTCATGCCGTACTTGCGCATCTTCTCGACCAGGGTGGTCCGGCGTATGCGCAAACGTTCAGCCGCGCGCGCAACGATACCGTTGGCATCGTCCAGCGCCTGCTGGATCAGGCCCTGCTCGAGGCTGCCCAGGTAGTCCTTGAGGTCCAGCCCCTCTGGCGGCAACATCGCATGGTTGCTGAAGTTCGGGGTGTGACCATTGATTGCCACGCGCTCTTCGAGGTCGCTGCGCAGGCTGTCGACCAGATGCTCGTCTTCATCATCGATGTAGCGGAACTTCTTCGGCAGCTCCGACACCCCGATCACGCCGTACGGGTGCATGATCGCCATGCGCTCGACCAGGTTGGCCAGCTCGCGGACGTTGCCCGGCCAGCCGTGGCGGCACAGCGACATGATCGCCGCCGAGTTGAAGCGGATCGAACCGCGCTTCTCGTGCTCCATGCGCGAGATCAGCTCGTTCATCAGCAGCGGAATGTCTTCCACCCGCTCGCGCAGTGGCGCCATCTCGATCGGGAACACATTGAGGCGGTAATACAGGTCTTCGCGGAACGTCCCGTCCTCGATCATGGTTTCGAGGTTCTTGTGGGTCGCCGCAATGATGCGCACGTCGATGCTCTGGGTCTTGTTGCTGCCCACGCGCTCGAAGGTGCGCTCCTGCAGCACGCGCAGCAGCTTGACCTGCATCGGCAGCGGCATGTCGCCGATTTCGTCGAGGAACAGGGTACCGCCGTTGGCCAGCTCGAAGCGCCCGGCACGGCTGGTGATCGCGCCGGTAAAGGCGCCCTTCTCATGGCCGAACAATTCGCTTTCCAGCAATTCGGCCGGGATCGCCCCGCAATTGACCGGCACGAACGGCGCTTCGCGGCGCTTGGAATGGTAGTGCAGGTTGCGCGCCACCACTTCCTTGCCAGTGCCGGACTCACCGAGGATCAGCACGCTGGCGTCGGTATCGGCCACCTGCTGCATCATCTGCCGCACGTGCTGGATGGCACGGCTGGTGCCGACCAGGCTGCGGAACAGGTTGGGCTCGCGCTGACGACCGCGCTCGCGGGCCTGGTCGTACATTTCACGGTAGACCTGGGCACGGTGCAGCGAATCGAGCAGCTGGCTGTAGCTCGGCGGCATTTCGAGGTTGGACAGAACCCGACGGCGCAGCTCTTCCGGGAAGTCCGCAGAAGAAATTTCGCCAATCAGCAGAACCGGAAGGAACTCATCCCACCCAGCCACTGTCTTAAGCAACCCAAGCACAGTGCCCGGAGCATTGACGGTACCGATCAACACGCAGAGCACTTCGCGACTCGAAGACAGGCTCCCTACTGCCTGCTGCCAGTCCTGGCTGGAGCATGGGAGGTTTTCTTCGCCGAGAAAGTTCAGAACCACCGCCAGATCGCGGCGGCGGGCGCTGTCGTCATCGATCAGGAGAATCTTGGTTTCACGCCACATGCAATAGCAACTTCCCTAGTCATATCGGCGCCCCTCTCAGGGCATGCTCGACATCTCCGACTGAATGGTCAGTGTTCGGACGTCTGAAATTCGAAAACAGCCACTAGTAAAGTCAAAAAAACCCATGCAGTCAAATTAATGGCGCACGGCTTTTTGCGAATCTGTGGTCAAGTGAACAGATGGTATACCTTGGCCGCGCTTTTCGCCTGACGGATTTGTGTCATCTCGTCGACTATTGATTGACGCTCGCCGCTTGCAACATCAATCAATTGCCCGTAGACCACCAGCAACTCCTCAAGACTCGATCGCACCGCAGCCTCATTGCTGAGCGCTTCGGCCAGCACATCCTCGACACAGACACGGCACGCAAGGTCAAGCTCGCCGACCGCCTGCCAGTCGCGACTGGCCAACGCCGCCAGCAACTCGTCACGGGTCTGCTCGATACGCTCGATTACCTTGCTCATACACCCCCCTACTGCGCGCCGATCGCGTCCCAGCCTTCCTTGACAGTGATCAGCAGGTCCCTGACCTCGTCGAGGATTGCCGGATCGTTCTGCATGTTGGCCTCGCTCAGGCGACGCGTCATGTACAGATAGAGGCTGTCGAGACGATTGAGCTCGTCGGTCATGTTGTCGCGGTCCAGGCCTTCACGCAGCCCGCCGATGATGCCGATGGCCTTGCCGATGGCGATACCCTTGCCGGCGATGTCCTTGCGCTGCATCGCACCATGGGCCTGCGCAATGCGGTCCAGGCCGCCTTCCATCAACATCTGCACCAGACGATAAGGGCTCGCCTCGGAGGTCTGCGCCTGGGCGCCAATCTTCTGGTACTGCCGAAGGGCTAACATTGGATTCATGGGGTACCTCGTCACTACGGGGTTGCTGTATGACCGGGCTATCGGCGCGGCGTCAAAAAACTTTAGGGAGAATACAAAAAGCCCGACAGAGCGTCACGCGCTGTCGGGCTTTTGGCACTGGAGCACAGCGCCATGGCTGCGCCCGCACTATGCATCACGCCCCGTCAGGAGTTCTTCTGCTGGGCGGACATGGCTTCGAAGATCGACAGCACACTGTCTCGCTGCGAGTTCAACTGCCCCACCAGGGTGTCCATGGTGTTGTACTTCTTGGTCAGCGAGGCTTCCAGGTCCTTGATGCGCGCATCCAGGGAGCTCTGCTCCAGGCTCAGGCTCTTCTTGGTCGCTTCGAGCGACTTGCTACGCTCATCCAGCACACCACCGGTCGCAGAGAACGGCTCCATGGCCTTGCTCATGCGATCGAGCAGGCCGCCATCACCATTGAACAGGTTCTGGACTTCGCCACCCAGCTTCTGATCATTGATCGCCTTGGTGAACTTGGTGCTGTCGAACTCCAGCAGGCCAGTTCCCTGGACGGTGTTGATACCCAGCTGCGAGAGCACGCTGAGCTGCCCTGAGCCATTGCTACCCGGCACCACCAGCTCGTTGCGCAGCGCCGTCAGCATGCTGCGCACTGCAGGGTCACCCGACAGCGCCGGGGTGTTCCAGGTGCCATCTGCAGCCTTGGTCGACACACTGACGTTGTTGATGGTGCCGACCAGGGCGTTGTAGGCATCGACGAAAGACTGCACCGACTTCTTCAGGCCGTCGGTGTTCGCTGTGACGGTGATGGACACCGGCGACAGGGCTTCGGTCTTGGACAGCAACTCGAAGGTCATGCCGCTGATAGCATTATCGACCTTGTTCGATTTGCTGGTGAGCTTCATGCCGTCGATGTCGAACTCGGCATCCATGGCCAGGTCACCGATGCGGCCAGCACCTCCGGCATCGGTCATCTGTGTCGAAGGATCGATGGTCAACACGCCCGAAACGGTGATGTCCGAATCCTTGCCCATGGTCTCGGAGCTCAGCACCAGGCGCGAACCGGTACCGTCGTTGACGATGTTGGCAGTAAAGCCCTTGGACGTGGCCTGGGCGTTGATCGCGTCGCGGGTCTGCTGCAGCGTGGCGTTGGCCGGGATGGTGACATCGAGGCTGGTACCATTCTGGGTAAGCGTCAGCGTACCGCCACTGGCGGAAACCACCGAACTGCTGTCGGTATAGCGCTGGCTGGCCACACGCGAGGCCGTTGCCAGCTGCGAAACCTGAACCGAGTAGTTGCCGTTGACTGCCGTGCTGCCGGCAGTGGCCTTGACATACTTGTCATTGGAAGTGGCAGCCACAGAACCGATGAACGCAGGGTTGGCGCTGTCATTGAGCTTGTCCATCGCAGTCTTGTAGGCAGCCAGCGCACTTTTCAGGCTACCTACCGCCGAGATCGAGGCCGTGTTTGCCGACGTGCGACGATCGAGCTGCCCCTGCTTGGGGGTTTTCTCAGCATTAACCAGGGCCTTCACAATGGCCGTAGTATCGAGACCGGAACCCAGCCCCAAACTCGGTAGAATTGGACTTGCCATTACATCCTCCTTTTCTGGTTGACGCCGAAAAACCGGGATGCCTCAGCGACACCCGCGCAACCGTTCAAATGACCTGCGGGCCGTCAGGCTTTCTCATCGAAGAGCAGACTATTGACGTCATGCAGGCTGCGAGCCAGCTCCAGCGCGGTTTCCGACGGAATCTGTCGGATCACTTCCCCGCTGTCGCGGGCAACGACCTTGACGACCCACGTACCGGTGGAATCATCCACCGAAAATTCCAGGTTGCGCTGCAACGACTGGACAAAATCCTGTATTTCCTTGACGGCCGAATGCAACTCGACCTCGCTCTTGGGAGCGTCTTCCTGCGATGCCTTGCGGGCTTGCCCGGAGGCCTTGTCAGCCGAGTCATCCTTCTGGATGCTGGCGACTACCGATGACATCTGATACGACGGGCTCGACTTGACGCTTATGTCCATCGCACTTCACCTCTGAAAGTAAAAAGCGAGAGAGTGCGCACGCACCCCCTCGCCGAACTTCATCGCACTATTACTGAAGCAGCTTCAGTACGGCGGATGGCAGCTGGTTGGCCTGGGCCAGAACTGCGGTCGAAGCTTGCTGCAGGGTCTGCTGCTTGGTCAGCTGAGCGGTTTCTGCGGCGAAGTCGGTGTCCTGAACACGGCCCATGGCGGCAGCCGAGTTCTCGTTCATGCTCTGCAGGTTGTTGATGGTCGACTGGAAGCGGTTCTGGATGGCACCCAGGTCCGACTTCTTGTTGTCAACGGTTTGCAGGGCGGCGTCGATCGCGGTGATGGCACCGTCAACAGCGGTGTGAACGGCGGAGTCCGAAGTACCCGAGATCGCCAGGGTGCCGGTGCCGACAGCCAGGGTCGAAGCGGCGAACGACGAAGTCATGGTAACGCTCAGGATCTGGCTGGTGCCAGTCATCGCGCCAACCTGGAACTCCATGGTGCCAGCGGAACCGTTCAGCAGCTGCTTGCTGGTGCCGTAGGTGGTGGACGAAGCGATACGAGTGATCTCGTCCGACTTGGCCGCGAATTCTTTGTTCAGCGCTGCGCGTTCAGTGGTGCCGTTGGAGTCGTTACGTGCCTGCAGGGCCAGTTCACGCATACGCTGCAGGATGTTGGTGATTTCCGACAGCGCGCCTTCAGCGGTCTGGGTGATCGAGTTACCGTCGTTGGCGTTCTTGATCGCAACGGTGGTACCGGTGACCATGGTCTGCAGCTTGTTGGCGATCTGCTGGCCGGCGGCGTCGTCTTTGGCGCTGTTGATACGCAGGCCGGAAGACAGACGGGTCATCGAGGTGCTCAGCGAGTCGGAAGCTTTGTTCAGGTTCTTCTGCACGCCCAGCGAAGTGGTGTTGGTGTTTACGGTTAATGCCATGACGAATTCCTCGTTGGATGGATACTGCGGCTTCCGGCCCTGGCGTCCGCCGGGTGTGGCCTAGAGAACCTTCGTAATGGTTATCGTCGGGTTTGCAAGTTGCTTTAGGGGTTTTCCAAAAAAAAATGCCATCACCGCGCCACCCCTTGCAAACCGGGCCTTGCAGCCCTGCCCTGCGGCACGACAGCCGCAAGCGGAATGTGACGCTCGTCACACTTCAGGGCAAAGGGGCCTGTTCGATCAGGTGCAGCAGTTCGTATTCGAGGTAGTCGGCCAGTGCCAACCAGTCCTGGCGTTGCTGCGCATCAAGCATGGCCTGAAGGACCACCGCCCCCGCCTGGGGTTCGACCAGCGACAACACACCGTCGAACAGCTCGACCATGCGCAGCGCCCCCTGCACATCCCGCCCCAGACGGAACAGCGCGGCGCACTCGCGGGCCGCAGCACAGTGCCTGGCAGCATTCATGGGCAGAACTCCGGGTCGTAGGTGGTGCCAGCGATCAGCGCGCCGGCCCGGCTGGTGTTGTGGAAGCGCACCTCGGGATGCTGCGCGATAAAGCGCTCCAGTTCGATCAGATAGCCACGGAAGTTCAATTGGGTACGCACACGCTGGCCATTGCCATCCAGCACCCAGTGACGTGCTGCCGAGACCACCGGGCCGAGCACCCCATCATCCCAGCCGGTGTGGGTGCGGTCGCCAGGAAAGGCGAAATCGGCACCGAACAGCGTGATTGTGCCAGCCCCCATCTTCACCGCCAGGTCCGTCGCCGGGTGAATCACGCTGCCGCCCACGAACAGTTCGGCACGCGGTATCGCTTCACGCACCTGGGCATACAGCGCACTGCCGGAATAGGCGCTGTAGCGCGGCCCGCGCCAGCTGCCGAGCAACTCGACATCCAGCATCGGCATGTACACCAGGGTGGTTGCCGCCGAATCATCCGGCGGCAAGTGATGGATGCGGATCTTGTGGTCGACGCTGACCACGATGTCCGGCTGGATGCCAGCGCGCAGCAGTGGCAGGTATGCGGTGTCGACGCAGATGAACAGCGGCCGCTCGGCCTGCGCACGAACCCTTGCCAGGGCCGGCAGGTGCCCGGCCAGGCTCGGCCCCGTGGCAATCACGTAGCAGTCACGCCCCGCCTGGGTCGCGAACAGGCCAGCCACATCAGGATCCTGTCGCAGCAGCGGCAAGCTGTCTTCAAGCAGCTGCTGCAGGCGCGGGTCGGCCACATCGAAGGCACGATTGTTGTCTGCCAGGTGAGCTTCGCTGATCAACCGATCGCGAATCTTCGCATTGAAGTCATCGGCCAGCACCAGCTCCGACGGCAAGGCGAAGAACGGCAGGGCGATTTCCCCACTGTCGCCAGCGTAGGCCAGCTCGACCCGGGGGTCGGCCAGCCAGTCGGACTGATCGAGCAGTTGCAGCACCAGCTGAAACAGGGCGCCATTGAGCAGGTACACGCGAAGCCGTACAAGCCCTGGCCGCTCCAGCAGCACGCGCTGCAGATCGCCCAGGCCGGCGCCATAGAGGTGAAGTGTGGAACTGTCTGCAGGCAGGCTCTGCGCCTGCAGGCGCGCTTCTGCGAGACGGTCGTGGCGGCTGGTGAGCTGGATGCCGGAGACGTTCAGGGTCGACCCCAGGCCTTCCACCAGATCGACCTCGAGGGCCTCGCCTGCCTCGCCCTGCAGGCGCTCCAGCAGCGCCGGCCAGCGGCGCTGCAGCACTTGCGCGTTACGCTGGAAAAACTCGCTCATGGGTTGAGCTTCCCTTACCTGCGAAACGCCGAAGGTTAACCTAATGGCCGCAGTTATTCAGCCTTGTAGAGAATCGCCGAGCCCCACGACAGGCCGACGCCGAAGCCGCTGATGGCCACACGCTTCCAGCTGCCGTCGAACATGTGCTTCTGCAACAGCAGCGGAACACTGGACGATACGGTATTGCCAGTCTCCAGCATGTCCTTGACGAATTTGTCGGCCTGGGATTTTTCCGGGTCTTCCTCGAAGCGCCGCGCCACGGCATCGACGATCGCCGCGCTGCCCTGGTGGATGCAGAAGGCATCGATATCCTTGTTCTCCAGGCCCGACTCGCCCAGCAGCTCATGCAGGTGCGCCGGCACCTTGATCAGGGCGAAATTGAACACCTGACGGCCGTTCATGTAGAACTCGCCATCGGTCACCTTGAGGTGCGGTGCGCCAGCGCCGTCGGTGCCGAACTTCGACTTGCCCAGCTGCCAGGTGGCATCTTCACCCATCCAGGTGGCGGTGGCGGCATCGCCGAACAGCATGGTGGTATTGCGGTCTTCGGGGTTGACGATCTTGGAATACGGGTCAGCCGTCACCAGCAGGCCGTTCTTCAGGCCCGTGGCCTCCATGAAGCCCTTGAGCGCATAGATGCCATAGACGTAGCCGGAGCAACCCAGGGAAATGTCGAAAGCCGCGACGTGGGTCGGCAGGCCGAGCTTGTGCTGGACGATAGCTGCGGTGTGCGGCAGGCCTTCCTCGTCGCCATTCTGGGTAACCACGATCAGCGCATCGATCGACTCGCGCTTGAGTTGCGGGTTGGCAGCGAACAGGTTGTTGACCGCCTCCACGCACAGATCGGAAGTTTCCTGCTCAGCATCCTTGCGCGGCAGGAAGCTCGCGCCGATCTTGCCGAACATGAACTCTTCGTCCTTGCCGAATTTCGCGCCTTGCACATAGTTGTCCAGGCCGGAAGCGGGCACATAGCTCGCGATGCTTTTAATGCCGATCATCATGGCTTCCCAAAAAAAAACAGCTCGATACCGCCGCCCGGATGACTCGAGCAGCGCCAGAATAACGGGATCTGCTGCCGGGTGGACCGGGCAGCAGGCGGAGCAGGCAAGCGACGGTTTGCGCGCCAGCCCCATTAACGGTTACAGAGGGAGATGCCCGCTCTGACCGATAGGTCACGAATATTTCGAGACAATCGCACATTTTGCCCAGATGCGTCACCTCGACTTTGCGCTGGTAGCCCCGCGTTCTGGGAAGCAAACCCCGATCGGGGCGTGCTTCAGTCGAGCAGCGACCAGTCCAGTGCCGTACCACGCTTGAGCGGCTGGCGGGCCTTGCGCCCTAGTACCGCATCGAGATGCCGTGGCGCCAGCCCCAGGCCCGGACGGATGGCGCGCACATTGCTGCGGTCGAAGACCTCGCCGGCAGCCATGTCGCGCACCACGTACAGCGAGCGACGGAAGCGTCGCGAAGCCTGCTCGGCCTGGGTTGCGCCGTAGTGCACCTGCCCCAGCGCCTGCCAACCGCGCTCGGTTTCCTGCACCAGCGCGGCCATTTCCCCCGGCTCCAGGGAGAACGCCGCATCCACGCCACCTTCGCTACGGTCGAGCGTGAAGTGCTTCTCCACGACCGTAGCCCCCAGGGCCACCGCTGCCACGGCCACACCGACACCCAGCGAGTGATCGGACAACCCGACCTGGCAACCGAACAGTTCGCGCATGTGCGGGATGGTCAGCACGTTGCTGTTGTGCGGGCTCGCCGGGTAGGTGCTGGTGCACTTGAGCAGCACCAGGTCGCGACACCCCGCCTCCCGCGCCGCCTGAACGGTGCGCTCGAGTTCCGCCAGGCTGGCCATGCCCGTGGAGATGATCAGTGGCTTGCCGGTGGCCGCCACTTTGCGGATCAGCGGCAGGTCGGTGTTCTCGAAGCTGGCGATCTTGTAGGCCGGCACATCCAGGCTTTCCAGGAAGTCCACCGAGGTTTCGTCAAAGGGCGTGGAAAACGCCAGCATGCCCAGTTCACGGGCCCGCTCGAAGATCGGTCGATGCCATTCCCAGGGGGTATGGGCCTTCTGGTAAAGCGCGTAGAGCGACGACCCCTGCCAGAGGCTGTCCGGGTCGGCGATGAAGAACTCGCCATGGGCGAGATCCAGGGTCATGGTGTCGGCGGTGTAGGTCTGCAACTTCAGTGCATGGGCACCGGCAGCAGCGGCAGCCTCGACGATCTCCAGGGCGCGCGCCAGCGATTGATTGTGATTGCCGCTCATCTCCGCGATCACCAGCGGTGGCTGGTCCGCGCCGACAAGGCGATGGCCGATGTTGAAACTGTGCATGGGCTACTCCTGGAAAACCCGCTCGAACGAGCACGGCGACTGCACGAAACCGGCACCCGCGAATAATTGCAATGACGCCTGATTGTCCGGTAGCACCTGGGCCTCGATCGCCTGCAGGTCCGGCCATCGCTGGCGTGCACAAGCCTCGCCCCGGGCGAGCAGCGCCCTGCCCCAGCCCAGCCCGAAACGCCCCGCGAAGAGGTACAGCGACACCCGTGCACGCTGCCCCGGCAAGCGGTCGTAGCGCACGCTGCCGACCGGTCCGTCGGCGCTCTCGGCGATCAACAGCAGCCGCTGCCGGTCGGCCAGGGTCGCAGCCAGCCAGGCTTGATGTTCGGGCCAGTGCAGCGCTTGCCCCTGCTGCGAACGACGCCGTACTTCCGGCGCGTCACGCCCGTCGAACAACAGCCGTGCATCTTCAGTACGGGCCGGGCGCAGCACCAGGTGCTCGCCCAGCAGGGCCACCGCCACGCGCTGCGCACCGCGGCCATCGACGAGAGAACGACTGCGCTCGGCGAAACTCTGGCGCAGCCCCTGGTTACCCAGCAGCAAGGCGATCGCCTGGCGCAGCGCCGGCACGTCGACCTGCTCGGCATCGCCCAGGTAGAGGTGCATGCCCGCCCGGGCCATGGCTTCGGCAGCGCCCCGCTGGTTGTCCGCCACGCTCACGCACAGGCTCGGCAAACCCAGCGCGGCGCGCTCCCAGGTGGTGCCGCCGGCGGCGCCGATGAACAGGTCTGCCGCCGCCATCCGCGCCGGCATGTCATCGACATAGTCATGCAGCTCCCAGCCCTCCCGCCCGGCGCATAGCCGGACCAACTCTTCGCCCTGGGCGCTGCCGAGCCCGGCGATGCAGGTCACCTGCAGCCCCTCCAGCCCGGCCAGCGCCTGCAAGGTGCGCGGCAGCATGCCTGCCACGTCGAAACCACCAAAGCTGACCAGCACCCGTCGCGCCTGCGGCGGCGGGGTAATCGCCGGGCCCTGGAAGGCAGGCCGGACCAGCGCATAGCGTGGCCCCAGCAAACGCCGACAGGCCGCTGTCAGGCGGGTTGCGTAACGCGCCTCGCTGGCGCCGAAATTCTGATCCAGCAGCAGGTCGGCCGCGTGATCACGGTCGGCCAGGTCATCGATCACTGCGATACGCCGGGCGAATGCCCGGGCAGCCTGCTCCCAGCGCGCATCCAGGGCGTAATGATCGACGATCACCCAGTCGAACCCGGCATTCGCCGGCAATACGGCGCGCAGCGCGGCGATGTCCGCCGCCCAGTGCTCGATGCCCGGCACCTGCTCGGGTTGCCGCCAGGCAAAGACCTCGAACCCCGCCTGCTCGATGGCAACCCGGCGGTGGCCGTCAAGCAGGCAACAGGCAAAACTGACCTGCGCCCCCTGCGCACGCAGCGCCTGGGCCAATGTCAGGCAACGCGCCGTGTGACCAATCCCGATGGACGAGGACGCGTCAGCCCGGATCAGCACCTTCATGAGTCCAGCTCCCCTCCGGCCTTGAGCGCTGCGTACAGGTACTGCGCGCGCAGCCAGTCGTCCTCGGTGTCGATGTCCTGCACCAGGTGCCGGGGGATGATCACTGGCAAGCTGCGTTCGGAATAAAGGACCTCGTTCTGCAACCAGGCCTCCACCCGCCCCCAGTAGAACTGGCCGGCATCCTGGTAGGCCGGCGCCAGGTCCTGCGAGCGGGTCTCGCGGAACTGCGGATTCAGGGGCACTAACGCGCCCTCGGCATCCAGGGTCAGCGCCCGCTGGACAGGGAAGCCGAAACCGCTCACCGAAAAGGCGAAAGCGCGCTCAGGGTGCTGGCGCAGCAGCGCCAGCCCCTCGTGCAGGAAACGCTGCTGCAGGAAAGGCGCAGTGGCATAGATGCAACAGGCATGGGTCAGCACCTGGCCCTGGCGGGTCAGCACCTCCAGGGCATGGCTGACCACCGCATGGGTGGTCGCATGGTCGTCAGCCAGGTGCGCGGGGCGACGAAACGGCACCTGCGCGCCATGTTCCCGTGCCACCGCCTCGATTTCCGGGTCGTCAGTACTGACCACCACCTGATCGAACAAGCCGCTGGCGAGTGCCACACGGATCGAATGGGCAATGATCGGCAGCCCGGCAAAGGTCTTGAGGTTCTTGCGCGGGATCCGTTTGCTGCCGCCCCGGGCCGGAATGATCGCGACGTTGTTTTCCCTGCGCTCAGTCATGTCAGCAACCCGCGCAGGCTGTCGACCACATGATCCTGCTGTGCCTCGCTCAGGCCCGGATACATCGGCAGGCTCAAGGCGCCTGCGTAGTAACCCTCGGCCTGAGGGAAGTCCCCGGGTTTGAAACCCAGCTCGCGATAATAGGGCTGCAAATGGATGGGAATGTAATGCAGATTGACCCCGACCCCCGCCGCCCGCATCCCGTCGAAGACCTCCCGGTGCGAGCGCCGTATGCGATCGACCTGCAAGCGTACCACGAACAGGTGCCAGGCGGATTCGGCCTGCGGCTGGGGCGCCTGAAGGCTCACCGGCAGGTTCGCGAGCAACGCCTGGTAGCGGGCCGCCAACGCTCTACGACGAGCCAGGAAATCATCCAGCCGCGCCAACTGGGAAAGCCCCAGGGCAGCCTGCAGATCGGTGATGCGGTAGTTGAACCCCAGTTCGAGCTGCTGGTAGTACCAGGCACCATGGCTGTCTTCGCTCATCTGGCCGGCGTCACGGGTGATACCGTGACTGCGCAGCAGGCGCAGGCGCTGGCCCAGATCGCCACGATTGGTGAGGACCATGCCGCCTTCGCCTGTGGTAATGATCTTCACCGGATGGAAACTGAACACCGTCATGTCGGCGAATTCGCCGCAACCCACCGACTTGCCAGCATAGCGCGCGCCAACCGCATGGGCGGCATCCTCGATCAGCGTGAAGCCATAGCGACGGGCCAGCCCGGCGAGCGAACACATGTCGGCGCTCTGACCGGCGAATGCCACGGCGACCACCACCTTGGGCAGCCGCCCTTGCCGGGCTGCGCCCTCAAGTTTCAGTGCCAGCGCGGCGACATCGATGGTCCAGGTACGCGGGTCGATATCGACGAAATCCACGCTGGCGCCGCAGTAGCGCCCACAGTTCGCCGACGCAACGAAACTGATCGGGCTGGTCCACAACCAGTCTCCGCTGCCAAGGCCGGCGGCAAGGCAGGCCAGGTGCAGCCCGGCGGTGGCATTGCACACAGCCACCCCGTGCGCAGCGCCACAACGCTGGGCAATCGCCTGCTCGAAGCGCTCGATGAGCGGCCCCTGGGTCAACCAGTCAGACTGCAGCACCTCGACCACTGCGGCAATGTCAGACGCATCGACGCTCTGCCGGCCGTAGGGAATCAAGCTGGCAGCCCTGCGTGCAGGTCTGCCAGCTGGTCCTTGGTAAGGAAGGCGGTATTGGTATCGGAACGGTACTCGAAGTCCTCGGTAACCCAGCGCCCGGTTTCACCGACACGATCGACTGCGAAATCCACATCCGTATGGTTGAACCGGATCGATGGCACGATGGTGAAATGATCGTCAAACTCCACGGTCATCCGCGCATCATCCAGCGGGATCATCAATTCATGCAGCTTTTCCCCCGGACGTATGCCGACCACTTTCTGCGGCAAGTGCCCGGCCATGCCACTGGCCAGGTCGACGATACGGATGGACGGGATCTTCGGTACGAACACTTCGCCACCGTGCATGCGTGCAAAGCTGTCGAGCACGAACTGCACACCATGCTCGAGCGTGATCCAGAAGCGCGTCATGCGCGGATCGGTAATCGGCAGTTCGCGGGCGCCTTCTTCGATCAGGCGCCTGAAGAACGGCACCACCGAGCCCCTGGAGCCTGCAACGTTGCCATAACGCACCACGGCAAAACGGGTATCCTGCTGCCCGGCGAAATTGTTGGCGGCCACGAACAGTTTGTCGGACAGCAGCTTGGTCGCGCCATACAGGTTGATCGGGCTGGCTGCCTTGTCGGTGGACAATGCAACGACCTTCTGCACACCGTTCTCGATTGCTGCGGCAATGATGTTTTCAGCACCATTGACGTTGGTGCGAATGCATTCGGTGGGGTTGTACTCGGCGGCGGGCACGTGCTTGAGCGCCGCGGCATGGACGACATAATCGATACCGCGCATGGCCTGACGCACACGCTCGGCATCACGCACATCGCCGAGGAAGTAGCGCATGCACGGCGCATTGAAGCGCTGTTGCATTTCGTACTGCTTCAGCTCGTCACGGGAGAACACCACCACGCGCCGCGGTCGGTAGGCCTCAAGCAGCCGCTCGATGAAGCGGCGCCCGAACGACCCGGTTCCTCCGGAGATGAAAATGGACTTGTCGTCGAACATACGTCGATCCTAGGGGCAGCGCCATCGACTGGCGACGGCACCCGGTTGCAGGGTCAGGCGGGCGCGCAGCCTACAAATTTCTGACTCGCGCGCGTTGTATCCCAGCTCGAAGCAAGATACAGGCCAGCCCCGCAACCCGCCGCTTCAGCCGATCAGCCCGACCCAGTCCAGCGCCGCCTTGCTCGGCGCCAGTACCTGGCCCAGAGCAGCGCCCGGCCACTGCGCCGACCATTTGGCGCGCAGCGCCGCCAGCGCCGCCGGGTCCGTGGCCACCTGGCCGGAGTGAATCACCTGCACCTGCGGGGTCCAGACCGTCAGCAGACCGGCTGCGGCTGCTTTCAGGCACAGGTCGACATCGCCAAAGGCCTCGGCGAAGGTGGTTTCATCCAGGCCTTCCAGGGCCTGGTACACCTCGCGGCGGACCATCAGGCAGCTCGCCGAGACTGCCGGGCGGTTCTGCTCGACGGCCAGGCAGTTCAGGTAGCCCGGCGCATTGCCCGCCTCACCGGCGCACGCAGGCGTGACGCCAGCATCGGCATCCAGCAGCAAGCCGGCCTGGGCGAGCTTGCCGTCAGCATCCAGCAGCTTGGCACCGACCACGCCAACTTCCGGGCGCTGCGCCTGGTTCAGCAGTGCCTCGATCCAGTTGGCATTGACCACTTCGGCATCCGATGCCAGCAATACCAGGTAGTCGCCCTTGGCCTCGCCGCTGGCAGCGTTGCACAGTGCCGCCGGGCTCAGGCGCTCGGCGCTTTGCAGCACGCGCACTTTGCCACCCTCTTGCGGCTGTTGCGCCAGCCATTCGAGCAGCTGCGGCGACTGGCTGGCGTTGTCGGCGATCAGCACCTCGTAGCGGGCATAGCGGGTGCGCTGCAGGATGCTCTTCAGGCAACGCTGCAGCGCGTCCAGGTTGTCCTGACTGCGCAGCAGGATGCTCACCAGCGGCCGCTCGACATGCCGATAGTCGATACGCAACGTCCCTGCCACCGGGGTACTGACCTGGGCCTTGTAGCCACGGCTCGCCAGGTGCCGGATCAGGGCCTGGCGGGCATGCTCGCTGGCCGAGGCTTGCGGTGCCGGGGTAATCAGCAATGGCTCGTCCAGGTGGGCCAGGCCGTTGAGGCCGCCACGCTCGATCAGACGCAGCAGCAGGTCGAACTCCAGCGCCTGGCCGTACTGTTTGTCGAAGCCACCCGCCTCCACCAGCACCTCCCGACGCAGCAACCAATGGCGGGCCATCAGCGCGGGGTTGGTCTGCAGCAGGTCCAGGTTGACCCCCGGACGCAGCAGTTCACGCCAGGCGCCATCAGCCTGCTGCTGGATCTCGTCGACCGCGACCGCACGGCAATCCGGCGCGTTGAGCAGTTCGAGGCTGGCGCGCAACAGACCGGTCGCGGTGAAACGGTCACCGGCCTCGGCCAGCAGCAGCCATTCGCACGAAGACTGCCGGGCGAGCTGGTTGATACGCTCGACATAATCCTCGCGGCTGACCTTGATGAAATGCAGGGTGTTGTGCAACGAAGTGACCATCGGTGGTTCACCGGTGGTGAAGACCATGATCCGGAACGCCTTGCTCAGGCCGGCCAGCAGGCTGTCGAAGGTGTCCTGCAGCGCGACCTGGTTGTTGTCCAGGTCCAGCAGCAGGATGCCAAACTGAGGGCCGCCCTGGTGCAACGCCAGGTGTTCGTCGATCGCGGCCATTGCATCACCATCCGGCTTGCGCGCCTCCAGCCAGTCGAGCAGGCGGCCCGACTGCATGCTACCGAGCAGTTCGCGGCCGCTCTGCTTCAGCACGCCTTCCAGGCGCGCCAGCCAGGCGAACAGCGCCTCGCTCTGTTCGAGCTCATTGGTGTCGCGCAGGTGCACGGCCAGGCGACGCACTACCTCGCGGTTGAAGGCGTTGTGCTCCAAGGCAGCCCAAAGGCGGCTGCCGACGGTGCCCGGGGTGTCGCTGACATGCGCCTGCAACAGTTGCTCCTGGCGCAGCAGGAGCGGTTCCAGTTGCTGCAACTGCAAGCGACCAGCCGGCATGGCATGGATCAGGAATTCGAACGCTGTGAGCTGATCGAAGAACGCCTGGTTGTAGAACGGCATCTCGACATACTGGCTCGGTTCGAAGGTGCGTACCGGCGGCTTCAGCGGGTCGTTCCAGGCAGACCCCCAGACCAGGTCCAGGGTCACCGCGCGGCCCTTGAACAGGCCCTCGGCCATGGCGGCAAAGCTGTCCAGGGCAAGCTGACGCCGTGCTGCATGGTCCAGCCCCTCGATAGCGGTCGGCAGGCCGGCGAGGAAGTCGGCGAACTGTTCGCGCTCTGCCACCGACTTGGGGTCGGTGAAGGCCAGCACATGAATGACCTCGGTCTTGTGCTCGGAAACACCGTAGTTGGTTTCACGCACGGCATAGGCGATCGGCAGCACCCGCGCCTTGGCGTTGGTCAGCAGGAAGTACACATGGCCGATTTCCTGCCACTCGAAGCTGGTGCCCTCTGGCAGTAACTCGAACCACTGGCGCAACAGCGCAGTACGGGTGACGGCGAAAAACGGCGGGAGGAACTCGCCCATGTAATCCAGCAGGCGCTGCTCGGCGCGCGGGGCGTCGTAGTCTTCACGGACCTTCTTGTTGCGCCGGTAATAGTTCACCCGGGTGGCTTCGGCCAGGTAGTTCAGGCAGTAGCCATGGCATATGCCGTAGTCAGGGTTGGCCTCAAGGAAGTCCAGCGACTGGTTCAGCCCGTCGAACACCAGGAAGTCGTCATCGGCGGCGAAGGCCATGAACGGCGTGCTCACCCGGTTCACGCCATAGGTCAGCTTGGCCTGGAAGCCCAGGTAGGAAAACTGTGGCAGGTGCAGGTACTCGACGCCCGGGTACCCAGCTGCCATCGCCGCGGCCGATTCGGTCGAGGAATCCAGCACGAGGATCGAGCACGGGTAGTCGCTGTAGTACTGCAGCGTGCGCTGCAGGAACGCCGGCCGGTTGTGCGTCATCAGTACCAGCGTGAACCGCTCGCGCAGCGTGGCTGCCTGGTCTGCCGAGAAATTGCCTTGCATAGTCTTCACCACCATTGGCGTTGCCGCCGAAGAAATCGAACCGTTGTTGAGTGTCTCAGCGAACCCGGCGCAGGTAGCCGTCCGGTGCCACGGTGACCAGCAGCTTGTTCTGCAGCTGGTAGTCGATCTCGAAGCTGTCGTTGCCCTTGAGGTATTCCCAGACCGCGGTCTTGGGGTTGTCGCCATGGCCCCACGGGCGGTCGGGGAAGAAATCGGCCGGCATGTCTTCGACCACGGTGTCCATCACCACGCAGTAGCTGCCCACGGCCACCAGCGGCGCGTACAGCTCCAGCTCCTTGAGTACGTGGTCGTGGGTGTGGTTGGAATCGAGCACCAGGATGACCTTCTTGCCTTCGGCAAGCGCCCTGACCTGCGCGGCGATGCCGGCGTCGATGCTCGAACCTTCGATCATGCGCACGCGCTTGCTCATCGGGTGCGCCTCGATGGCCTCACGGTTGTGCGGGCGGATGTCGATGTCGATGCCCAGCACTTCGCCATGGCCCTGCAGTTCCAGCAAGGATGCGTAGTACAGGATCGAACCGCCGTGGGCGATGCCGCACTCGATGATCAGGTCCGGCTTGACCTGCCAGACGATCTCCTGCATGGCCATCATGTCCTGGGGCAGCTGGATGATCGGCCGGCCCATCCAGGAGAAGTGGTAGGTGTACTTGTGCGCAGCGGACTTGTTGAAGAAGTCACGGGATACTTGCTGCAGCGCCTGGTCTTCACCCTGGGCGGCGATTTGCGCGGTGCATTCGGCTTCGAAGGCCTTGATCGGCGAGTCGGTCATTGTGCGGTCTCGGTTGGCAGGTGTGTGAAATCAGCGCTGTCGACGGCGTGGTAGGTGAAGCGCCCAGCGGTCATGCGGCGGATTTCATCGAGGTAGTTGGAATTCATCACGAACAGGTGCGCACCGTCAGGCAAGGCGTCCAGCGCCTCCTGCGGCGAGCTCACCCGGGCGCCGCTGAGCGGCAGGTAACGGCCCTGCTTGGCCGGGTTGATGTCGATCACCCAGTCCACCGGCGCGCCGGCGCGTTGCAGGAACAGCGAATAGATCACGCCCTTGGACGACGCGCCCCAGATCGCCGAGCCGCGCCCGGCGTCGCGCTGGACGATGCCCACGGCGTGCTCCAGGCTGGCGCTGAAATCGGCCGGCAGGGTCAGGGTTGGCCCCGGTTCCAGCGTGGTACGCAGGCTGGCGAGGTCGGCGACGACGTACAGGTACTGGCCATCGAACAGGTGCCCGGCCTCGGCGACCGTGCCGAACAGGCGGCGCAGGTCGTCCAGGCGGAAGTAGTTGACGTGCTCGTAGAACAGGTCGAACCAGGCCTTGTGCTCGATGATCCAGTCCAGGCATGGCACCTCGATGTAGATCTGCCCGGCCCCGCCATTGGCGTCGGCGATGGCGGCCAGGAACGCGACCGGGTCCTGGATGTGCTCAAGCACATGGCGCAGCACGATGCCCTCGGCCCGGCGATCGAGCTCACGGGTGAACGGCGCCTTGACCACGCCCGGGTTGTCGCCCTCGTACGCCGGGTCGATGCCGGTGACGGCATAGCCACGCTCGCGCAGCAGCTCGAAGAACCAGCCTTTGCCGCAGCCCACCTCGATCAGGCTGCGCCCTTTGAAATGCCGGGCGATCACACCTTCGACGTCGTCCAGGTGGCGCTGGAAGCGCGCCGAGTGGCCCTGCTCGTTCTGGTAGTCGCTGTCATAGCTGAGCTGGTCGGCGTCGAAGGCGTCGTTGTAGACCAGGCCGGTGCGAGCATCCTGCACCAGGCGCATGTCGGCACTGGCCGAGGCGCGGGCCGACGCCGCATCGGCAAAGGTGCGGTTCTGCAACACCGGCAAGCCGGTGGCGCGGTACAACTCATGCTTCATCACAAGCTACTCCCAAGAGCGCCCGCAGCCGGCGGGCATCGCCCCAGAACGCCATGGGTTCGTGGGCCGGATAGGGGTAATGCCCCAGGTTCAACGCGATCTGCGCGCCGCGCTTGGCGATATGCGCTTCGACCAGGGTGCGTACGGCTATCGGCTGACCGCTGCAGCAATTGACCACGCCGCTGAAATCACGCTGATCGAGCAGCCCGGCCAGGTAACCCGCGGCCGTTTCGATGGGCAGGAAATCGCGCAGCTGTTCACCGCCCGACATGTCGAAACGCGGCAGGCCGGCGTCGATGGCGCCGTCCAGCGCCGCCAGCAGGCTGTTGCGGTTCTGGCCTTCGCCGAACAGGTAGAACAGCCGCACCCATTGCAAGGTAAACGGCTGCTGCCGGGCCAGGCTTTCGAGGAACAGGCGCAGGCTGTGCTTGGCCAGGCCATAGGGGTTGCCCGGCTGGCAGACCAGTGACTCGCCCAGCGCGCCGTCCTGCAGGCCGTATTCCAGGCAGGTGCCGGTGACCTGCACCTGGGCAACGCCCGCGTGCACCACACGCTGGATGAACCGGTAGTCGGCCATCAGGTTGTGCTCGAAGTGGAACAACCCCTGGTAATTCGGCAAGCCGGGCCAGGCCAGGTGCACCAGCGCATCGATACCTTCACACAGCGCAGCGACGTCCAGCTGCGGGTCATGGACATCGGCGCAGATGAACTCGACCTGATCGAACCACGGCAGCGCCTGGGCAGCTTCCACGTGGCGCGCAACGGCACGCACCTGATGGCCGCGCGCCAGAAGCGCACCGACCAGGTGCCGGCCAACAAAACCGCTGGCGCCGGTAACCAGCACGTTCATGCGGCTCACAGGACGGTCAGCTCCGGCACGGCGATGACGAAGCGCCCGCCCCATTCACGGACCTGCGCCTGCTGCTCGCTGACTTCCTTGAGCAGGTTCCAGGGCAACACCAGCACGTAGTCCGGTTGCTCGATGGCCAGCCGCTCGGGGGCCACCACTGGAATGCGGCTGCCCGGCAGAAACTTGCCTTGTTTGTGCGGGTTGGCGTCGGCCACCCAGGCCAGCAGGTCAGGCTTGACCCCGGCATAGTTGAACAACGTGTTGCCCTTGGCCGCCGCGCCGTAGCCGACCACACGCTTGCCTTCGGCCTTGGCCTGCAGCAGGAAGCGCAGCAGCTGGTGCTTGATGCGTTCGGCGGCCGGCGCCAGGGTGTTGTAGAACGCTGCCGTGGTCACCCCCACCCCCGCCTCGATGCCGAGCAGGTCATCGACACTGGCGCGTCGAACCTGCGGGCCGCCAGCGCGCTGTGCGAACACCCGCAGCGAGCCGCCATGGGTCGGCAGTTCGGTGACATCGAAGATTTCCAGGCCGTTGCGCAGGCACAGGGTGTTCACCGCCGTCAGCGACAGGTAGGAGTAATGCTCGTGGTACAGGGTATCGAACTGATGCTCGGCCATCAGGCAGAGCAAGTGCGGGAACTCGAACGTGGCGACACCATCGGCCTTGAGCAAGGTGGCGAAGCCGCGCAGGAAGTCGTTGATGTCCGGTACATGGGCCAGCACGTTGTTGGCCGCCATCAGGTCGGCCGACCAGCCCTCGGCCGCAAGCGCCTCGGCAGCCTGTTGGCCAAAGAACACCTCGCGGATTTCGAGCCCTTTTTCGCGCGCCGCCTGGGCGGTGCTGCGGGTGGGCTCCACGCCCAGGCAGGGGATACCGCGTTCGGCCACGTACTGCAGCAGGTAACCATCGTTGGCGGCGATCTCCACTACCCGGCTTTGCGGGGTCAGGCCGAAGCGCTCGACCATCTGCGCCACGTACTCGCGGGCATGGGCCAGCCAAGAGCTGGAGTAGGAGCTGAAATAGGCGTAGTCGGCATCGAACAGCGCATCGGCGCGGGTGTAGTCCTCGGTCTGCACCAACCAGCACTGCTCGCACACCGCGACCTTCAGCGGCACCCAGGCTTCAGCCGCGGCCAGTTGCTCGGCGCGCAGATAGGCGTTGGACGGCGGCGCGGTGCCAAGGTCGATCAGGGGCAGGCTCAGGCAGGTACCACAGCCACGGCAATTCATGGACAGACTCCGGTGAACGATGGGGCCAACCAGGGATGTTCGGCATCCCGGGCTGACAGATTCTTGACAGCCAGCGGCCAGGTGATGGCCAGCCTTGGATCGTGCACCGACAACCCGCCCTCGCGCCCCGGGGCATAGTCGGCGCTGTGCAGGTAGAGCAGTTCGGCCTCGTCGCTCAACACCTGAAAACCGTGGGCAAAGCCGGCCGGAATCAGCAGGCTGCGGCCGTCGCCGGCCCGCAGGTGCTCGGCGTGCCAGTGCAGAAAAGTCGGCGAGCCCTGGCGCAGGTCCACTGCCACATCCCAGACCTCACCGCTCAGGCAGGTGATCAGCTTGGCTTCCGGCGCATCACCGAGCTGGTAGTGCAGGCCGCGCACGCTGCCTTGGCCGACGGTATGCGAATGGTTGATCTGGCGCACATGGAACGGCGCCGCCAATGCCCCCAGGCTGGTTTCGCAGAACAGCCGGGCGAACTGGCCGCGGGCATCGCCGTGGCGCTTGTGCTGGACACTGAACAGGCCGTCGAGGGGCAAGGCATGCAGCAGCAGATCAGTCACGACAACTCCGCGTAGAGGTTCAGCTGGCCAAGGGTGAACGCGCGCATGTTGTCGCCGCGCTGCCAGGCCAGGTGCCAGTCCAGGGTGTGCTTGAGGCAATCGTGCAGCGACCAGCGCGTGCGCCAGCCCAGCAGCTGTCGCGCACGCGAGCTGTCCAGGCGCAGCAGGCCGGCTTCGTGCAGCTCGCTCGGCTCGACCTGCATGCCCGGCGCCGCCGGCCACTGGCGGGCGAGATGCGCCACCACCTCGCCGACGCTGCACATGTCCTGTTCACCGGGCCCGAAGTTCCAGGCACCCGCATAAGCCGGGCCTTGGCGATACAGGCGCTCGGCCAGTTGCAGGTAACCGGCCAGCGGCTCCAGGGCGTGCTGCCAGGGGCGCACGGCCTGCGGATAGCGCAGGGTCACAGGCGTACCCGCCGACCAGGCCTTGAGTACGTCCGGGATCAGCCGGTCGGCAGCAAAGTCGCCACCGCCCAGCACATTGCCGGCGCGTGCGGTCGCCATCGCCAGGCCGTGTTCGGCATGTTTGACTGCCGGGAAGAACGAAGCGGCATAGGATTGCGCCAGCAACTCGCAGCAGGCCTTGCTGCTGCTGTACGGGTCGTGCCCGCCAAGGGCTTCATTCTCGCGGTAGGGCCAGGGCCATTCCTGGTTGGCATAGACCTTGTCGGTGGTCACCAGCACGCAGGCGCGCACGCCACCGACCTGGCGTATGGCTTCCAGCAGGTTGAGGGTGCCCATGACATTGCTGGAGTAGGTGCCCAGCGGGTCGCGATAGGCCTCACGCACCAGCGGCTGCGCCGCCAGGTGCAGGACGATTTCAGGCTGCGCGTCGGCCACGGCTTCGAGCAGCGCGCCCAGGTCGCGCAGGTCACCGCGTACATCGGTGATCTCGCGGCCCACCTGGGCCAGCTCGAACAGGCTGGGTTCGGTTCCCGGGTCCAGGGCAAAGCCTGTGACCTGCGCCCCCAGTTCACGCAGCCAAAGGGCCAGCCAGCTGCCCTTGAAGCCGGTGTGGCCGGTCAGCAGGACACGCTTGCCCTGCCAGAATGCCGGGCTCAGTCCCACTGCTTCCATGGTGCCTCCCCGCTTAGCCAGAGCTGCTCCAGGTGGTTCTTGTCGCGCAGCGTGTCCATCGGGTGCCAGAAGCCGTCATGCTGGAAGGCATTGAGCTGCGCCGCTGCGGCCAGCCGGGCGAGCGGCTCGGACTCCCAGGACGTCTGATCGTCGTCGATGTAGTCGATCACCTTGGGCGACAGCACGAAGAAGCCGCCGTTGATCCAGCCGCCATCGCCACGGGGTTTCTCGACGAACCCGCGCACCTGCTCACCGTCGCGCTCCAGCGCGCCGTAGCGCCCTGGGGGCTGCACGGCGGTCACCGTGGCGAGCTTGCCATGGGCCATATGGAAATCCACCAGGGCGCCGATGTTCAGGTCCGAGACGCCGTCGCCATAGGTGAAGCAGAAGGCTTTTTCGCCCTCCAGGTAGCGTGCGGCACGGCGCAGGCGGCCACCGGTCATGGTCTCTTCACCGGTGTCGACCAGGGTGACGCGCCATGGCTCGCTGTAGTTCTGGTGCACGTCCATGCGGTTGGCGCGCATGTCGAAGGTGACGTCCGAGGTGTGCAGGAAGTAGTTGGCGAAGAAATCCTTGATCGCATAGCCCTTGTAGCCCAGGCAGATCACAAAGTCATGGATACCGTGGGCCGAGTACTGCTTCATGATGTGCCAGAGAATTGGCTTTCCACCAATCTCGATCATGGGCTTGGGCTTGAGATGGGACTCTTCGCTTATACGTGTGCCCAGTCCACCGGCCAGAATTACCGCCTTCATGTTGTCCCCTCTTGTTCGTCACCGGCCACCCATCGTGTGACTGCACGATTTATGGCGATATGACAGGGGGCTTGCAGGAAACGCGCCAGCTGGGGGTTTTTGTTGGGTGTGAGTTGTGTGGTGAGAAGTGTTTGGCGTGAGTTAGGTGGCGACTGGGAGATCGAGCGCCGCCCGCGCGGCGCATCGCGAGCAAGCTCGCTCCTACATTTGTTGCAACGTGGCCATGCCTGTGAGGCCATGGTTGTCAGCCTTGTTGGCATGACGGGATTTTGAGGTGGGCATTGATGCCGCTTCACAGACTTCAGCCATTCGCCAAGGCGGGCAACCATGGCCTTTCAGGTTCGGCACGTTGCAACAAATGTAGGAGCGAGCTTGCTCGCGATGCGCCGCGCGGGCGGCGCTCGATCGCACAGCCGTCACACAACCAAAGTCAGGCCCAATCAGCTCGGCATCCAGCCGCTATACCAATGCTGCACATGCTCTTCGCGCAGCACATAGTCACGTAGCACCTCCTGCTTCAAGCGGTCACCGAGGCGGTAGCTTTCATCCGGGTCGGCCAGATGCATGCGAATCGCATCCAGCCACTCCGCCGTCGAGTTGGTCTTGATTCGCGTGCACGGCAGGTAGCCCTCGTAGGCACGGGTGTCGGTGACGATCACCGGGTACCCGCACGCCCCATACTCCAGCAAGCGCAGGTTGCTCTTGCAGTCGTTGAAGATGTGATACTCCAGCGGCGCCAAGGCCAGGTCCAGGTTCAGGCTGGCGAGCTTGGCCGGGTATAGCTCCAGTGGCACCGGCGGATGGAACTCGCTGATGTAGGGCCGCAAGGCCGGCGGGCACATGCCGAAGAACACCCATTCGACCTCGTTCGCCAAGGTCTTGACCACATCGCTAATCACTTCCAGGTCGCCGGTGTGGCTGGTACCCCCTCCCCAACCCACCCGCGGTTTGCGCGAGGTCCGGCGCTGGCTGCGCAAGTGGGTCCAGAGCTCCTCGGCAAGCATGTTCGGCATCACCCGGATATCACTGTGGGCGTCATGCAAGGCATCAGCCAGGGCCTGGGTCGAGACCACAAGCCGATCACAACGCTCGATCCCCCGGCGCAGCGATTTTTCCAGATCTTTTGGCGTGTGCTTGAGATGGCCGTTCTTCTTCGGCACATCAATCACGTAATCGTCCAGTTCGTAGATGCAGAAGCCCTTGGAGAACGTCTTCAGCCGCTCGATCTCCTTGACGAAGCCTTCGGTATAACGCCCCTGCACAATCGCCACGTCCGGAGAGCAACGCTCCAGTTCGATGCTGGTGGGAATCTCGAAGTACTGTTGCTGGGTCACCCAGCCAGCCTTTTCCAGCTCCATCACCGGCTGGATCACCCGGTAATGGCCGACGGCGGTCTTGTTCATCGGCAAGGCCAGCACATGCGGCAACGGGCGGCTGACAAAGGGCGTCCAGGCGGCCTTGAGGCCAGGGTCCAGACAGAAGCTGGAGCCGTTGAGCGACAGATTCACGTTATAGGCCGGGTCACGCGCCACAACCGGCATCCAGGCTCGGAAGAAGGCATCATGCTGCTCCACCAGCCGTGCCTGACGCTCAGCCTCGCGCTGCGGATCGGGCGCTGGCGCTGCTGGAGGATCAAGGATCAGTCGCGCATCGGGCGCCCAGACCACGAGGTAACCTGCCTGCCCCAGGCGCAGCCCCAGGTCGACATCGCTGAAGGCAAGGCTGAAGACACTGTCGTTGAGACCGCCCAGTTCCAAGAACAGCTGCTTGCGTATCAGCAGGCAGTCAGCACCGACCACCGAGTAGTTCTGCGCCACCTGCAGACGCTGCATGTAGCCACCCGCCTCCATCGGCTCACCGACGAACGGGGAGCCCACCGCGCCACGCAGGCCCAGCACGCCACCAGCATGGACGACCAGGCCGTGGCCATTGCACAGCTTGGCGCCAACCGCGCCAACTTCATGGCGCTGACCATGGCTGAGCAAGGCGTCGAGCCAGTCCGGCTCGGTAGCCATGGTGAACGGGCTCAGCATCAGCAAGTATTCACCCCGGGCATGGTGCGCGGCCAGGTTCTGCACGGCAGCGAAGCTGCTTTCCTCGTTCAGCCTCAGCACCCGCAACTTGTCGCCGCCCAACTGCTCCAGGGCAGCCAGCCAGGCATGGGTATCCGCGCCCTGGCTGGCATTGTCGACGACGAGCACTTCGTAATGTGCGTAGGCAGTGTTCTGCAGCACGCTTTCCAGGCAGCGCTCCAGCGCCGGCAATTGATCCTGGGCGCTGAGCACCAGGCTTACCAGTGGCTGCGAGGCGTGCAAGTAGCGAATCTGATTGATCGCACCGCCGCTGTTGTGCAGACGATAGGCCACACCCAGACGCTTCAGGTGCGCCGCCAGTACCTGTGGATTTTCCTCGATCACTGCCGGTGAAGACAGCCAGGCGGCGTAACTGAACGCACTTTCACCCAGCACTTCCGGAATGTGCTCGATGGTCTGCGGGCCGCGGCTTTCAACCAGGCGCCAGAGCAGGTCGTGGGGCGCCAGTTCGCGGTAGCCGGCAGCAAAACCACCCAACGTGCGCAAAGCCTCGCAGGAAAACGCCAGCATGCGACCGGTATAGGGGTAGCCGCGCATCAGGTCGAGGTTGAAGTCCGGTTTGAACACCGGCTCCACCGACGCTTCGTTGCGCAGGCCGCCTTCATCGCCATAACAGCAGGCAATCTGTGGCCGTGACACGATCCGCTCGGCCAGCAGCATCAGGCTGAAGGCATTGAGCCGGTCGCCGGCACGCAGCAGGTAGACCCAATCCTCGGCGCCCCGCTGCGCGACCAGCGTGTTCAATTGCATGGCCCAGTCAGCCTGCAACGGCTGGCTGTCGACCCGGCTGCCCGGGTCAGCCGCAAGGCGCGCAGTGGAGAGCACCAGGGTTGCCTCGGCGCCATAGGCCTGGCCGGCGATGCTGTCCAGTGTCATTTGCAGGGCCAGGGCATCGCCTTCGCTGTCGATCACCACGGGGACGATGCGCGGGCGACGCGGCCAGTGCTCGCTCAGCCGCATCAGCCGCGCCAGCACCAGGGGGTCCTGGCGACAGGCCAGCCACTTGGCGTACAGCTCGGCGAAACTGTCGCTGTCGCTACCAACATGGGATTCCTGGATCGCCTGCAGGCAGCGCAGGGTGTGGACCAGGAACATGTTCTCCCAATTGCGCCGGGCGTCCCCCTCATTCCCCCGAAGGATCTGCACCCGCACCCAGCCGGAGAATGGCTCGCGCTCGGCGACGCGGGCCGCGAACATGTCGCGCAGGTGTTGTGCCTCGCCGACCGCTGCCGCCTTGACGTCGCTCTGGCGACGCAACTGGTCGGGATGAACCCGTTCCATGCAGTGCACGCCGGCCGTCACCCCAAGGTGCCCACGACGCAGCAGGCACACGAACAGCACGAAATCGAGCAGCGCCACAAAGCCTGGCGCCAGAGCCGGCAGCAACTCGCGCAGGTCGCTGGCGCGCAGCAGCACGCTACTGAGCCCGCCAATGAAGTTGAGCTGGCGGGTCTCGAAGAAATCCAGCAGGTCGTCGCCATTGAACACGGTGTCGCCAAAGGTGACCGGGCTGGTCTCAAGGCGCTGCGGCAGGATATGGTCCTCGGCATCCACCAGCTGGCGCCTGGCCGCGACCAGGCTGACATCGCCATGGGCTTCGAACAGCCGGACCTGGTTGGAAACGCAATCGGCCATCAGGCGATCATCGTCGCAGAGGAACTTGATGTACTGCCCCTGGCTCTGCTCAAGCCCCTGCTGCAGATTGCCGGCAAACCCCAGCGGTTGCGGGTTGCGCACGTAGACCAGCGGGTGGCGGGCAAGGCTGCGCAGCTCCTCGACCACCGCCTCGATCTGCGGGCCCCGACTGTCGTCGCAGACGATGACTTCAAGGTTGTCGTAATCCTGCGCCAGGGCACCGACCAGGGCGGCACGGAAGAACTCGGGGTTACAGGCGGGGATGACGAGGCTGACTAGGGGGGCTTGGCTCACGAGGAAATCTCTCGACAGGTGACTGCCCGCGGAGAATTCAGAACAGTCGCTACCAGGTTGAAACAACGCACCGCCCCCTCCCCCCGGTCAGGAGGAGGATGACGGCAACAGGCGCACTCACAATGCGTTGAACAGGCTCAGTTGGCTGATGCGCGCGAACGCTTGCTGGGAAGCTTCGAGCGTGGTCTTCTGCTGGGTAAGGCGGATCAGCACCTCGGCCGGGTCGGAATCACGGATCGACGACTGCGTGGTGCTGTTGGCAATGCTAAGGCTTTCGTTGGTGTTCTGCTGGATCTCCAGCGCCTTGCCTCGCGCACCGATATCGGTGACGGCGCGGCTGAGGGTGTCCTGACCGCTCTGAATGTTGGCAATGGCCGAATCCAGGTCGGCGCGCAGCTGCTGGTAGGCAGCATTGTCGCCATCGATCGGCTGACTCAGGGCCGTGCGCAGCTTGGCCACGCTGTCCAGCACGTTCTGGGTCTGGTGATTGTCGACATTGACCATGTACTGGTCACCGGACTGCTGCGGGGGGGTGGTGCTGAAGGTGAAGTCCACGCCCGCGGCCGAGGCGACGTTGCCAGCCATGGTGCCACTGGCCACCGGCCGGCTGTCGGCGGTCAGCGGCTGGGCGTACAGCTCGAAGTCGGTGGCGCTGGTGAACTTGATCACCGCCCCCCCGCTCGGGAACATGGCCTTGTACTTGCTCGGGTCGGTGACACTGATCGACGACACCTGGGCGCTCGACGGGTTGCCCGGGCTGCGAGTAGCAGTGATGGTGTCCGGCTTGCTCTGCAGGGTGAAGGTATGGCCAGCCACCACGGCGTCGGCGTTGTCGCCATCCTGCAGGTTGATGTTCAGGCGCAGGTCTACGCCACGGAAGCTGACCATCGAACCACCCGCAGTATTGGGGTCGAAGCTGCCACCCTGGGTAGCCTCGGCGGTGACGTCGTTGCCCAGGCTGTCGGTGATGCTGAACTTGGTGCTGCTGAGCATGGTGATGGTGTACGGCTGGCCACTTCTGAAGCGGTCGTTGTAGGTGACGCTGCCTGACACCTGGCCGTTGGACAGCTTCACCCGGCCATCATCCACCGGTGGAGCGGTCATGGTCGTGGACGTGCGGCTGGTGTTCAGGGCTTGCTCGAATACGCTGTAGCCGGAGCTGTTGCCGGCCATCTTGAGCATGTCACCGACCTGCAGTTCCTGCTGGGTCTGGTCGCCCTGGTAGGAATAAGTGCCATCGGCGTTGCGCACGAATGGCGCCGTGTCGGTCTTGGAGCCGGCGAACAGGTACTGGCCGTTCTCGTCACGGCTGTTCATCAGGCTCAGCAACTGGTCTTCCAGCTGGCCCAGCTCGGCCGCCTTGGCCTTGCGCTCGGTGTCGGTGTAGCCGGCGTTACCCGATTCGAGCGCCAGCTCGTTCACCCGCGTCAGGATCGTGTTGATCGAGTTGAGCGTGGTCTCGGTCTGGTTCAGCGAGTTGGTGATGTTGGTGGCGTTGGTCTTGTACTGCGCCAGCATGTCCGCCTGGTTGCCCAGCTGCAACAGGCGCGCTGCCCCTACCGGGTCGTCGGCAGCAGTGTTGACCCGTACGAAGGAACTGGCTTCCTCGTTGGTCTTGACCACGTTGGAATAGTTGCGCTGGTAGTTTGCCGCGCTGGAAGCATAGAACTGGGCCGTGGAAATACGCATGGGTCAGGACTCCTTAAAGCGCGGCGATCAGGGTGTTGAAGATTTCCTGCGCCGCCTTGATGATCTGCGACGACGCCGTGTAGTACTGCTGGTACTTGACCAGGTTGCCGGCTTCTTCATCCAGCTGCACACCGGACACCGAATCACGGGCACCGGTTGCCTGGGTCAGGATGACGCCGGTTGCCTGGGTGTCCATCTGGCCCTGCTTGGCCTGGGCCCCGACGTTTTCCACCAGCTTGCCGTAGGCATCGGTGATGCTGATGCCCTTGGTCGAACCAATGTCCATGGTCTGCTTGGTCTGCAGCTCCTGCAGGGACAGCGCGTTGCGGTTGTCCGAAGAACCGGCGCCGGTCAGCGACACGGTGAAGCTGTCGCCATCCTTGGGTGCACCGGCAACGTCCATCTCGAAGCTGAACGACTTCTGGTTGCCACTGGCGTCATTGATCGGGTTGCCCGCGGAGTCGATCATCGGCACATCGAACTTCAGGGTGTTGCTCTGCCCCGGGACGAAGGTGCCTGTGCCAATGCTGTTGCCCTTGGCATCGAAGGCTTCGTAGCTCTGCGGCGAGGTGGTTTCGTCACCGAACACCAGACGCACCGGCGTGGAATACTTGATGCCGGTCTGCAGGTCCTGGCGTTGAGCCGGGTCGGCGATATCCAGCACCGAGGTCAGCACGGGCTGGGTGATCACACCGGTACCGATATTGCCGCCACCCGAGGTAGCGGTCAGCGGCGCGGCCAGCGCCAGGCGCTTGGCGTCGGTGAGCACCACGCCGATCTCTGCCGAGGCATTGCGGGTCGGGGTGATCTTGAAACTGTCGCCCACCGCCGCAGTGCCGCTCTTGAGGTCGAGGCTGAAACCGTCGATGACCGGCGCCGGGTCGTCGTTGGTGCTGTAGGTGCCCATGTCGGTGCCGTCTGGCAGCTTCTTGACCTGGTACTTGTCAGTGCCAGGGCCGACGAAGGTCACCTGGTAGTCGCTGGTGCTCAGCTTGCCAGTGTCGCGGATGACCACGTTCAGCGCGGCGCTGCCGGTGTTGCCAACCTTCGGCGTGCTGCGTGCGGACATGGCGCTGGCGCTGTTGATATCGCCAAACAGCGCCGCACCGAACTCACCGTTCTTGTCGATGCCCTGACCGAGCTGCGAATTCAGCTGCTGCGACACCACCAGCGCGATACGCCCCAGCTCGTTCATCGCAGGTGCCAGCGTGTCGCTGCGGTAGCGCAGCAGACCGCCCATTTCGCCACCGCTGATGCTGCTGGTGACATCCATGGTGGTGCTGCCGCGGTCGAGCTTGACCGAGAACTGGGTCGGGTCGGTGGCGCTTGGCTCGGCGCTCATCTTGTTGGTGGTCTTGCCCAGCACCAGCGACTGGCCGTTCTTCAGGTAGACGTCAATACTGCCGTCACGCTCGACGGTCTGCACACCCACCAGCTCGTTGAGCTGGCGCACCGCCTCGTTACGCTGGTCGAGCAGGTCGTTGGGCTGGCCGCTGTTGGCCGAGACCTTGGAAATCTGATCGTTGTACTTCGCAATGCTGGAGGTCAGCTCGTTGATCCGCGAGGTCATCGAGCTGAGGTTGCCGTTGATGTTGCTGTTCTGCTCCTTGAACTGGGCAGACAGGCTGTTGAAGCGGCTGGCCAGGGCCTCGGCGTTGCTCAGCAACAGCTGACGGGAAGCGTCTTCGGTCGGCTTGTTGGCGGCGCTCTGCAGGGCGGAGAAGAAGTTGGTCAGCGCACCGGTGATACCGGTGTTGCTGTCGGACAGCAAGTTGTTGAGCGGCGTGACCTGGTTCAGGTAGGCGGTGCTGTCGCTGTTGAGCGAGGTGGCGGTCTGCAACTGGGCATCCAGGAAGGCGTTGTACACCCGGCGCACATCGCCCAGGGTGGTGCCGGTGCCCATGAACACCTGGCCTTCCTGAAGCGAACCCTTGGCTCGCTGGACGTTCTGCTGGCGGGAATAGCCGGCGACATCGGCGTTGGCGATGTTGTTGCCGGTGGTATGCAGCCCCGCCTGGGAGGCCGACAGTCCCGACATGCCAATATTGATCAGACTCGCCATGGTTCCATACCCTTAAAGTTTCGTTGTGGTACCGAGCATTGCGTAGCTCTCGTACGACTTCATCTGTCTTGCGATCTGCGAGATCTTGCTGGCGTAGTTCGGGTCGGTGGCGTACCCGGCCTTTTGCAGTTCTCGCACGAATTGTTCTGGGTTATCGGCCGACTTCACCGCATCTTGATAGCGCGAATTGCTCTGCAGCAGGCTTACCAGGTCGTGGAAACTGTCCTGGTACGAATCGTAGGAACGGAACGCCGCCGTCTCCTTGACGAACTGGCCGTCACGGAACTCGCTGGTGATCGCCCGCGCCGAATCGCCGTCCCAGTTACCGCTGGCCTTGATGCCGAACAGGTTGTGGCTGCTGCTGCCATCACTGTTGCGCATGACCGACTTGCCCCAGCCGGTTTCCAGGGCGGCCTGGGCCACCAGGTAACGCGGGTCGACACCAATGCGCTTGGCGGCCTGTTCGGCCATCGGCAGCATGGTGGCGACGAATTCGTCGCTGTCGGCAAAGGCCTTCTTCGGCGCCAGCGGCGGCTGCGCCACGGCGCGGCCGGTGATGCGCAGGCCGTTGTCCGGGATGGCGATGGCCTTGGCCACCTGCTGCCCGTCACGGGCCGGCACGGCGGCGGTATTGGTGGCCGCGGCCGGGCTGGTGGCCGAAGGCACGATACCGGCCAGCAAGCGGTCGGTGAGCTTGCCCGGCAGCGCCAGGCGCCGCGAGTTGAGCGCGGCAACGTCGTTGCGCGTGGCCGTGGCCTGGGTGGCCTGCACCGGGTCGGCCACCTTGTTGCCCCACAGCGTCGGCGCGTTGCCGTCGACACGCGGGAACGGGCTGGTGTTGACCGGGGTGCTCTTGTTCTTCGACAGCTGGCGCACCAGCACGTCCTGCAGGCCGATACCGCCCCCCTCGCGGGACATGCTCACGGCCAGCTGCTGGTCGTACATGTCGCGGTACTGCTTGACCGTCTCGCTGTTCATCGGGTTGTCGTCGGCCAGCACGTCGCTGGCCTTGCGCGAGGCCTTGAGCATCTCGCTGATGAACAGCGACTCGAACTCCTGGGCCACCTTGCGCACGTTGGCGTCGCTGTCGCGATCACCGTGCTTGAGCGAACTCAGGCGATTGAGGTCGGTGTAGGCACCGCTGTCGGCGTGGCTGGAGACCAGGCTTTTCGAATTCATCCGCGGCGTCCTCAGATCACGATCAGGTCGGCTTGCAAGGCGCCGGCCTGCTTCAGCGCTTCGAGGATGGCCATCAGGTCGCCGGGTGCCGCGCCCACCTGGTTCACTGCGCGGACGATCTCATCCAGTGTGGTCCCCGGGCCGAACTTGAACATCGGCTTGGCTTCCTGCTCGGCATTGACCCGCGAACGCGGAACCACCGCCGTCTGGCCATTGGAGAATGGCCCCGGCTGGCTGACGATCGGGTCTTCGGTGATGGTCACGGTCAGGCTGCCGTGGGTCACCGCCGCTGGCGAGACCTTGACGTTCTGGCCGATAACGATGGTGCCGGTACGCGAGTTGATGATGACCTTGGCCACGGCCTGGCCCGGGTCGATCTCGAGGTTCTCGAGGATCGACAGGTAATCGACCCGCTGGCTTGGGTCCATCGGCGCGGTGACCCGCACCGAGCCGCCGTCCACTGCTTGGGCCACGCCTGGGCCGAGCAGGTCGTTGACCTTGTCGACGATGCGCTTGGCGGTGGTGAAGTCCGGGCGGTTGAGGTTCAGGGTCAGGCTGTTGCCCTGGTTGAAGCCGCTCGGCACGGCGCGCTCGACCGAGGCACCGCCGGGAATACGGCCTGCCGACGGAACGTTGACGGTGATCTTGGAGCCGTCACGGCCTTCGGCATCGAAGCCACCGACCACCAGGTTGCCCTGGGCGATGGCGTAGACGTTGCCGTCGATACCCTTGAGCGGGGTCATCAGCAGGCTGCCGCCACGCAGGCTCTTGGAGTTGCCGATCGACGAAACGGTGATGTCCACCACCTGGCCCGGCTTGGCGAACGCCGGCAGGTCGGCATGTACCGACACCGCAGCGACGTTCTTCAACTGCACGTTGCCAGAGCCGGCCGGCACCTTGATGCCGAACTGCGACAGCATGTTGTTGAAGGTCTGCAGGGTGAACGGGGTCTGGGTGGTCTGGTCACCCGTACCGTTGAGCCCCACCACCAGGCCATAGCCGATCAACTGGTTGGAACGCACGCCGGAGATACTGGCAATGTCCTTCAGGCGCTCGGCGTGGGCACCGAACGCGCAGGACAGGAGCAGGGTCGCGGCAATCAGCTGCCTAAGGTTGAACATGTTCATCCGTACTCAGAAGGGCCAAAGCGGGCTCAGGAAGAAGCGGTCGAACCAACCTGGCTGGCTGGCATCGGCGAACGAGCCGGTGCCCGAATAGGTGATGCGCGCGTCGGCCACGCGGGTGGACGGCACGGTGTTGTCGGTAGCGATGTCGTCGGCACGGATCAAGCCGGCGATACGCACCAGCTCTTCACCGGTGTTCAGGGTCATCCACTTCTCGCCACGCACGGCGATGATGCCGTTGGGCAGCACCTCGGCCACAGTGACGGTGACCGAGCCGGTCAGGGTGTTGCCCTGGGTGGCCTTGCTGTCGCCCTTGGTGGTGCGGTCACCGCTGTAACCTGCTTCCAGCGAGAGGTCGCCACTGCCGAACGGGTTGTTGGTGTTCGGGTTGGAGCCGAACAGCGAGGTCAGGCCGATATCGGCCTTGCTGTTCTTCTGGATCTGCGAACCTGCGTTCTTGCTCGCCGAGGTGCGTTCGTTGAGGGTAATGGTGATGATGTCACCCACGCGGAACGCTTTGCGGTCGGTGTACAAGCCCTGCTCGAAACCGGCCTGGTAAATGGAACCGTTGTTGGCTGCCGCCGGCAGCGGGGTACGCGGCAAAACCGGCGCGTAATACGGGTCGTTCGGCTTGGGCGTCGGTGCGACGCAACCTGCCAACACAACCGCCCCCCCCAGGGCGAATACAGACAACAGACGTTTCATGACACTTACCTCACGGTGTAACGGGAGTAGAACCTGCACTAGGGCTATCAGAGCTGTTGAGTGACGAACGACAGCATCTGGTCGGCGGTGGAGATGACCTTGGAGTTCATCTCGTAGGCACGCTGGGTGGTGATCATGTTCACCAGCTCTTCCACGGTGCTGACGTTGGAGTTTTCCAGGGTCTGCTGCAGGGTGGTGCCGAAGCCGTTCAGGCCTGGGGTACCGACCTGTGGCGCGCCACTGGCAGCGGTTTCCAGGAACAGGTTGTCACCGATCGCCTGCAGGCCGGCCGGGTTGATGAAGTCGGCGGTCTGCAGGTTACCGATCACCTGTGCAGCCGGGTTGCCGGCGGTGGTGATCGACACGGTGCCGTCCTGGCCAACGGTGAAGGTCTGGGCGTCGTTCGGCACCACGATCGCCGGCTCCAGGGCAAAGCCTTGGGCAGTGACGATCTGGCCATCGGAGTTCAGGTGGAAGGTACCGTCACGGGTGTACGAGACGGTGCCGTCCGGCTGCAGCACCTGGAAGAAACCACGGCCGTTGACCGCCATGTCCAGCGGGTTTTCGGTGGTCTGCAGGCTGCCGGTCTGGAAGCTCTTCTGGGTGCCGACAATGCGCACACCGGTACCGACCTGCAGGCCCGACGGCAGCTCGCTGTCCTGGGTCGACTGCGCGCCTGGCTGACGCTTGATCTGGTACAGCAGGTCGGCGAACTCGGCACGATCACGCTTGAAGCCGGTGGTCGAGACGTTGGCCAGGTTGTTGGAAATGACGGTCAGGTTGGTGTCCTGGGCGGACAGGCCGGTTTTAGCGACCCAAAGAGCCGGAAGCATCAGTATTCTCCTCGTGCGCCTGTTTTACGGCACCCGTTCAAAGTTGGTTAGCCGATTTGCAAAACACGCGCCATGGCTTCATCGCCTTCCTTGGCCGCGTTCATCATTTTCACGTGCAGCTCGAACTGGCGAGACAGCGCCAGCACCGAAGTCATTTCTTCCACGGCGTTGACGTTGCTGCCTTCAAGGAAGCCCGACACCACCCGCACATTGACGTCGGCGGCAGCCGGCTGGCCGTTCTGGGTGTGGATCAGCCCGTCCAGGCCCTTGGTCATGCTCTTGATGTCCGGGTTGACCAGCTTGATGCGGTCGACCTCGGCCATCACCCTCGGGTCTTCGCCCATCGAGCGGATGCTGATGGTGCCGTCGGCACCGACTTCGACTTTCTGCTCTGGCGGAATGGCGATCGGGCCACCGTTGCCGATCACCGGCATGCCGTTGCCGGCACGCAGCACGCCGAGGGCGTCGATGTTCAGGCTGCCGGTGCGCACGTAGGCTTCGCTGCCATCGGGCGCCTGCACGGCGATGAAGCCCTTGCCGCTGACGGCCACGTCCAGGTCACGCCCGGTCTCGACCATCGGCCCTTCGCTGAAGTCGGTGGCCGGGCGTTCGGTCATGGCAAATGCCCGTGACGGAAAGCTGTCACCGAACACCGGCATCGAGCGCGCCTGTTCCAGGTCGCGCTGGAAGCCATTGGTGGAAACGTTCGCCAGGTTGTTGGCGTGGGCCTTCTGCGCCAGCGCGTTCTGGCTGGCGCCGGTCATGGCCACGTAAAGCATCTTGTCCACAGTCATCCTCCGCTGCACTGACGATCGTTTGCCGCTCGCCGTTGCTGTGCAGGCTCTAAAGCAAGTTCCGAACCAACTTTTTCAATTCATGAAAAAGCCCGTGAATACGGGCTTTTTCGGGGTTTTGCCATTGAGGTGCCGCCGGTTATCCGGCGCTGGCTTGCCGATCGCGGCAATCCTGTACCGGCCATCAAGGTTCGCGGCAACCGCCATTGCTGAACGGACCGGCAAACTTTCTCCAGCCCTCCCCCGGCGACCACTGCGAGCACACCAGCCGGCCATCCGCCTGGCTTTCCCAGCGCCACCAGGGCGCAGTGCCGGCCTGGGCCTGGTACAGGCACAAAGCGGCAAGCAATGTGATGACCAGCCTTTTCATGATCCCTCCTGCAGATACGACAGACCCCTTCACTGCAAAGGGGCCTGTCCACGCACGCTCAGCCAGCGACCATCAGGTCATCTGGATGATGGTCTGCATGATGGTGCTTTCGGTGGAGATGGTCTTGGCGTTGGCCTGGTAGTTGCTCTGCGCCTTGATCAGCTCGACCAGCTCCTGGGTCAGGTTGACGTTCGAAGCCTCCAGCGAGTTGGACTCGACGCTGCCCAGGGTGCCGGTTTTCGGCGAGTCGATACCCGGAATGCCCGACGAATAGGTCTCGGTCCAGCGCGTGCCACCGACCTGCTGCAACCCTTGCTCGTTGGCAAAGCTGGCCAGCGCCACCTGACCGATAGCGCGGGACTGCTGGTTGCTGAAGCTGGCGAACATCACGCCGGTGGAGTCGATCGACAGGCTCGACAGAATACCGGTGGCGTAGCCGTCCTGGGACTGCGACATGCGCGCAGTCTCGGTGTTGTACGAGCTGGTGCTGTTCATCGACAGGCGCATGCCGGCGGTGTTTTCCGCCGAACCGTTGGAGGCCCAGTTGCCCGATGCATCCTTGGCGGCCGGGATCCAGCCCTTGAGGGTGAAGGTGTTGTTGGTCACATCCCACTGGGCACCTGCCGGGGCACCTACCGGGATGCTGGCCGGGTCGGTGGCCATGGACGCCACGCTACCGTCGGAGTTGAACGTCATGGACGCTTCCAGCGGCGCAGTGGAAGTCGGATCCATCGGGTTGCGACCATCGATCAGGGTATACATGGTCCACTGGTTCGTACCGGTCTTGCGGTAGAACTGCTCCATGGTGTGCTCGTTGCCCTGGCTGTCGTACACCTTGGTCGGGAAGGACTTGGTGTAGGTGGTGTCATCCGCCGGGTCAAAGGTCGGGCCGGCAGGCGTGGCGCTTGGCAGCGGGATGATGGTCGCTTCGGAGTTCAGGTTGATGCCCTGGTCGATCAGGGTGGTGGCCTTCGGCGCGAGCGACGAGGTATCGATCTTCAGGTCGGTCAACACGCCGCGCTTGATGTTGCCGTTTTCGTCGGCGGCATAGCCCTGCAGACGCAGGCCGTCCGAGGTGACCACGTAGTTGTCCTTGCTGTTCTGGAAGGCGCCGGCACGGGTATACACGCGCGCGCCGTTGTCAGACAGCACGAAGAAGCCCTGGCCCTGGATGCCCATGTCCAGCACGTTGCCGGTGTTGTTGACGTCACCCTGACTGAACTGCTGGGAGATCGCCGCCAGGCGCACACCGTTGCCGACCTGGTTCTTGCCCACGCCCAGACGGTTGGCACCGGCGTACACGTCGGCGAATTCGGCGCGCGAGGACTTGAAGCCCGTGGTATTGACGTTGGCAATGTTGTTGCCGGTAACGTCCAGCTGTTTGTTGGCTGCGTACAGACCGCTAAGGCCGATATTGAAAGACATGCTGTTGCTCCTTTTTGCCGTTCTGTCGGCCTTAGATACCGATGGTTTGTACGTCGGACAGCGAAACCTTGCCCACACCCGCCAGGTTCAGCACCATCTCGCCGGTGGTGTTGAAGCTGACACTGGTGACCTTGGCTGGCAGCAAGGTATTCATCTGCACCGCCTTGCCGTCCACCGTGCTGGTGGCAGTGAAGGTGTAGGTACCCGGGTCGACTTTCTCGCCCTTGTTATTGGTGCCATCCCAGATGAAGTCGCCGTAACCGGCCGCCTGCTCGCCCAACTCGATGGTCTTGACGGTGTTGCCATCCTTGTCGGTGATGGTGATCTTCGCTTCGCTGATGGCCTGAGGCACGACGAACTGCGCGTTGAAGCTGCTGGTGGTATCGACCACAGCCTTGTCGTTCTGCACGATCACTGAGCGACCGACCAGCGAAGACGCCTGCAGCGCTTGCGACGAAGCCATGGCGCTGGTGATCGAACTGACCGATTCGTTCAGCGACGTGATGCCTTCGAGGCTGCTGAACTGCGCCAGCTGGGCAACGAATTCGCTGTTGTCCTGCGGATCCAGCGGGTTCTGGTTCTGCATCTGGGTGACCAGCAACTGCAGGAACGCATCCTTGCCGAGGGCCTGGCCACCGGTCGCGGAGCTGGTCGTGGAGGCTTTCTTGGTGCTGGAGCTGACACCTGACGCCGCGATGACGTCGTTGAGGTTCACACCGCTGGTGCTATCGACTGCCATGGTCTGGATTCCTTATCACTGACCCAGGGTCAGTACTTTCTGCATCATGTTCTTGGCGGTGTTCATCAGCTCGGCGTTGGTCTGGAACGCACGGCTGGCGGAGATCATGTCAGCCATCTCCTCGACCACATTGACGTTCGGGTAATAGACGTAGCCGTCCTTGTTCGCCGCCGGGTGATTGGGCTCGTAGCGCGCTTCCAGGTTGCTCTGGTCTTCGACGATGCCCTTGACCTGCACGCCCTGCCCTGCTTCGCCCTGATCCTCGAACAGCGACTGGCTGACGCCGCTTTGCGCGTTCTGGAAGGTGGTGGCGAACACCGGGTGGCGCGCACGGTAGGTCTGGTCGATGCTCGACGACACGGTTTCGGCGTTGGCGATGTTCGAGGCGACGGTGTTGAGGCGGGTGTTCTGCGCGCTCATGCCGCTGCCGGCAATGTTGAAAACACTGGAAAGGGACATGAATTACTCTCCGCGCAGGGCCGAAACCAGCCCTTTGAATTTACTGTTGAGCAAGGTGAAGCTGGCCTGGAAACCGATGGCGTTTTCCGTGTAGTTCGATTGCTCGATCTGGGCGTCCACGGTGTTCTGGTCGATCGACGGCTGGGTCGGCACGCGGTATTGCACGGTGTCGTCAGCCATCGCCAGGCCTTCGGCCTCGATGTGCCGGCTGTTGGTGCGGTCCATGGCGAAGCGGCCGCTTTGCTGCTTCTGGCTCTCGGCGGCGAGCACCGAAGAGAAGTCCATGTCACGCGCCTTGTAGTTGGGCGTGTCGGCGTTGGCGATGTTGTTGGCCAGCACTTCGGCGCGCTGGGCGCGGAAGCCCAGTGCCTTTTCGTGAATGCCAAGCGCCTTGTCGAAACTGATGCTCATGTCGGGGAAACCTTCGAAGGTTGGCCGGAATTTCGTTGAGCAAGGTATAGCAAGGGCTGTGCCACTTCCCCGAAAGCCCGAAAACACTGGGCTGCGACGCTGGTGGCTGATGGCGAGATGCCAGAAAAGCGGCAAAGTGCTTCCGCCTGGCGAAGCGAAAGCGGCAATTGCCGGGTGGCAAAAGCGGCAAAACAAAAAATTGACGTCAGCAAACAGAAAGGCCGGCAACTTGCGCTGCCGGCCTCTCGGGTCATTTGGCCTGGTAGATAATCCCCGGGCTGCACTGGACCATCTGGTAATGGTCCGGCAACCCGTTCAGCGCTTCCGAAGCGCCGAGGAACAGGTAGCCCCCGGGCTTCAGGGTGCTGTGAATACGCATCAGGATGTCCTTCTTCACCTGCGCCGAGAAGTAGATCAGCACATTGCGGCAGAACACGATGTCGAACTTGCCCAGGCTCGCATAGCTGTCGAGCAGGTTGAACGAGCGGAACTCGACGCGGCTGCGGATTGCCGGCTTGACCGCCCAGCGCCCCGGCGCCTTGGGGTCGAAGTAGCGCTGCAGGCGCTCCTGGGACAGGCCACGGGCAATCGCCAGGCTGTCGTACTCACCGGTCTTGCAATTGGTCAGCATCGAGCCGGACAGGTCGGTGGCAACGATCTGCGCACCCATCTTCAGCTGGCCCAGGTTGCTGCGCTCGAATTCGTCGATGGCCATCGAGATCGAATACGGTTCCTGACCCGACGAGCAGGCCGCCGACCACATGCGCAGGCGCTGCCCGGGGTTGTTCCTGATGAACTCGGGAATGACCTTGTTCTTCAGCACTTCAAACGGGTAGGTATCGCGAAACCACAGGGTCTCGTTGGTGGTCATCGCATCCACCACCAGCTCGCGCAGGCCGCCCCGCGGCTGGGTCTGGATGCGCTGCACCAGCTCACCCAGGCTCTTGATGCCCTGCTGCTCCATCAGCTTGTTGAGACGGCTGGAAACCAGGTACTGCTTATTCTCGCCCAGCAGGATGCCACAGGCTTTTTCCAGGAAGACCCTGAACTGTTCGAACTCCAAATTACCCGTAGACACTACTGCCGCCTCTTTTAAATCACTGGTGCCGGGAGCATGCCCCCGGGCTGCTTCAATGCGTTGCCTTGATCCGGTCGACCACGCGCTGGGCCAGATCGTCCGGTTTGAACTTGGCCAGGAAATCATCTGCCCCGACCTTCTTGACCATCGCCTGGTTGAATACCCCGGACAACGAAGTATGCAGGCAGATGTGCAATTTTTGCATACGCGGGTCGCTGCGGATCTCTGCGGTAAGCGTATAGCCGTCCATTTCCGGCATTTCAATGTCGGAGATCATCATCAGGAACTCTTCTTCCGGCTTCTTGCCCTCGTCAACCAGCTTGCGCAGGTAGTCCAGGGCCTGACGACCATCGTTGAGCGCCACCACGTCCACCCCCACCGTCTGCAGGCAACGGCTGACCTGCTTGCGCGCCACTGACGAATCGTCGACGGTCAGCACCCGCAGCAGCGTGGCCTTGTCCTGCACTTCGGCATCGACCACGCCGGCAGACACCGTTTCGGACGACGGCGCCACTTCGGCCAGCACCTTCTCCACGTCGATGATCTCGACCATGCGGTTGTCGACCCGGGTAACGGCGGTCAGGTAATGGTCGCGCCCCGTACCCTTGGGTGGCGGATGAATCTCTTCCCAGTTCATGTTGACGATGCGCTCCACCGAGTGCACCAGAAAACCCTGGGTCTTGGTGTTGTACTCGGTGATGATCACGAAGCTGTTGCGCGTGTCTTCCTGCAACCCCGGCAGGCCGGTCGCCATCGACAGGTCAAGAATCGGGATGGTCGCCCCGCGAATGTTGGCCACGCCTCGCACCACCGGGTGCGACTTGGGCAGCACGGTCAGCTCCGGGCACTGCAGCACTTCGCGAACCTTGAACACGTTGATGCCGTAAAGCTGCGCCCCGTTGAGACGGAACAGCAGCAATTCCAGGCGATTCTGCCCAACCAGCTGTGTGCGCTGGTTGACTGAATCCATTACCCCCGCCATGCCTGACTCCTTATGCTTTCTGCCTTTTTGGTGCTACGTGGTCACCAAGTCGGCACGGGCTTTGCTTTTTTGAGCGCCATGTACACGAAAACGACAAATTTCCGACGACTGACACACCTGCTGAGCGGCACGCTCGCCGTGCTGTGCCTGCTGGCACCCGGCGTTCGCACGCTGGCGGACGCGGTTACCTTGCCTGAACAGCTTATCGGTGTCACCCAAGGGTTTCTTGAATTCAGTGTCGAGGACTACCTGGCCACCACCCAGACCCCCGGGCGCTACGAAATCCAGGTCAACCCGCTCGACCCGCGCCTGCGCATGCCGCTGTGCAGCCAGGCGCTGGACGCCTCGCTGGAAAGCCCGGCACAACCGCTGGGCCGGGTGACGGTACGGGTACGCTGCGACGGCAGCGCGCCGTGGACCATCTTCGTGCCGGCGACGGTAAAGCTGTTTCGCGACGTGGTGGTGGTGACCCGCCCGCTCAAGCGCGAAAACGTCGTTGGCGAAGGCGACGTGGCCCTGCGCGAGCGTGATGTTGGCACGCTGCCCCAGGGGTTTCTCACCGACCTCGACCAGGCGGTAGGCATGAAGATGCTGCGCCCGACGGTGCTCGACCAGGTCCTCACGCCGCAGCATCTGGAGCAAGCTGAAGTGGTGCGCAAGGGCGACCATGTGGTGATCACCGCGCGCAGCGGCCCCTTGAGCGTGCGCATGCCTGGCGAAGCCTTGGCCAAGGGTGGCCAGGGCGAACAGATCCGTGTGCGCAACCTCAATTCGCAGCGGGTAGTGAAAGCCCGGGTGACCGGCCCCGGTCAGGTCGAGGTGGCCATGTAGATTGCGCTGGCGGTGAGGAACCGCTTTTCCTAAACTGTGTCAGAACACGGGTTCGCGAGCTTGCTGACAGGCAGCGATGCATTTACGCCTAAAGTTTCTTTCGGGTTGGCCGAAAACAAGGCAAGCGTCCAAATACCCAGAGGTTTCTGATCATGGTCATCGACTTCAGTCGTTTGAATAACTCTCCGTCCATCACGGGCGGCGTTCGTGGCAACGCCACGTCCGGCAACGCCGAGAAAACCGGCGAAACCCAAGAAGCGCCAAAAAGCGCCAGCGCCAGCACCAGCGGAGAAACGGTACACCTCAGCCAAGAGGCTCAGCAGTTGCAACAGGTCAGCGACAAGCTGCGCGACCAGCCCGTCGTCAACAGTGCCCGCGTGGCGCAGTTGAAGCAGGCGATCGCCGACGGCAGCTACCAGGTCGATGCCGGCCGCGTCGCCAGCAAACTGCTCGATTTCGAAGCCCAGCGCTGACCGTTCGGCGCGCTGACTTCACGGACGCTATGTAAAGCCAAGAGTTAGCCATGCACGACATCACTTTGCTGCAACTGATCGAAGACGACATCGCTCCGACCCAGGAACTGCTCGACCTGCTCCAGCAGGAGTCGATGGCCCTGCACAGTCGCGACATGGCGCCGCTGGAGGGCATTCTGGCCCGCAAGCAGTCGCTGATCGTCCTGCTCGAGCAGCAAGGCATGCGCCGCAACAACCTGCTCACCAGCCTTGGCCTCAGCGCCAACCGCGCCGGGGTGCAGGCATTGGCGGCGCAGTCGGACAACGGCGAGCTGATCCTGCAGCAGCTGGATGTACTGAACCAGTTGATGAATGACTGCCAGAGGGTCAACGAGACCAATGGCCGGATCATCCAGGTACAACAACACGTCACGGCCAACCAGATCAGAATCCTCCAGGGCGGTGAAGCACCGTCGCTCTATGACAGCCGTGGCACCACTTCTCCACTTGCCAAGCCCCGGGCGCTCAGCCAAGTGTGATTACTTCTATCAAGGCACAGAACATACTGGCAAAATGCCGTTACTTGCGTGTGTCGTTTTTGCCTGGAGATTGAAAACCCGTGTTCAATGAAACCGATGCCCCGCAACCGCCGAAGGTGCTGAACACGCCCTTGGAGATCGCGGCCAACCTGCGCCAGCTGCAAGACAGCCATGATCCGCTGATCATCACCTTCCATGAGCGCAGCCAGCGGTTCCAGAGCTATGTGGTGCATGTGGACCGTGACAGCAATGTCCTGGCGCTGGACGAAATGATCCCGCGCGATGGCGAAAAATTCATCGAGAACGGCGAACCGTTCCGCGTCGAAGGCTTCCATGACGGCGTGCGCATCGCCTGGGAATGCAACCACGAACTGAAGATCAGCGAAGTCGACGGCCACCGCTGCTACCGTGGCGCGATGCCCGAAGAGATGACCTACCACCAGCGCCGCAATGCCTTCCGCGCCGCGCTGAAGCTGTCGCAACTGGTCGACATCATTCTTGACGGCGGCTACCTCAAGGGTAACGGCGCCCTGCGCGGCAAGCTGCTGGACATCTCCGCCACCGGCTGCAAGCTGCGTTTTGAAGGTAATGTCGAGGACCGCCTGCAACTGGGCCAGGTGTACGATCGCTTCAAGGCCAGCAACCCGCTGGGCCTGGTCGATACCATGGTCGAGCTGCGCCACCTGCACTATGAAGAGCGGATCAACACCACCTTCGCCGGTGTGCGTTTTCATAACCTCAATGGCCAGGCACAACGCAAGATCGAGAGTTTTGTCTACCAGCTGCAGCGTGAAGCGCGGCGGTTCGACAAGGACGACTACTGAGTCGGCCATTGAATGCATAACGCCACCCATCGGGTGGCGTTGTTGTTTGTGCAGCCTAGTTCCTGGAAACCTCTACCGACTCTGCCGCCGTTGATTCAGCTTGCGGCTCGGCCTTCTGATCATCCTCGGTATCCTCAGCCGCCACCGGCGCCTGCATGACCTCCTGCACGGTCTGCTCATCCACCCGCGGGTCAAGCGCCGCCGACAATGGCGAACCGGCGGCCGGCATGGCCACGTGCCCCAACGGTGCATCCTGCACCTGGTGCAGCCCGGTAACCGCCTTCGGCCGGATACGCCACACCAGCACCAGAGCAAAGAACGCAAAGAACGCATAGAGCATCTGTGCGCCCAACACCTTCATCAGCACCCCCGCCGCCAACGGCCCGATACAGGCGCCCACGCCATAGGTGACCAGCAGCATGGCGGTCAGTGACACCCGCCGCTCGCTCTCTACGTGGTCATTGGAAAACGCCACCGCCAGCGGGTAGAGGCAGAACTGCAGCAGCGAAATCACGAAGCCGATCCCGAACAGCACCTCCAGCGGCACACTTGGCAGGATCGCCAGTGGCGCCGAAGCCAGCGCCAGACCTATCGCAACGCTGCGGATCAGCACCGCCCGGTCGTAGCGGTCGGACAACCAGCCCAATGGCCACTGCACCAGCAGCCCGGCAAAGATGCAACAGCCCATGAACAGACCGATCTGCTCGGTCGACATGCCCTGGCTGGAGGCGTACAGCGGCGCCAGGCCGTAGAACGAACCGACGATCAAGCCTGAACCCAGCACCGTGCTGAGCGACTGCGGTACCCGCTTGATGAAGAACTTCGGCTCCATGGGTGCCGGGCGCAGAGGCGCCGGGTGGATGCGCCGGGTCATCGCCACCGGCACCAGGCACAGGGCGAAGCACATGGCCACCAGCATCAGCAGTTCCGGACCCAGTTGCGGATGCACTACCAGAATCAGTTGGCCGAGTACCAGGCCAAGGTAGGACGCGATCATGTAGCCACTGAACACCGCCCCCCGATACTTTGCCTCGGCCTGTTCGTTGAGCCAGCTCTCGATGACCATGTACTGGCACATCATGCCCAGGCCGACGATCATCCGTAACCCGACCCATACGGGCAGCCAACTGGTCATGCCATGCCCCAGCACAGCCGCGCAGACAATGCCGGCGCACGTGGCGTAGGCCCGGATGTGCCCGACCCGACCGATCAGCCGGTGGCCGATCTTGCCGCCCACCGCCAGGCCGAAATAGTTGGCTGCCATCAGGGCACCCACCCAGAGACTGTCCACATGATCGGCCGCCAGGCGCAGCGCCAGATAGGTACTGAGCAGGCCCGAGCCGATCAACATCATCAAGGCGGCGAAATACAACGACTGAAAGGGCTTCCAGATGTTTCGCATACGTCCCGTCGAACTCCCAGGTCAGGTGGCGTTGGCTTGCTGGCAAGCATAAAAGCAAAATGGCCACGGCGCAGTCCCCTGCCAGACAAATAGCCGGACAGGGGCGCGTCCAGTGCCGATTGTGTCGCGATCAGGCCTGTGCGGCCAGCACGCGGCGCTCCCAGGGGGTGATTTCGTTGAAGAAGTCCGTCAGTTCCAGGGTCTTGCTGGCCAGGTAGCCATCGATGAACTCGCTGCCGAACAGTTCCCGCGCCAAGGCGCTGCGCTTGAGGCGTTCGAGGGCCGCATGCAAGGTGCACGGCAGGCTCAGGTGTTCCGGCACCTCGAATTCGCCCTGGATCGCCGGAGCGGGCTGCAGGCGCTGCGCGATACCGTGCAGGCCGGCGGCCAGGCTGGCAGCGATGGCCAGGTAAGGGTTGGCGTCGGCACCCGGCAGGCGGTTCTCGACCCGCCGCGCCACCGGGGCACTGGCCGGAATGCGCAGGCCGGCCGCGCGGTTGTCCTCGGACCAGCAGGCATTGTTCGGTGAGGCGTAAGGGTGGCACAGGCGCTGGTAGGAGTTGACGTTGGGTGCGAACAGCGCGGTGAAGTCGGCCATGCACGCCTGCTGGCCACCGATGAAGTGGTAGAAGGTGTCGGTCGGCTGACCTTGTTCATCGCTGAACACGTTGCGCCCGCTGGCGATGTCCACCAGGCTCTGGTGAATGTGCATGGAGCTGCCCGGGGTGTGCGCCAACGGCTTGGCCATGCACACCACGCTCAGGCCATGTTTGAGCGCCACTTCCTTGAGCAGGTGCTTGAACAGGAAGGTCTGGTCGGCCAGCAGCAGCGGGTCGCCGTGCAATAGATTGATCTCGAACTGGCTCACGCCCATTTCGTGCATGAAGGTGTCACGCGGCAGGCCCAAGGCTGCCATGCACTGGTAGACCTCCTGGAAGAACGGGCGCAGGCCATTGTTGGAACTGACACTGAATGCCGAATGGCCAAGCTCGCGGCGGCCATCCTTGCCAACGGGGGGCAGGAAGGGTTGCTGCGGGTCGGTGTTGGGGGCAAAAACGAAGAACTCCAGCTCTGTGGCCACCACCGGCGCCAGGCCAAGGGCAGCGTAGCGGGCGATCACGGCCTTGAGCTGCCCCCGCGTGGACAGCCCCGAAGGCCGCCCATCGAGCTCGTTGGCGTCACAGATGGCCAGCGCCAGGCCCTCCTCGCTCCACGGCAGGCGGTGGACCTGCGCGGGTTCCGCGACCAGCGCCAGGTCACCGTCGTCACTGCCGTAGAAACGCGCCGGCGGGTAGCCGCCCATGATGCATTGCAGCAACACCCCTCGGGCCATCTGCAGGCGGCGGCCTTCGAGGAAGCCTTCGGCGGTCATCACCTTGCCGCGCGGGACGCCGTTGAGGTCGGGGGTGACGCATTCGATCTGGTCGATGCCCTGGAGGAGCTCGGCCAGCGAGCGATGGGCGGCGGTGGTCATGACGCTTGTCCTTGTTGTTATAGGCTGACAACAACATAGGCTTGGGGTGTTTAAAATATCAAGCACCCTCGTTTTTGCCTGTGCCGGCCTCTTCGCGGGTAAAAACTATTCGCGCAAGGTCATGCCGTTGGCAGGCAACGGCAACGCGGTCTTGTACCTCACCTGCTTGAGGGCAAAGCTTGACCGAATGTTGGCCACCCCCGGCAACCGCGTCAGGTAATCGAGGAACCGCTCCAGCGCCTGGATGCTCGGCAACAGCACCCGCAACAGGTAATCCGGGTCACCGGTCATCAGGTAGCACTCCATCACCTCAGGCCGCTCGGCGATCTCCTCCTCGAAGCGGTGCAGCGCCTGCTCGACCTGCTTCTCCAGGCTGACATGGATGAACACATTCACATCCAGCCCCAGCACCTGCGGCGACAGCAAGGTCACCTGCTGACGGATCACGCCCAACTCCTCCATGGCCTTGACCCGGTTGAAGCAAGGCGTCGGCGACAGGTTTACCGACCTCGCCAGTTCCGCATTGGTGATGCGGGCGTTGTCCTGGAGGCTATTGAGAATGCCGATATCGGTACGATCGAGCTTGCGCATGAGACAAATTCACCGGTTTTTTGTGTTTATCCGGAATGTTTATCTCCCCCGTCAGACAAAGGCAATCAACTTGAGAGAAAAATTCTCCTGCCCTCCCACTAAGATGTAGATGACGCTGACCTACCAGTCACAAGCCGGTACTCAGCGGCGGCCGCTTCAGAGCTCACAAAAACAACATCCGAGCGAGCGTAAAAAGCATGAACGAGTACGCCCCCCTGCGTTTGCATGTGCCCGAGCCCACCGGCCGGCCAGGCTGCCAGACCGATTTTTCCTACCTGCGCCTGAACGACGCAGGGCAAGTCCGTAAACCCCCGATCGATGTCGACGCTGCCGACACCGCCGACCTGTCCTACAGCCTGGTCCGCGTGCTCGACGAGCAAGGCAACGCCCAAGGCCCATGGGCCGAGGACATCGACCCGCAGATCCTCCGCCAAGGCATGCGCGCGATGCTCAAGACGCGCATCTTCGACAGCCGCATGGTGGTTGCCCAGCGCCAGAAGAAAATGTCCTTCTACATGCAGAGCCTGGGCGAGGAAGCCATCGGCAGCGCCCAGGCGCTGGCGCTCAACCGCACTGACATGTGCTTCCCCACCTATCGCCAGCAGAGCATCCTGATGGCCCGCGACGTATCGCTGGTCGAGATGATCTGCCAGCTGCTGTCCAACGAGCGCGACCCGCTCAAGGGCCGCCAGCTGCCGATTATGTATTCGGTGCGCGAAGCTGGTTTCTTCACCATCAGTGGCAACCTGGCGACCCAGTTCGTGCAGGCGGTCGGCTGGGCCATGGCCTCGGCGATCAAGGGCGATACCAAGATCGCCTCGGCCTGGATCGGTGACGGTGCCACCGCCGAGTCGGACTTCCACACCGCCCTCACCTTCGCCCACGTCTACCGCGCCCCGGTGATCCTCAACGTGGTCAACAACCAGTGGGCAATCTCCACCTTCCAGGCCATCGCCGGTGGTGAGCAGACCACCTTCGCCGGCCGTGGCGTGGGTTGCGGCATCGCCTCGTTGCGGGTCGATGGCAACGACTTCGTCGCCGTGTACGCCGCCTCGCGCTGGGCCGCCAAACGCGCCCGTCGCGGCCTGGGCCCCTCGCTGATCGAATGGGTCACCTACCGCGCCGGCCCGCACTCGACTTCGGACGACCCGTCCAAGTACCGCCCGGCCGATGACTGGAGCCACTTCCCGCTCGGTGACCCGATCGCCCGCCTGAAGCAGCACCTGATCAAGATCGGCCACTGGTCCGAGGAAGAACACCAGGCCACTACCGCCGAGTTCGAGGCCGCGGTCATCGCCGCGCAGAAGGAAGCGGAACAGTACGGCACCCTGGCCAACGGCCACATCCCGAGCGCGGCCTCGATGTTCGAGGACGTGTACAAGGAAATGCCTGACCACCTGCGCCGTCAGCGCCAGGAACTGGGGGTCTGAGATGAACGATCACAACAACAGCATCAACCCGGAAACCGCCATGGCCACCAGCACACTGACCATGATCCAGGCCCTGCGCTCGGCCATGGATGTCATGCTCGAGCGCGACGAGAATGTGGTGATCTACGGCCAGGACGTCGGTTACTTCGGCGGCGTGTTCCGTTGCACCGAGGGCCTGCAGACCAAGTACGGCAAGTCGCGGGTGTTCGACGCCCCGATCTCGGAAAGCGGCATCGTCGGCACCGCCGTGGGCATGGGTGCCTACGGCCTGCGCCCGGTGGTGGAAATCCAGTTCGCCGACTACTTCTACCCGGCCTCCGACCAGATCGTCTCGGAAATGGCCCGCCTGCGCTATCGCTCGGCCGGCGAGTTCATCGCCCCGCTGACCCTGCGCATGCCCTGCGGCGGCGGCATCTACGGCGGCCAGACCCACAGCCAGAGCCCGGAGGCGATGTTCACCCAGGTCTGCGGCCTGCGCACGGTGATGCCGTCCAACCCGTATGACGCCAAGGGCCTGCTGATCGCCTCGATCGAATGCGACGACCCGGTGATCTTCCTTGAGCCCAAGCGCCTGTACAACGGCCCGTTCGACGGCCACCACGACCGCCCTGTCACGCCTTGGTCGAAACACCCGCAAAGCGCCGTGCCGGACGGTTACTACACCGTGCCGCTGGACAAGGCCGCGATCACCCGCCCGGGCAACGATGTCACCGTGCTGACCTACGGCACCACGGTCTACGTGGCCCAGGTGGCCGCCGAAGAGAGCGGTGTCGACGCCGAAGTGATCGACCTGCGCAGCCTCTGGCCGCTGGACCTGGAGACCATCGTCGCCTCGGTGAAAAAGACCGGCCGCTGCGTGGTCGTGCATGAAGCCACCCGCACCTGCGGCTTCGGCGCCGAACTGGTGGCGCTGGTGCAGGAGCACTGTTTCCATCACCTCGAAGCGCCGATAGAGCGCGTCACCGGCTGGGACACCCCCTACCCCCACGCGCAGGAATGGGCTTACTTCCCAGGCCCTTCGCGGGTAGGCGCGGCATTGAAACGGGTCATGGAGGTCTGAATGGGCACGCACGTCATCAAGATGCCGGACATTGGCGAAGGCATCGCGCAGGTCGAGTTGGTGGAATGGTTCGTCAAGGTCGGCGACGTGATCGCCGAGGACCAGGTGGTGGCCGATGTCATGACCGACAAGGCCACCGTGGAAATCCCTTCGCCGGTCAGCGGCAAGGTACTGGCCCTGGGTGGCCAGCCAGGTGAAGTGATGGCGGTCGGCAGCGAGCTGATCCGCATCGAAGTCGAAGGCAGCGGCAACCACGTGGATGTGCCACAGGCCAAACCCGTGGAAGCACACAGCGCGCCCGTCGCGCCCAAGCCCGAAGCGCCAGCGCCACAGCCGGTGGCCTACCAGGCCCCCGAGCAGCACGCCGAAGCCCCGATCGTGCCGCGCCAGCCGGGCGACAAGCCGCTGGCCTCGCCGGCGGTGCGCAAGCGTGCCCTGGATGCCGGTATCGAGCTGCGCTACGTGCATGGCAGCGGCCCGGCCGGGCGCATCCTGCATGAAGACCTCGACGCCTTCATGAGCAAGCCGCACAGCCCTGCCGGCCAGGTGCCGAGTGGCTATGCCAAGCGCACCGACAGCGAGCAGGTGCAGGTGATCGGCCTGCGCCGCAAGATCGCCCAGCGCATGCAGGACGCCAAGCGCCGGGTGGCGCACTTCAGCTACGTGGAAGAGATCGACGTCACCGCCGTGGAGGCCCTGCGCCAGCAGCTCAATGCCAAGCACGGCAACACGCGTGGCAAGTTGACCCTGCTGCCGTTCCTGGTCCGCGCCCTGGTCGTGGCCTTGCGCGACTTCCCGCAGATCAACGCCACCTACGACGACGAAGCCCAGGTCATCACCCGCCACGGCGCGATACACGTGGGCATCGCCACCCAGGGTGACAACGGCCTGATGGTGCCGGTGCTGCGCCATGCCGAGGCCGCCAGCCTGTGGGCCAATGCCAGCGAGATCGCGCGCTTGGCCAATGCCGCACGGACCAACAAGGCCAGCCGTGAAGAACTGAGCGGCTCGACCATCACCCTGACCAGCCTCGGCGCCTTGGGTGGCATCGTCAGCACCCCGGTGGTCAACACCCCGGAAGTGGCGATCGTCGGCGTCAACCGCATCGTCGAGCGGCCGGTGGTGATCGACGGCCAGATCGTCGTGCGCAAGATGATGAACCTGTCCAGCTCGTTCGACCACCGGGTGGTCGATGGCATGGATGCCGCGCAGTTCATCCAGGCCGTGCGTGGCCTGCTTGAACAACCTGCCTGCCTGTTCCTGGAGTGAGCATGTCCCAGACCATCGACACCACCCTGCTGATCATCGGCGGCGGCCCCGGCGGCTACGTCGCCGCCATCCGCGCCGGGCAACTGGGCATCCCCACCGTGCTGGTCGAAGGCCAGGCGCTGGGCGGCACCTGCCTGAACATCGGCTGCATCCCGTCCAAGGCGCTGATCCATGTGGCCGAACAGTTCCACCAGACCGCACGCTTCGCCGGGCAGTCGCCACTGGGCATCAGCGTCGACACCCCGCGCCTGGACATCGGCCAGAGCGTGGCCTGGAAGGACGGCATCGTCGACCGCCTGACCACCGGCGTTGGCGCCTTGCTGAAGAAGCACGGGGTCAAGGTCATCCACGGCTGGGCGAAGGTCCTCGACGGCAAACAGGTCGAGGTCGACGGCCAGCGCATCCAGTGCGAACACCTGCTGCTGGCCACCGGCTCGAACAGCGTCGAACTGCCGATGCTGCCGCTCGGCGGGCCGATCATTTCCTCCACCGAAGCCCTGGCGCCCAAGGCCCTGCCCAAGCACCTGGTAGTGGTGGGCGGCGGTTACATCGGCCTGGAACTGGGCATCGCCTACCGCAAGCTGGGTGCGCAGGTCAGCGTGGTGGAAGCGCGCGAGCGCATTCTGCCGACCTATGACAGCGAACTGACCGCGCCCGTGGCCGAATCGCTGAAGAAGCTGGGCATCGCCCTGCACCTGGGCCACAGCGTTGAAGGCTACGAGAACGGCTGCCTGCTGGCCAACGATGGCCAGGGTGGGCAGCTGCGCCTGGAAGCCGACCGGGTGCTGGTGGCCGTGGGCCGCCGGCCTCGCACCACCGGCTTCAACCTGGAATGCCTGGACCTGAAGATGAACGGCGCCGCCATTGCCATTGACGAGCGCTGCCAGACCAGCATGCGCAATGTCTGGGCCATCGGTGATGTGGCGGGCGAACCGATGCTTGCCCACCGCGCCATGGCGCAGGGCGAGATGGTGGCCGAAATCATCGCTGGCAAGAGCCGACGCTTCGAACCCGCGGCGATTGCCGCCGTGTGCTTCACCGACCCGGAGGTCGTGGTGGCAGGCAAGACGCCGGAGCAAGCCAGCCAGCAAGGGCTGGACTGCATCGTCGCGCAGTTCCCGTTCGCCGCCAATGGCCGGGCCATGAGCCTGGAATCGAAAAGCGGTTTCGTGCGGGTGGTGGCGCGGCGGGACAACCACCTGATCGTGGGCTGGCAGGCGGTGGGCGTGGCGGTATCGGAACTGTCCACGGCGTTTGCCCAGTCGCTGGAGATGGGCGCACGGCTGGAAGATGTGGCGGGCACCATCCACGCTCACCCAACGCTGGGCGAGGCGGTGCAGGAGGCGGCACTGCGCGCGCTGGGCCACGCACTGCATATCTGACACTGAAGCGGCCAAGGCCGATTTGACCCGCTGCGCCCCAGGCGCCGCGGGTCTTTTTTCGTTCGGTGCTATGCCACGTCAGACGCGGAAGTAACCCACCGACGAATCGAACGGCAGGCGCTTGAGCTCGACCTTGTTCAGGTCCAGCACGTCACGCAGCGCCTGGGTCTCGCCCGGGAAGTTGCGGTAGGCCACTTCGTCCAGCACCACGATCGCACCCTTGGGCATGTATGGCAGGAAGGTTTCCAGCGCCACCTTGGTCGATTTGTACAGGTCGGTGTCGAGAATCAGCATCGCCACCACCAGGTCCGGACGGGTCTTGACGAAGGCCGGTACGGTTTCCAGGATATCGCCCTTGACGATCTCGCAGCGCGGGATGCGGTTGACCGGACGGATCAGGTCGTTGGCATCGATCATGTCCTGGATCAGCGTCTCGTCGGTGTCGGAGAACATGCTTTCGTTGATGTCGGCTGGGTCCTGCTCGGCATCGATGCTGGCAAAGCCGCCGAAGGTATCGAAACCGATGATCGAACGGTTGATCGCATAAGGCTCGAGAATCATCGACAGCTGCATGTACAGCATCAACGAGTTGCCTTTGTACACACCGCACTCGACGATGGCGCCGGGAATGTCCTGGACCATCTTGAACAGTTCGATGCGCGACAGCGCAGCGGTCACGGCGATACGGTTGGCGAACAGGAACGGTGCATCAGCCACGTATTGGGCATCGACACGGCTCAGCACGCTGGCGCGCTTTTCGTTGTACTCGACCTCGGCAGCGGTCAGACGACGCTTGGTCATGGGTTAACTCCCTGGAATTGCGAAAAGTCGCTGGCATTGAAAAAGTCTTTGAAGCCGGCCTCTGCGTCCGAACAACCGTTGTCGACGTTCGGCGCGCCGCGCTTGTGCAGCAAGTCTTGCAGGTGGATCAGGCGGAAGTCCACGCTGAAGCGCACCTTGTCGGTAAAGTTGGCCACGGTGCCGTGCAGGTGGGCACCGGAGAAGATCAGCATCTCGCCACTGTTGGCCGCCACGCGCAGCTCGGCGCTGGTGTCGATGTCTTCCAGCGGCACCGGGTGCACCCGGGTCTCCTCGGTGATGTTCTGCGAGGCCTTGTGCCGCTGCACGTTGATCCAGTCGTTCAGGCTCCACTGGGCCGAACTGTTCTGCACCGGCCGCTCGAAATACGCCGGGTTGATCATCATGGTCTGTTCCGGCTCGATGCTGTACACCGGCATCCAGGTGTTCACCTGGCTTTCGACGCTGCCATACCAGGTATCACGGTGCGGTTTGTAGGCATAGCTCACGCCCGCATGCAGGTAGTCGTAGTTCGGTACCACGCGCACCCGCGGCACGTCGAAGATGTAGTCTTTCGGGTCGGCGCCGATCTCGCGGATGAAATCGCGGATCAGTGCCTTGGCCTCCGGGCCATTGGTGAACTGGCGCTTGAGCGCGGTGACGCGCTCGACGAAGGTCTCCACCGGCATCATCTTGTGCAGCGACTGGTGCTCGGTTTCGCCTTCGAATGCGGCGGTGATGCTCTGCCGGGCCAGGGCGCACAGTTGATGTGCGTTGCCAAGGCCGGTCTCGAGGAAGATGTCGCCCTTGAACAGCGCGCCCCGGTAGTCCGGCTTGTTTTTCACCTGGTTGACATAAAGATTCATACTTGCCCCTTCAGAACTCGTTCAGCCCCATGCGACTTGGTGATCGGCATGCCGGCAGGAAACTTTAAAGCCCGCGCGTACCGACGATCAGAATCCCTCGCCTGCAACGGCATACACGTCACGCACCTGCTCCACGCTGGGGAAGTTTTCGGTGATCAGGCCGCGCTGCATGCTCTTCTGCTGGGTGAACGGGTACTCGCGTTCGATGAACGTCGGTTCGCTGGCATTTTCATAGCGCCCGCTGATGGAAATCCGCAGTCGATCATCGCCTTCGCGAGAAGACCGATGAATGGTGAAGTTCGACATCAAGCAAACGCCACCCTTGCCGACACAGACAGGAACGAAGTCATCTTCCTTGAAGTGCTTTTGGTCGACCCGCAGCACATGCTGTTGCTGGTCGCCGCTAAGCAGGCCCAGCAGATGACTGCCGGGCATCACTTCCATGGTGAACAACTGCGGATCGATGTCCATGAACGGGATCCAGGTGGTGATGGTGTCCAGGCTGCCCTGCACCGAGGTCCAGTCCTGGTGCACGTCGAAGCCCTGGTAGCCCCCCGGGATCACCAGCTTCTTCGACATCAGGTGCAATACAGGAGTGGTCTGGAACAACGGGGTGACAATACCCAGGTCGGCAGCCGCGTCGCGCAGGCGCTCGGCGGTCATCAACCGGTAGACACCATACAGTTTGGAGCACATGCGCAGCGTTGCCAGGTAGAGCGCGACATTCGCGCCCAGCAATGCGGCCATGTTGCAGTGCAGGGCTTCGACGAGCGGGCCATCGGCGACAGGCAGCGCCAGGCGCTCAAGCTGCTGGGCGAAGGCCAGGTTGAAGTGGGCAAGGGTTTCATCCAGATGCAGCGGGTCGAAAATATCCTCGGCGACCAGGTAACCCTGCTCCCGGTAAAAGCGGATTTGATTTCGGTCAAGAATTTTTCCCATCGGCCCGGTGCCCTTTTTAGTTACGCCAGCGGAGGTGCTATCGTGGGCGGCAGTATACACAGCGTACCTTTGGCTCGGCTTGACCTGACTCAGCCTCGAACCTCCTGGATGCCATGATGCAAAAAGTTGTCATTTTCGGGGTGCTGGACACCGCCCAACTGGCGCACTACTACCTGAAGAAAGACCCTTCGGTGCAGGTGGTCGGTTTTACCGTGAACGAGCGCTACCTGCCCGAGTCGAGAATGTTCGAAGGGCTGCCGGTGGTACCGTTCGAAACCCTTCAGGACTACTTCCCAAGCAGCGGCTACAAGCTGTTCGCGCCCATGACCGGGCGCAGGATGAACCGCCTGCGTGAGTCGGTGTACCTGCAGGGCAAGGAAAAGGGCTATGACTTCATTTCCTATGTCAGCCCGCATGCCACGGTGAACGATAACGTCATCGGCGAAAACTGCTTCATTCTCGAAGACAACACGCTGCAGCCGTTCACCACCATCGGCAACAACGTGGTGCTGTGGAGCGGCAACCATATCGGCCACCATGGCGAAATTCGCGACCATGTGTTCTTCGCCTCCCACGTGGTGCTGTCCGGGCATTGCCTGGTCGAGCCCTACGTCTGGGTCGGCGTCAATGCCACCATCACCAACAACTGCACCCTCGGCGAAGGTACCTGCGTCGCCATGGGTGCGCTGATTTCGAAAGATACTCAACCTTGGCAGCTCTATGTCGGCGCCCCCGCGCGCGCCGTGAAAAGCAGCCAGGAACTGGATTTTTAGGTAGAGCATGGCCTGGAAAAAACTCGGCAGAACCTTCGACCCCGACCACGACTGGGTCGGCTCCCACGCCCAGGTGCCCACCGCGCTGGTGCTGGACGATGTGATTCGGGTGTTCATCTCCACCCGTGACAGCGCCGGCAAGAGCCTGTGCTACGCGGTAGACCTGGACAAACACGACCCGCGCATCGTCGTCGCCCGCCACCGCGAGCCGTGCCTGGGCTTCGGCGCCCCCGGCACCTTCGACGACGAAGGCGTGATGCCCAGCTACGCGGTGAAGAAAGACGGCCGCACCTACCTGTACTACAGCGGCTGGAACCAGCGGCTGACCGTCCCCTACCACAATGCCATGGGCGTGGCGGTCTCGGACGATGACGGCCTGCACTTCGAGAAACTGTTCGAAGGCCCGATCATGGACCGCACCGCCACCGAGCCCTACCTGGCCGTGACGCCCACCGTGCTGTTCGATGAAGGCCTGTGGAAGATGTGGTACGTCTCCGGTACCCGCTGGCTGGAGGTGGATGGCAAGTACGAGCCGTTGTACGTGATCAAGTACGCCGAATCCCGGGATGGCTTCGAATACACCCGCTTCCCGCAGCAATGCCTGCCATCGCGTTTCGACACCGAAGCGTTTTCCCGCCCTTGCGTGATCAAGGAAAACGGGGTCTACAAGATGTGGTACTGCTCGCGTGCATCGCAAGACTACCGCAACGGCGCCGGCGCCTACCGTATCCGCTACGCCGAGTCGCCCGACGGCCGCGCCTGGACCCGCCATGACGATGAGGGCATCGCCCCGTCGGCCGAAGGCTGGGACTCGCTGATGACCTGCTATCCGTTCATCTTCCAGAGCAACGGGCATACCTACATGCTGTACAACGGCAACCGATTCGGGACCAGCGGCTTCGGCCTGGCCCAGTGGAGTGATGATGAGTAACGAACAGCTGCAAGACGACGTCTACAAACTCGAATCCACTGCATCGGACCTGCAGTACGCCTTCCGTGACAAGTTGCGCGACCTGTACCTGAACAGCCCGCTGTCGGACGATGACGTGCTGTTCAACATCGGCCTGTATACCCGCAGCTCGGTGTTGGTGAAGTTCATCGTCTTGAGCGACCTGTACAAGCGCTTCAAGCATATCCCCGGCATGATCTGCGAATTCGGTACCTGGTACGGCCACAACCTGGTGTTGCTGGAAAACCTGCGGGCCATGTACGAGCCGTTCAACAAGCAGCGCAAGATCGTCGGTTTCGACACCTTCGAAGGCTATTCCGCGCCGGGCGACAAGGACCGCAAGGAAAGCGGCGTGTGGGTTGAAAACTCATACTCGACCAAGGCCAGCTACAAGGACTACCTGAACGAACTGCTGCAGGTGCATGAAGGCAACAACGTGCTCGGGCACAAGCGCGGTGTGCATCAGCTGGTGGCAGGTGACGTCTGCCAGACCGCACCGGAATTCTTCAAGACCAATGGCTCGGCCATCGTCGCCTTCGCCTACTTCGACATGGGCCTGTACGAGCCAACCCTGGCGGCACTCAAGGCGATCAAGGCGCATTTGGTCAGCGGCAGCGTGCTGCTGATGGATGAACTGACCTGGGCCGAATCGCCAGGCGAGGCGCTGGCCTTCAAGGAAGTGTTCAGCCCTGCCGAATACACCCTGGAAAAATGCGAGCTGTATCCTTCCAAATGCATCGTCACAATCAGGTAAGGCAGCGATGATTTCCACCGAGGCGTTCGACCTGCGCATGGCGGAACAGGGTTGGGTGATTTTCGAGAACGCCATCCCCCGGGCCATCGTCGAGCAGATGCGCGAAGACATTCACAAGGCCTATGCCATCTGCCGCGACTACCAGGTGAAGAACGGCATCGATCAGGACACCAGCTACACGGTGCACCACCTGATCGGGCAGTTCGACAGCTTTCTCGAGTGCCTGAAGGCTTACCCGATCTATGCCTTCATCGAGCGCTATTTCGCCGGCCAGTTCATCCTCAATTCCTATGGCGGCGCCATCAATACCCGCGCCAGCCAGTCTTACGCCCAGCGCGTTCACCGGGATATCCGCTCTTATTCCGGGGACATGCCGCTGCTGCTGAACACGTTGGTGATGCTCGACGACTTCACCGCCGACAATGGTGCGACCTGGATGCTGTCCGGCTCGCACAAGGCCGAAGCCAAGCCGACCGACGACTATTTCAAGGCACATGCCGAACAGGCAATCGCCCCGGCCGGCAGCATCCTGATGTTCAACTCCAATGTCTGGCATGCTGGCGGCAGCAACGTGACCGATCAGGTACGCCGCTCGGTCACGCCGATGTTCTCCAAGCCATTCATGAAGCAGCAATTCGATTACCCGCGCGCCCTGGGTTATGACCTGGGGCCTGAGCTGGACCCGATGATGCGCCAGGTCATCGGCTACAACGCACGGGTACCCGCAACCCTGGACGAGTGGTACCAGCCACCGGCCAGGCGCATGTACCACTCCAACCAGGGTTAACCATGTCACGCGACCTGAACACCGAGTACCAGGACACGGAAAACCGCCTGTACGCCTATGATTTCGACTACATCCACCGCGACTACATGATCAAGGCGCTGAGCGGGCAGTTTCGCCCGGGCAATGCCCTGGAAATGGGTTGCTACCACGGTGAGTTCACCCGCAAGCTGCTGCAGGTCTTCGATGATGTGACGGTGCTCGAAGGTGCCTCCGACCTGATCGAGATCGCCCGCCGCAACGTGGCCGATACACGGGCAACCTTCATCCTCGGGCAGTTCGAGGACGCCAACCTTGAGCGGCATTTCGACAACATCTTCCTGATTCACACCCTTGAACACCTCAGCGAGCCACTGCCGGTGCTGCAGAAAGTCCGTGAGTGGCTGGCGCCAGGTGGCCGGTTGTTCATTGTCGTGCCCAACGCCAATGCGGCGTCACGGCAAATTGCAGTAGGCATGGGGCTGATCGACTTCAACGCAGCGGTTACCGAGGGCGAGCGCAAGCATGGCCACCGCTGTACCTACAGCCTCGACACGCTGGAGCACGAAGCGTTGCAGGCCGGCTTTCAGGTAACCCAGCGTGGCGGCATCCTGTTCAAGCCAATGGCCAACTTCCAGTTCGATGCCGCCTTGCGCGCCGGCATCATCGACCAGGCGTTCTTCGACGGCTGCTACAAGATGGGCATGAAGTACCCCGACCTCACCGCGAGCGTCTACGTCGTCTGCGAGGCCTGAACCTCAGAGGTAATCGTAGGCCGCCAGGTGCGGCCCGATACCCTCGGCGCCGACTTCCATCAGGGCGTCGATGATCGACAGGTAGGGGGTGAAGCCTTCGCCGCGCTGTTGATAGGGCAGCGGGCGCATGCCGATGAAGCGCAGCTCGATGCCGGCTTCGGCGAACGCAGCCGGCTCGTACAGCGAACGCCCACCCTGGGCGTTAATGTAGCGGGTCGCGCCTTCCTGGCGGCAGATGTCCACAATCCGCTCCTGCGCCGCGAGCTGGGCATTGCCATAGCCCTCGCTGCTACTGACGATCTGCACCTTCTGGCCCATGAAGCCAGCCAGCACCTGAATCTGATGAGTCAGAAAACCCGCCAGGTTGGTGTCCTGATGCGTCAGGATACGCTCGACGACAGGGAACACCTGATCGAAACAGGGCGCCTTGCGGTAGGCCATCTCCACACAGCGCAGCATGCGCCGCTGCCACTGGGCAGCGGGGGCAATGTCGATCTGGTTGATCTTGCGGTTCTGCGAGGCCTGCAACAACGGCAAGGTAATCAGCCCCGGCGCCTTGTTGATCAGGATGCGGTTGCGGTTTACCCAGCCGCGGACGATGTAGTTCACATCGTCGTAGACCACGAAGCGGTCTGCGGCCTGCAACAGTTGCCAGTAGCCAATGTAGGGGAACAGGTAAGGCTGCATGACCGCCACTGTGCTCATGCAGCGGCCCCGGCGATCAGGCCGATGATGAAGTCGACGGTGGCATTGTCGAGGTCAGGATAGATCGGCAGGCAGATCACCTGTTCCACCACCTGATGCGCCACCGGCAGGTTGGCCGGGCTGGCCGACGGATACTCGCGGTACATCGGCAGGCCGCTGATCAGTGGCTGGAAATACCGCCGGCCGTGGATGTTGTGGGCTGCCAGGTGGGCGAACAGCGCGTCGCGGCCGAGCCCGAACTCGGGCCCCACCAGTATCGGGAAGTACGCATGGTTGGCGACCGCCTCGCCCACCCCGCTAATGCAGCGGATGCCAGCAATGCCGGCAAGGCCGGCACGGTAACGCTGGTCGATGCGCCGGCGTTTCTCCAGTGCTTGGTCCAGGCCTTGCAGTTGCAGCAGGCCGAACGCCGCATGAATTTCGCTGAGTTTGCCATTGGTGCCGGTCAGCTCCACGGTGGTGCCGTCGGCAGACAGGCCGAAGTTCTTCAACTGGTCGATGCGCCGTTTGCTCGCCGCGTCGCGACAGACAATGGCGCCGCCCTCGAAAGTGCTGAACACCTTGGTCGCATGGAAACTCAGGGTCGCCAGGTCGCCATGACGCAGCAGGCTACCGCCGGCATCCTGTGCGCCGAAGGCATGGGCAGCGTCGTAGATCACCTGCAGGCCGTGGCGCTCGGCGATCGCGCGTATCGCTTCGACATCACACGGGTGGCCGTAGCAATGTACCGGCAGGATCGCCGTGGTCTTCTCGGTGATGGCCGCTTCGATGCGCGCCGGGTCGAGGTTAAGGGTGTGCGGATCGATATCGACGAACACCGGCGTCAGGTTGTTCCACAGCAATGAATGCGCAGTGGCGACGAAGGAGTACGGCGTGGTGATCACCTCGCCGCTGAGCCCGGCCGCCTGCAGCGCGGTGATCAATGCCTGGGTGCCATTGCAGAACAGCGAAATGTGTTCGACGCCCAGGTACGCGCACAGCGCCGCCTCGAGCCGCTGGTGCATGGTGCCGCCATTGGTCAGCATGCGGCTGTCCCAGATTTCCTGCAGATAGGGCAGGAACGCGTCCAGCTCAGGCAGCGCGGGCTGGGTCACGTAAACCGCTTGCCGGTCGCTGGCTGGCAATGCTTGCGCGGACGCTGCCGATGGCTGCTCCCATGTCGTACGGGCTTGGGCATGCTTGGCCATGTCTAGATTGCCTTGTCGAACTCATGCCGCGCCCAGAAGTCGCGCATGATCGCCCAGCAGCGCCGGGATTCACCTTGGGCAGCGGCGCCATAAAGCACCTGGCACTGCTCGCCGTGGATGCGGAAACTGCTCAGCGGCTGAATCAGGTAGACCGTGTTGCCGCGCAGGGCGAGGTTGAGGAAGATCGCCACGTCCGAGGCCCAGGCAATGGGTTGCTGGTCGACCGACATGAAGTCAGGGGTAATGCCCAGCATGTCGGCGCGACGGAACATCACCGTGCTTGGTTCGCCGACGAAGTTGATCTGCGACTGCATCAGCGCGGTGCCCAGCGACAGGCCTTCAATCAGCGAATCATCCGCCACCGGGGCCTGGGTCGCAGCGATATCGGCCAGTGGTTCACCGTACTGGTCGATGCGCTGGCGCTTGGAGGTCACCAGGGTAACGTCCGGGTAGCGGCGGAAGCTGTCGAGCATCCGCTCCACGCACTCGAGGTCCAGCAGGTCGTCGTCGTTGAGGAACTTGACGAACTCGCCCCGCGCTTCGTTCAGGCAGAGCACGTGGTTCAGGCGGCCAATATCCTTGCCGGCATCCGGGTTGCGCACATAACGCACACGCGGGTCGTGCTGGCTCAGGTCGGCGCATATCCGTTCGATTTCATCGGTCGGGCAGTCGTCGCACACCAGGATTTCCAGGTTGCGGTAGGTCTGGTTCAGCGCGCTGCCCAAGGCGTCGTACAGGTGCTCGGTCTTGTAGGTCGGCATGACGATGCTGACCAGTGGCTGCGCATCCGCCGCCAGCTGGCGCGGCGTCTTGCGGAACTCCAGCACCAGTTGCCCCGGCATGGGAGCGTCCAACCCGCTCAGTTGCGGATCGCTGCTGGCGCCCGCTTCGGTGATGGCCACCGGTTCCAGGCCGACCATCGTGCAGATCCGCGTCAGCTCTTCGGCGTCGAAGGTCCAGGCGTGCTGGCGGATAGCCATGTTCAGCCATTCGCCACGACCGATGCCCGGGGCCTCGGGGTGGCCGCGATTGCTCAGGTAATCGTCGATCAACGCTTCGAGGTCAGTGCAGACCAGGCGGATTACCCCACCCGGTTGCAGCGCCCGGCGGCATTCATGCAGCAGGCGGATAGCCTGGTTGCGCCCCAGCCGCTGGAGAAAATGGGCGCTGTAGATTCCTGCCAGCGTACCGTGTTCCCACGGCAATGCCTGACCCGGCGCCCACTGCACGTCAGCGCCCACGGCATCCAGGTCGATATTGATAAAACCCTGGCGTGGGTGATCGGCGCAACCTAGATTCAAGTAGATGGGGGGCATGGTGCTCGCTTCGAAGGGATCATCGGGACGTACTGCAGCAACCGCTGTATCGGCCGCAATCTTCCAGGCATGACTGTGAATTTTAGAAGACGTCAGCATGCCGCAGGCATGATCGCCAAATCCCCTTCACGGCACAAGGCCGCCCCTACGGACGGGCGCAAGGCAACGATTCACTCGGCAATAGCATTTTTCCCCGAGCCCTTTGCCCGGTACAAGGCCTGGTCGGCCCGGGCCAGCAGATCCTCCTGGCCCTCTCCTGCCTGCCACTGCACCACGCCATAGCTCATGGTCAGGCGGCAATCGCCCACCGGCTCCATGCGCTCCATCACCCGGCGCAACTGCCCCGCCAGCTCCAGTGCCTCGCCCAGCGTGGTCTGCGGCAGCACCATGACGAACTCGTCGCCGCCCCAGCGCGCCAGCAAGTCAAGTTCACGCAGGCTGGTGCTCAGGTTCTCGACCACCCGGATCAACGCCGCATCGCCACGGGCGTGGCCATAGCGGTCATTGATCGGTTTGAAATCATCCAGGTCCATGGCAATCAGCGCCAGCGGCTGGCGGAAGCGCTTGGCCCGTTCGCACTCCTGCTGCAAGGTCTTCTCCAGCTGGTAGCGATTGGCTATGCGCGTGAGCGCGTCGCGTTCGGCGAGGATGCGGTTCTCGTCAAGCTGGCGCTGCAGCTGCTGGTTGACCCACGACAGCTCGCGGGTGCGCTCGGCCACCTGGGCTTCCAGCGAATGATTCTTCTGCTCCAGCTGCTCGACCAGGCGCTTGCCCGCATCGATATTGCGGTGCGCACCGAGCATGCGCGCCACCGAGCCGTCCTCGTTGCGGTCGATGATATGGCCGCTGTCCTCGACCCACAGGTAACTGCCATCGTGGCAGCGGCAGCGGTACTCGATGAGATAGCGCTCGTTGCGCTGGCTGATGTAGGCCTCGAAGTGCGCCATCACCCGTGGGTAGTCCTCGGGGTGGATCACGCTTTCCCAGGTCAGTACGGTGTTGGCCATGGAATGGCTTTCGTAGCCGAGCATGGCGTACCAGCCCGGATTGCGGTAGACGTAGCCGGTATTGGCATTCCAATCCCAGATACCATCGCTGATCAAGCCGAACAACGTGGCCAACTGCTGTTCACTGAAGCCGGCAGCTGCCGGCATTGCTTCCTGACTCATGGACGCTCTCCCTGGTGTCCAGCAACTGCGCCCCGATGAAGGTGCTGCCGACAGTGCTTGTGTTTGCCGCAGGCGGCAACGTGCTTGCTCTGACAGGCAAGCATATGCCTGGCGGCCGACGACCGGAATAGCCCCAACGTCCTATTTTTGTGGCCTGCACGGCTGGCACAGGCTTCGCTATGAACCGCCACGCGTGGGTTATTTCGGAAATCTGCGTTGTTACCCAGCCCGGCGGGTTTTACCCTGAGCGGGCCTGATGAATGTTCAAGGAACCCACATGCACTATAAAAGCGCGATGCACGCATTCACCGAGGGTGTCCGCGCAGTTCTGCCACTCACCACCGGCATGCTGCCGTTCGGCCTGATTACCGGGGTTACGGCCATCGGCGTGGGCATGTCGCCGCTCGACGCGATGGGCATGACCCTGCTGTTCTATTCCGGCTCCGCGCAGATGGTGGTGCTGCAGCTGATGCAGAGCGGCGCGTTACCGCTGACCATGGTGGTCACCGCGTTGGTGATCAACCTGCGCTTCCTGATGTACAGCGCAGCCCTGGCCCCGCACCTGAGCGATCTGCCACGGCGCAAGACCTGGCCATTGTCCTTCCTGCTTTCCGACCAGTCGTTCGCCCTGTGCAGCCTGAAATTCGGCGCCGGCGGCCTCGGTCGATTTGCCTTTCCCTACTACCTGGGCACCGCCTTGCCGATGTGGTTCGGCTGGAACCTGGCGGTGCTGGCCGGCGTGTACCTGGGGGCCGGCATTCCGGAGTCCTGGTCGCTGGGTTTTGCCATTCCACTGTCATTCCTGGCGCTGCTGGTGCCGAGCATTCGTAACCCGGCGATGCTGGGCGCAGCGGTGGTTGGCGGCGCGCTGGCCGTGCTGGCACACGACCTGCCCTACAACCTTGGCTTGCTGGTCGCCTCGCTGGGCGGCGTGATCAGCGGGCTGAGCATCGAACAGCTGCGCAAGGGCGCACGCGTGACAGCGGAGGCGCCATGATCGACCTGAATCCCTGGATCACCTTCGCCCTGATTGGCCTGGGCACCTTTGCGATACGGCTGTCGTTCATCGAGTTCTACGGTGCATTGCGCATTCCGCCGCTGTTGCGCCGTGCGCTGGTCTACGTGCCGGCCAGTGTATTGGCCGCGCTGGTGCTGCCGGCCGTGGTGTTCAAGGCCGGCCAGCCTGGGGTCGACTGGAGCAACCCGCAGATACCGGCCGCGATTGTCGCCGGGCTGGTCGCCTGGCGCTCGCGCAGTACGCTGCTGACCCTCGCGGTTGGCATGGGGGTGTTGTGGGGGTTGCAGTATTGGGGGTTCTAGCGGTCGGGCACCACACTGAAGCGGTTGCGCCCACTGCGCTTGGCCTGGTACATGGCCTTGTCGGCCAGCGCCAAGGCATCCTCGGCAGTTTGCGGGTCATGCCCGGAATGGTTGAGGTAGACACCGATACTGGCGCCAACGGCCACTTCAACACCCTCCACCGCAATCGGCGCCGACAGCTCATCACACAGCTTGCGCGCAATATCCCGGGCTGACGCCTGGTTGGCCACGGCCTGGGCGATGACCACAAACTCGTCACCGGCCAGCCTGGCCACCGTGTCGTCCGCACGCATGATCGCCAGCATGCGCCCCGCAGCAACCTGCAGCACGGCATCGCCCACCTCGTGGCCATGCTGGTCGTTGACTTGCTTGAAGCCATCCAGGTCGATGAAGAACAAGGCAAACGCAGCCCGCTGCTGCAGGGCGCAATCCAACTCTCCATACAACGCCGCGCGGTTGGGCAGCCCGGTCAGCGGGTCGAGCGTGGCCTGGTCGAGCAGGGTCTTTTCCTTGCGCTTGCGTTCGGTCACATCCAGCGACATGACGAAAAAGCCCTCCACCTTGCCGTTGCGGATATCAGGCACATAGGACGCGTGCCAGATCCGCGTGTCATCGGGGCTGTAACGCACGTTGTCAGCCTCCACCCGCTCGCCAGCCAACGCCTTGTGGAAGCAAGGCAGCAGCTGCTGGTACACGTCCGCCGGCAGCACATCCTGCACCTTGCGGCCTTTGAGCTGGATCGGCTCGACGCCGAAGACCTGCCGGTACACGGCATTATTGAAGCGGTATTCGAGGTTGGTGCCGATCTGCGCGATCAGCACCGGGATATTGTCGGCAATGGCCTGCAGGGTTTCCTGGCTGCGTGCCAGCTCTTCGGTGCGCTGCGCCACCTGCTGCTCCAGGGTCGCCTGGTAGCGCTGCAGTTGCTGCTGGCGGCGCTTGCGTTCGCTGATGTCGCGCACGAACACGACCAGTTGCTCGGTAACACCGCGCGCATTGCGCAGCGCCGACACGCTCAACTCGCTCCACAGCGCGCCATTGCCGGGGGTGACCAGCCGTACTTCGATGACCAGCGAATCCTGCTCACCGGCAACGATTCGCTGCCAAGGCTCGTCCAGTTTGGCCAGGTCCTGCGGGTCGATCAGCTCGCCCAGCCGGGTCAGCACCAGCCACTCCTTGGCCCTGCCCAGCAACTGGCAAAATTCCCGGTTGGGCTCGAGGATACGCCCGTCAAGAGCCACCAGGGCCTTGCTCGTCGGGCTACTGTCGAACACCCGGTGAAAACGCGCCTCGGAAGACACCAATGCGCCCTGCTCCGCCTGCTGCACCGCGCTGCCCGAGTCGATGGCCAGGCTGCGGTGCAGCATCTCGCGCTCGACGATTCGCGCCAGGTCGCGCAGGTGCGCCAACTCGGTTTCCGACACCTGGCGGGGCCGGCTGTCCAGCACACACAAGGTGCCCACGGTCAGCTCGCCGGCAAAGCGTAGCGGCACACCGGCATAGAAGCGGATGCGCGGCCCAGCGGTCACCAGCGGGTTGTCCTCGAAACGCGGATCGGCGCTGGCATCCGGGATCACCAGGATGTCTTCGGCATGCAGGGCATGGGCACAGAACGCCATATCGCGCGTGGTCTCGGCCACATCGATGCCCTGGCGCGACTTGAACCACTGGCGATTCATGTCGACCAGCGACACCAGGGCCATGGGCACATCGAGCAGCACGCTGGCCAACCGGGTGATGCGGTCGAAGGTTTCCTCGGCCGGGGTATCGAGAATGTTCAGGCTCTCGAGGAAACACAGGCGGGCTGCCTCGTTGAGAGGCGACGGGGCAATTTGCATGACAACGCGCTCGATAAAAATCCTGACCCGCAAACGATAGCGCTGCAACGCTCAAGCGCAAGCCTTTCATCTCTTCTATCGAATCGCTCAAGCCGTATAATCGCGTTTTTTTGTAAGCCTAAGACGTATTTTCATGAAGAAACTGCTTTGCGCCGTCGCCCTCGCCTTCGCCGCCATCCCCGCTGCCTTCGCCACCCCACCCGCCACCTTCACCGAAGCCAAGGTGGTTGCCAAACAGAAGATCTACCTTGACCAGGGCAACAGCGCCATGGGCGAGTTGTACTGTGGCTGCAAGTGGACCTGGGTCGGCAAGTCCGGCGGCCGGGTCGACCTGAAATCCTGTGGTTATGAAACCCGCAAGCTGCAGACCCGCGCCGAGCGTACCGAGTGGGAGCACATCGTCCCGGCCTGGACCTTCGGCCACCAGCGCCAGTGCTGGCAGAACGGCGGGCGTGAACAATGCGTGGATACCGACCCGACTTTCCGTTCGATGGAAGCCGACCTGTTCAACCTCTACCCGTCCGTGGGCGAAGTGAACGGTGACCGCAGCAACTTCAACTACGGCATGGTTTCTGGCGTTGCCCCGCAGTACGGCCAGTGCGCTACCAAGATCGACTTCCAGCAGAAAACCGCCGAGCCACGCGACGAGGTCAAGGGGCTGGTGGCACGCACCACGTTCTACATGTTCGATCGCTACAAGCTGAGCATGTCGCGCCAGCAGCAGCAGGTGCTGATGGCCTGGGACAAGCAGCATCCGGTGACGGCCTGGGAGAAGCAGCGTGACCAGCGCATTGCCGCGATCATGGGGCACAACAACCCGTTCGTGACCGGCGAGCGCAAGTGGGCGCTGGGGTATACGCCGAAGGGTGCTGCCGCGGTGCCGACGACGGCGGTGAAAGAGACGGCCAAGCCGACGCTGGCCAGTACTGCGGCGAGCGGTGCGGTGGTCGGTAACCGCAATAGCCATGTGTATCATTTGGCCAGCGGTTGCCCGGGGTACAGCCAGGTTTCGCAGAAGAACCAGGTGGCGTTTGGCAGTGAGGCCGAGGCGTTGGCGGCGGGGTACCGCAAGGCGGGGAATTGCAAGTAAGGGTGTGAGAGGGTATGAGGGCTTGCAGGTGTACGCCTTTACATCTTCTGCGGCTGTGAGATCGAGCGCCGCCCGCGCGGCGCATCGCGAGAGGGTGTCAGAAATTTTGTGTTCGGGCATAACATGAGTAAGAGGTGCATGTATGCCAACCAAAAAGAAACCCTTGCGTGACCTGCCCAAAATCCCCAAAGAGCTGCTGGA